>NZ_MWQK01000015.1 GCF_002210425.1 Fibrobacter sp. UWB2 | reverse complement strand
CAACGAATTTGCCGACGTGGACGCCCGTTACCGTCAGCGCTATATCGACATGGCCTTGAACGACGACGTGAAGGACGTGTTCATCAAGCGTTCCAAGATTATGCAGTCCATTCGTGAATACCTCATCGAAAAGGGCTTCATCGAAGTGGAAACCCCGACTCTGCAGCCGATTTACGGCGGTGCAAACGCTCGTCCGTTTACCACCCATCACAATGCCTGCGATATGACCCTCTACATGCGTGTCGCTCCGGAACTCTACCTGAAGCGCTGCATTGTTGGCGGTATGGAAAAGGTTTTCGAATTCTCCAAGAACTTCCGTAACGAAGGTATGGACCGTACCCATAGCCCGGAATTCACCGGTCTGGAATTCTACGAAGCTTTCGCTGACTACAACGACATGATGGTCCACTTCGAAAACATCTACGAACGCGCCTGTATCGCAGCAAACGGCACCACCAAGATCATGACCCAGGGCAAGGAAATCGACTTCAAGGCTCCGTGGCCCCGCTACAGCATGATCGAAGCTATCGAAAAGTTCGGTGGCCTGAAGGTCAACGAAATGTCTGACGAAGACATCAAGAACAAGATGGAAGAACTGGGCGGCCACCTGGATGGTGAATTCAGCCGCGGCCGTGGCATCCTGGAACTGTTTGAACTGACTGTGGAAGACAAGCTGATCCAGCCCACCTTCATCAAGGACATGCCCACCGAATCTACTCCGCTCTGCAAGAAGCACCGTACCATCGAAGGCCTCATCGAACAGTTCGAACCCTACGCAAACGGCTGGGAACTGGGCAACGCCTATACCGAACTTAACGACCCCATCCGCCAGCGCGAACTTCTGGAAGACCAGGTCCGCCGTGGCCGCGGTGGTGAAGGCGAAACTCACCCCATGGACGAAAACTTCATGCACGCTATCGAATCCGGTCTGCCTCCTACCGGCGGTGTTGGCTTCGGTATCGACCGCATGGTGATGCTCCTGACCAACCAGGAAACCATCCGCGACGTGCAGCTCTTCCCGCTGATGAAGCCTGAGGTTTAATCG
>NZ_MWQK01000014.1 GCF_002210425.1 Fibrobacter sp. UWB2 | reverse complement strand
GGGGATGCGGACGAATAGTTGGACACAACTAGAGGACGCATCATGCATTTTACCGAAGATCAAATCGCCAAGGCTTTGGAAACATTTCATGATTTAAAGTCGGCAACAAAGGTCGTTCGAAAACTCGGATATCCATCGACAAAACAGTTGTACAAGTGGATAAAAAAGGAAGGCCAACCGCATCAGGAAAGAAAACACCATAGGATTATAAACACTCCAGAACATCCGCCACACGCTCCTTTCAATGTTAAGCTAGAGGCCATCCGCAGATGCTACGAAATGGGCGAACCTATGATTTCTGTCGCCAAAGATATTGGATATACGTACGCAAGTATCTATTATTGGTATCAGGACTATAAAAAATACGGACTTATGGGACTGCAGAACAAACCAAGACCAACGAAGCGGAAACTGGAGAAGGAAAAGGATCTTTCTTCCGAAGACGCGAAGGCGCTGAACGAGAAAATCCGAAGTCTCCAGCTAGAAGTTGACATATTGAAGGAGACGCTGAACATAATAAAAAAAGACCCAGGCGTTGACTTGTCTGCCCTTCGCAACAGGGAAAAAACACAGCTTGTCAACGCCTTACGCAACCGCTACAAATTAAGGGATATCCTACTTGCATTGGGAATGTCCCGAAGCGTCTATTACTACAACGTAAAACACCTGAATGACCGGAACAATAAGGACCTTCAGTTGCTAAAAGAACTTGTCCCAATATTCGACGAGTCCAACAAAACTTACGGCTACAGAAAAATCCACAGCGAACTTTCAAAGACCGGAAAGAAAGTTTCCGAGAAGGTTGTCAGACGCGCAATGAAACTCGGCAACCTCATCGTCTACAAACCCAAGAAACTGAAATATAGTTCGTATAAAGGCGAAATCACACCCGCCGTTCCCAATATTCTCAATCGCAATTTTCACGCCGATGCACCCAATCAAAAATGGCTGACGGACATAACGGAATTTCCTCTACACGACGGCAAAGTGTACCTATCACCGATTATCGACTGCTTCGACGGAGCGCCAGTATGTTGGACAATCGGAGAGTCACCTGATGCGACCCTTGTCGACGAGATGCTGGATAAGGCCGTTGCGACACTCCATGAGGGTGAAACCCCGATAATCCATACGGACAGAGGAAGTCATTACAGGTGGCCCGGATGGATCGAGAGAATGAAAAAGTATGGCTTGACACGATCCATGTCAAGAAAGGGCTACACGCCCGACAACGCCGCGTGTGAAGGCTTTTTCGGTATACTCAAGAACGAGTTTTTCTACAGCAGGAACTGGGGAAAAGTTGACAAGGAAGAGTTCAAAGTTGAGCTTGAAAAATATTTGGAATGGTTTTGCACGAAACGGATAAAGGTCAGACTCAATGGAATGAGTCCAATGGATTACCGGAAACTATATTTGGACAAACAACCTGTCTAAATTATTGTCCGCATCTCCA
>NZ_MWQK01000013.1 GCF_002210425.1 Fibrobacter sp. UWB2 | reverse complement strand
TTGACTTCCAAGAAATTTTCTTGGGCCGTCACTAAGCACATCTCCGATTCCTTCAATCTTCCCGAAAGTCTCGCGGGCTTTCGCTTTACTCTCGATTCTTCGTTTTGACCGTCGTTTCGAGGGTGAGACCAATTATAGAATTTTCTGGAATAAAAACAAGGGGTTAGCGTAAAAAAAATCAACTTTTTTTCATTTTTTTTGAGAAAAATCTTTTCCATCCATCAAAACTACAAGATATTGACATTCTATTAACTTTTTTTTCGAATCGCACAAGAATAAAAACGTGCAGACTATATCTTTTTATATATTAACATACAACGTATTCATTAAAAATATGAAAAAACAAGTAATTCTATCCCTTTTTCTGGCAGCAATCATCCTTTCTAGTTGTTCGCTATTTCAAGCCAAATTTAATGAGAATATCAAACGCGACGATTTAGCCCCTGCCGTTGCCGATTCATTGGAGCATTTCACAAATGATGCCTATAAAATGAATCCGCAATATACAAACGATTTAATTGTAGCCCTCATTCGCCAAAACACGCTCAACGTAAAGACCGCCAAGGAATACGTAAAAATTCTCATCAATATTTTAAGCATCAGAAACCATAATTACATTGACGAAAAATGGATTTTAAGTCACTTAGATTCCAAACAGCAAAAAGATTATCATCGAGAATTTCCGGCGGGGGTTCCGATTCAGCAAGGTATTGAAGACTTTGTTCAAAGTCATCCCCTTTTCCAGGACACCATTACTTGCAAGGCCGAAGAAGTCGATGCACATTGGGCATACTTCTCAGCAACTGGCGATACAAAAGCAGTCGAAAAAATGAAAAAATCGCTTTATGTACCAGGCATACCCTGTTGTTTCAGTTGTCTTGAATGGTCACTCCCAAGCAGAGCTACGCAAAACAAGGATGTTTACGATAAACTCACTGAAATTCGCGATAGGAATTGCGCTACAGCAGAAGATCCACAATATTGTATTGATTATTACAACAATCGATTCATTCCTCCAATCAGTGATTGTCAATGGAGAAATCTTGCATTTTAAATAAAGGAAAAATATGAATAAATTACTATCTATCGGTTTTGTTTCAGCCACGCTCATTATCAGCGGATGTGCAAATTCAAATTCACATACTCAATTAAAAAAACATTTCCTGACCGGGTTCCATTATGTCTACACTGATATTCCAGAACCTCTTGAAATGGACTTGTCGTACTTGAGAAATGAATTCGCTTACGAAAGGCCTCTTTACTCTTCAGAAAAAAACTTTGCACAATTCGATTTTGCAAAAGACAACATCACCATTAGAATTAAGACCTTACCTTCATCGTTTATGGTCGCTGAAGGAGATTTTCAACCTCCGCAAAACGAAAGCGATTCTTCATTCATAGATTATGTCATCAATTATTCATTCAGCCGTAGATTCCCGGGTGAAGAACGCCAAAGTACAACATACAAACAAGATAAAAATTACGGCTACGCCTGTATAATTCCCAAAAATTCTTCCATACTCAATTGCGAAGCTATTACAGTTACACCCAAAAGAAGCATCGTAGCCATAGAATTCAACAGCAACAGAGAATCAGAAAGCAAAGTCATGGATTGGTTAATTGAGGCAATTGAAGGCGTAAAGCCCGTTGGCAATTAAATAGAAATTTCAAAATTTAGGCAAAAAAAAGAAGTCCGTCTCCAACACAGACGGACTTTCTTTTTCGCGATCAAGAACTAGGCGGCGAAGACAATCAGTACGCAGCTCACCACAAGCAGGAGCACGCCCCAGATAGTCTCGACAATGGGACCCAGCTTCCTGATCTCATTCTCTTTGTTTTCCATAGTGGACCCCTTTTTTACCCCGTGGCCTGCGACATCGCCTGCCTACAATTCTAAACTACAATTACTACGGGCGCAAAGAGTATACATTTTCGATATTTTTATTGATATTTTATCAATGTGCCAGGTTGGAATATTCATTATTCAAATATTGCAGGTCCGCATAACGGCGCGGTTTCCAGCGCGACCGGCATGCAGACAAAGAAACACAAACAACATAGAAAACCGATCAGATGAGCCCGCAAGGGGAACCATGTAAGCCGATTCCCTCCCGGAACGGAGTCCGGCATGACAGCGCGACATTACGCGAGCGGTACGTACAAAACAAAAAAGCCCCGCTCGCCGTGTTCCGGCAAGGGCCGTGAGCGACAAGCGGCGTGTACCAACACGCCGTGGCGCGAGAGCGAGGCGAAGGCGGAGTCCCGTCCTGCAATAGCAGCCGAGCGGCATAAAAAGAAAGGGCCCCTCGAGGATTTCCTCAAGGGGCCCGTGAATCCAGCGGCGACCTACTCTCCCGGGCCCGGGGGCCAGGTACCATCGGCGATC
>NZ_MWQK01000012.1 GCF_002210425.1 Fibrobacter sp. UWB2 | reverse complement strand
ATTTACGAAAAACAGGACAGACTATTTTAAAAATCAATGAAGAGTTTGATCCTGGCTCAGAACGAACGCTGGTGGCGTGTCTTATACATGCAAGTCGAGCGAGGCAGCAATGCCGAGCGGCGAACGGGTGAGTAACGCGTAAGCAATCTGCCCCATATCAGGAAATACCCGTGCCAACGCGCGGTTAATGTCCAGGAGAGTGGCCCTCTGCATGGAGGGTTGACTAGAGATTTATCGGTATGGGATGAGCTTGCGTCCGATTAGCTAGTTGGCGGGGCAACGGCCCACCAAGGCGACGATCGGTAGCCGGCCTGAGAGGGTGATCGGCCACATTGGGACTGAGATACGGCCCAGACTCCTACGGGAGGCAGCAGTAGGGAATATTGCACAATGGGGGAAACCCTGATGCAGCAACGCCACGTGTGGGAAGAAGCATTTCGGTGTGTAAACCACTGTCATGAGGGAATAAGGCCCTTATTCGTAAGGGATTGAATGTACCTTGAGAGGAAGCACCGGCAAACTTCGTGCCAGCAGCCGCGGTAATACGAGGGGTGCAAGCGTTGTTCGGAATTACTGGGCGTAAAGGGAGCGTAGGCGGAGATTCAAGCGGATTGTACAATCCCGGGGCCCAACCCCGGTTCTGCAGTCCGAACTGGATCTCTTGGATAGTTCAGGGGCAGGCGGAATTCCTGGTGTAGCGGTGGAATGCGTAGAGATCAGGAAGAACACCGATGGCGAAGGCAGCCTGCTGGGGACTTATCGACGCTGAGGCTCGAAAGTGCGGGTAGCAAACAGGATTAGATACCCTGGTAGTCCGCACCGTAAACAATGCATACTGGGTGTCCGGGGGTTCCCCCGGGTACCGTAGCCAACGCGTTAAGTATGCCGCCTGGGGAGTACGTACGCAAGTATGAAACTCAAAGGAATTGACGGGGGCCCGCACAAGCGGTGGAGCATGTGGTTTAATTCGAAGCAACGCGCAGAACCTTACCAGGGTTTGACATGGGAACGCCGCGGCGAGAGATCGCCGTTTTGCAGCAATGCAACGTTCCGCACAGGTGCTGCATGGCTGTCGTCAGCTCGTGTCGTGAGATGTTGGGTTAAGTCCCGCAACGAGCGCAACCCACGTTTCCAGTTGCCACCCGCAAGGGGGCCCTCTGGAGAGACTGCCGGGGACAACCCGGAGGAAGGTGTGGATGACGTCAAGTCCTCATGGCCCTTACATCCTGGGCTACACACGTGCTACAATGGTCGGTACAATGGGTCGCAACGCCGCGAGGCGGAGCCAATCCTCAAAGCCGTCCTCAGTTCGGATCGGAGTCTGCAACTCGACTCCGTGAAGCTGGAATCGCTAGTAATCGTGGGTCAGCACACCACGGTGAATACGTTCCCGGGCCTTGTACACACCGCCCGTCAAGCCATGGGAGAAGGGAGTGCTCTAAGTCGTGCAAGCGCCTAAAGCAAGACCTTTGACTGGGGCTAAGTCGTAACAAGGTAGCCGTACCGGAAGGTGCGGCTGGATTACCTCCTTTAAGGAGTAAATCTGGAACTTAGGTTCCAACAGCCTGTTTTTCGAGACAACAAGTCGTCACCCAAGTACATCTCCGATTCTTTTAGAGCCCGGGTCTGTAGCTCAGCTGGTTAGAGCACCGCTCTGATAAGGCGGGGGTCAATGGTTCAAGTCCATTCAGGCCCACTTTCAGGGGTTATAGCTCAACTGGTAGAGCGCCAGCTTTGCAAGCTGGATGTTAGGAGTTCGAGTCTCCTTAGCTCCAGAAGCGCTTCCGGGCGCAAGTCAGCGATCCAACGAGGTCACTGAGAATATTGAAATTTCGGCATGGAAACTAACAAAGCAATCAAGCATACAGAGTGACTTGAAGCACCAAGAAAAAAACAGGTGGATTCGAGCTGCTCATGCGGCAGAACAGAGCTGAATCGCTGGAATTAGGATTTAAGCGAAGGAATGCACGCGGGGGATGCCTAGGCATCCGCCGGCGACGAAGGACGGGCCAAGCCCCGAAAGTCCGGTACGAGGCGCAAAGGGCCTTTGACTACCGGGGTTCCGAATGGGGAAACCCACGCGCAAGCGTATCCTCAGGGTGAATACATAGCCCTGCGGAGGCAAACCCGGGGAACTGAAACATCTCAGTACCCGGAGGAAAAGAAATCAACCGAGATTCCCGTAGTAGTGGTGAGCGAACCGGGAGGAGCCCAGACGGGTTGCGTACAGTGGACGGAAAGCGAAGCGGGATGGAAAGCCCCCCCACAGCAGGTGACAGGCCTGTAGCGATCTAGAAACTGACGTCCGTCGAAGAGTAGGGCGGGACACGTGAAATCCTGCCTGAAGACGGGGGGACCACCCTCCAAGGCTAAATACGAGCGGATGACCGATAGTGCACAGTACCATGAGGGAAAGGTGAAAAGCACCCCGAGAGGGGAGTGAAATAGCGCCTGAAACCGCGTGCATACATTCTGTCGGAGGGAGGATTCATCCTCCTGACGGCGTGCCTTTTGTTTAATGAGCCAGCGAGTTGCTCGTGTACGGCAAGGTTAAGGGCCTCAGGTCCGGAGCCGAAGCGAAAGCGAGTCTCAACTGGGCGACCAGTCGTACACGGCAGACACGAAGCCTTAGTGATCTACCCATGGCCAAGCTGAAGCGGAAGTAACATTCCGTGGAGGGCTGAACCGATATACATTGAAACGTGTTCGGATGAGCTGTGGGTAGGGGTGAAAGGCCAATCAAACTGGGCGATAGCTTGTTCTCTCCGAAACATATTTAGGTATGGCGTCATGTTAGCTTCACGGGGGTAGAGCACTGGCAGGACTAGGGGGCACACCCGCTTACCAAACCCTATCAAACTCCGAATACCGTGAACGCGATGCATGGCAGACAGCCTGCGAGTGATAAGATCCGTAGACGAAAGGGAAACAACCCTGACCACCGACTAAGCGTCCCCAAGTACGTGCCAAGTGGGAAAGGATGTGGAGCTGCACAGACAGCCAGGAGGTTAGCTTAGAAGCAGCTATCCTTTAAAGAAAGCGTAATAGCTCACTGGTCAAGCGGCTCCGCGCCAAAAATGATCGGGACTAAGCACGTCACCGAAGTCGTGGGCCCTGGCAACAGGGCGGTAGGAGAGCGTTCCGCAGGCCTGGGAAGGCGGGTGGCGATGCCCGCTGGAGGCACCGGAAACGAGAATGCTGGCATGAGTATGCGAAAATGCGGGTGAAAAACCCGCACACCGTAAGTCCAAGGGTTCCCGGGCAAGGATAATCCTCCCGGGGTCAGTCGGGATCTAAGACGAGGCCGAGAGGCGTAGCCGATGACAACCAGGTTAACATTCCTGGACCCTCCGATAAGCGTCACTACCGACGCGGCGACGCATGGGAATTCACGGGGCGGCCGATGGATGCCGCTGAAGGAGTGCGAGTCGCTGGGGCGGCAAATCCCCCCAGCACATGACCCAGGCTCCGGACCCCCGGAAGGCTTCGGCCGGAAGGGGCGCCGCGATGGACCGTGCCAGGAAAAACCGCTAAGGGAGCGAACGGAGGCCCGTACCGTAAACCGACACAGGTGGACGAGGCGAATAGCCTAAGGTGCTCGAGACAACTCGGGAGAAGGAACTCGGCAAATTAACCCCGTAACTTCGGGATAAGGGGAGCCTCCGGTGGTGAGCGTGAACAGCGCGGAGCCTCTGGAGGTCGCAGGGAAACGGCAGAAGCGACTGTTTACCAAAAACACAGGGCCATGCTAACACGCAAGTGGACGTATATGGTCTGACACGTGCCCGGTGCCGGAAGGTTAACAGGAGGGGTCAGCGCAAGCGAAGCCCTGAATCGAAGCCCCGGTAAACGGCGGCCGTAACTATAACGGTCCTAAGGTAGCGAAATTCCTTGTCGGGTAAGTTCCGACCTGCACGAATCGTGTAACGACTTCTGCACTGTCTCCTCCCGGGACTCGGCGAAATTGCAGTGCCGGTGAAGATGCCGGCAACCCGCACCTGGACGGAAAGACCCCATGAACCTTCACTGTATTTTGACATTGGTTTTAGGGCTGGCATGTGTAGGATAGGTGGGAGGCTACGAGCCGGCGACGCCAGTCGTCGGGGAGCCGTCCTTGAAATACCACCCTTGCCCGTTTTGAGATCTAACCTCGTCCCGTCATCCGGGACAGGGACCGTGTCTGATGGTCAGTTTGACTGGGGCGGTCGCCTCCCAAAAGGTAACGGAGGCATCCAAAGGTTCCCTCAGCGCGGTCGGCAATCGCGCGCAGAGCACAAAGGCATAAGGGAGCTTGACTGCGAGACGGACACGTCGAGCAGGTACGAAAGTAGGGCTTAGTGATCCCGCGGTACAGCGTGGAAAGGCCGTTGCTCAATGGATAAAAGGTACTCTGGGGATAACAGGCTGATCTCCCCCAAGCGTTCATAGCGACGGGGAGGTTTGGCACCTCGATGTCGGCTCGTCGCATCCTGGGGCTGGAGAAGGTCCCAAGGGTTTGGCTGTTCGCCAATTAAAGCGGCACGCGAGCTGGGTTCAAAACGTCGTGAGACAGTTTGGTCCCTATCCGGTGTGGGCGTTCGAGACTTGAGGGAAGCTGTCCTTAGTACGAGAGGACCGGGACGGACGAACCTCCGGTGTACCGGCTGTCGCGCCAGCGGCATTGCCGGGTAGCCATGTTCGGATTGGAGAAACGCTGAAGGCATCTAAGCGTGAAGCCATTCCCAAGATCAGGTCTCGCGGGGGCAACCCCCTGAAGGGCCGTCGGAGACTACGACGTCGATAGGCCGCAGGTGTAAGCGTGGCGACACGTTGAGCCGAGCGGTACTAATAGCCCGTGAGACGCTTTTCCTTTCTTTCAACGATTTGGTTCTACTACTGCGTGAGCAGCCCGGACCCACTACGCTTCAGCACTGAAGCCTGATTGAGTTTCCATGTCAAAGAGATTGTTTCAGCGGTTATCGAGTGAGGGTCACACCCGTTCCCATCCCGAACACGGAAGTTAAGCCTCAGATCGCCGATGGTACCTGGCCCCCGGGCCCGGGAGAGTAGGTCGCCGCTGGATTC
>NZ_MWQK01000011.1 GCF_002210425.1 Fibrobacter sp. UWB2 | reverse complement strand
AAAAGACGCGATTCTCCATTTGACAGAGAATCACGTGCTGCATTAATGTACCTAATATCGAAAATGTTGGCTAGGGGTGCAAGAAAATTTTACAAGGCGTTCCCCAGCTCGGTAGGCCCCTGTCCCCCTGGACTGTCATTCTGGAGCTTAGCGATAGAATCACGATGGGGCCTACCCTTCGCCGGGTCGGGCTATACTCGCTTCGCTCACGGCGCCACAGCGCCGCCCTTCGGGTCACTATCCCTAACGCAAAATCGAAAAAATCAGCCTTCTTTGCAGGGCAAGAAGTAATATTCGTCCTTGTCAGAAAATTTGGGGTTGCCGGCTGAAAATCCATTTTGCAAGAACACATTGCCTACAACAGGTTTATTCATGATGTATTTAGGAAGCCTATGGACTTCACCTATTTTGGCTTTTTCAAAACTTTCTCTCTTGACAAAGAAACCATTTAGCGACTTATCAAAGATAACTGATTTTTCCTCAAATTCAGCTTCTTCCAAATCACTCAAGTCGTTCTCCCAAATTTCTTTGGGAGTTACGCGGGCTATCATTTCGCAATCGCCCTCTATCCTCTTCCACATTTCTTTTACATCGTCGTCATCAATGGAAGTTTTTTCCAAAGCCAATATAAGGCATTTTAAATCTGCGGGCTTGAAAATTTTTCCAGCAAGCATGCGGAAATGAGCATTGACAAATTCGGTCTCCGAATTTTTGGACCATACTGCGTAAAATACGTATTTTTCATCCAGCAGCTCCAAAAAATCTTCGCGGAATCTCTTTCGGGTCTTCTTCTTGAAATCGTCGCGCAGGGACGAATGCTTGGAGGTGTAGGTCTTTAGCACATACAAGAAGTTTATGTTGTACACCTTCAGCAGGAGCGTGTCGCGGTCAAAGAGGCGATTGCGGAAATGACGGTTGCGCTTATCCCACATGTTTTCATCGTCGGGCTTGATTGGCTCCGTATTCTCGCCTTTCTTCGAAAAATACGGATCGCCGTACTGATCGTCGTCTTTGTACTCCGGGACAAATCCGATCGAAAACCTTCTTCTCGTTCACCAGCTCCATGTAGATTGGCGAATCGCCCTGAATAAAGGGCGTCTTTTTCGCGATGGTCCTCTGCCAGTTAATCCGATTGTTTCCGCTATGCTTGTTCTTGGCGACAAAGACGAACAGGTTCTGGTTTTTCTTGTAGAACAGTTCCATGCTGCTCATGACATCGAGCAGAGTCGCATAGCGGGCATCGCCCCTGAACTTGGAATGTTCCATGTGGTCCGGGGAACGGACGCCAATCACATCGCTGTCGGCGCGGTACTTGTCGATAGCGGAATAGAGCCAAGTCGAAAGCGACGAGAGAAACTTGCGCTGAACATTCTTTATAGGAGACTCGCCCTTTCCGAAAATATCCTTGCCGTCAGCGGCAATCGGCACGCCGAAAGCCCTTGTATTGTTGCTGTAGAGAAAGACCTTGGGCAGCACGAATACAGGATTCCCGTTGAAAAAGCAATAACCGACGCCATTTATTTTGGCACCCGTGTCGGCCGCCTTGGTATTAAAACCGCTCTCGCTCTGGAAATCGCTATTGCCCCTATAACCGATAACCTCCTTGAAGTAATCGGTACTGTAGGCAAATTCTTCGAACAGAAAAATCATTTATTTCTCAACAATTTCCCAATGGCCGTTTTTGCGCGCGCCGACTCTACGGATGAGGCCGAGTTCCTGAAGTTTTTTCACGTTCTCACGTATGGTTTCTCGAGTTTTCTGCATCTTATCGGCTAACTCGTCATAAGTGTAAGAATTATTCTCTTGCAACAAATTCAGCAACATCTTTTGCGTACTATTTATAGGCAGGTTTATAGTTCGGTTCGCCCCACCTATATTCCATTTACTAGCAAGTTCCTTATACGGATCGCTTGCACGGCATTCAACCGTAAGCCCGCCAAATTCGGCCTTTGGCTTAGGGAGCTTGGAATCAGTTTCT
This sequence comes from Fibrobacter sp. UWB2, assembly GCF_002210425.1. Classification (NCBI taxonomy): domain Bacteria; kingdom Pseudomonadati; phylum Fibrobacterota; class Fibrobacteria; order Fibrobacterales; family Fibrobacteraceae; genus Fibrobacter; species Fibrobacter sp. UWB2. The sequence goes on along the minus strand of NZ_MWQK01000011.1, from coordinate 13,865 downwards.
TCGCAAGCCAATTCAATGTTGTAATAGCCGCGCCCCCAGCTTTCCACATAACCGCTCTTAAAAAACACATTGGCGATATTGGGGTTACGCGGTTTAGAAACATGCTTTTTGAAAAGGTCCTTCACCTTCACTTCTTCCGGCATGTTGCCCGGGTTCCACATCCAAATCGGTCAGAATAAATCTTGATTTGGATAGGATTCAACAGGAAATACAATTAATGTGCTCTCCTTAACTTATGTAAATCTTAATACCTGGATAAGGGACAAAAAAAATACGCCAGTTTTCAATGAAAAAGTCGACAAAACGTTGCAGCAAGATATAATAACACAAGAGGTGGTGTGTCAGAAATGCATAGAGGCACTGATGATTGACAAATAACAAATCTCAACGTAGAAATCAAGCATCATCAGCCAAAACAACCTTTCTTTAAAAACAACATTAAAGGCGAACCTAGTCACTCAAGACTAACAACCTATTTCAAAAATAAATTCTCAAGTTTATCGCCTAGTTTGCATGGGCGTATGTCAAACTGTTCCTTCAATAATTCACACACGATATTATTGTCTTTTTTAAATTTTTCTGATTTATTCAAAGCCAAATAGTAATATTCTTTATTTTTGTACGGTGAAAAAACCTTGCCCAATACTGAACCGAAATTTTTACGCAAGAAAGGAATTGCTTTCGCATCTGAATGTGCCTTCATAATATAAAAATGAAATTTTTCTTCCAACATTTCCCTGATTTCTTTACGGAACATTTCGCGAACTTTCTTTTTCCACTTATCTTTTTGCGAAAGATTGTTCTGGGCATAAAGAGATATAACGAACAAAAAATTTACATTGTAGTGAGCAATCAACAAAGTGTCTCTGTCAAACAATCTATTTTCAAATTGAAAGCTGAAAAAAGGTTTTTTTGTTTTTAATTTGATATTATCGTTTCGATTAAACTCTTCTTGCGTGGCGCTTATAAAAAAATTGGGAATTACATTATACCCTTCTGTATCGTCATCTCTTAACTTGACATGACCTTTTTTCTCATTGGCCTGCCCATTAAAAAATAAGTCTATATTCCATTGGATTACGTTGCGAGCATACGTAAATTGTTTATAAACTGAATTTTTCGTAAGGAGCGTTTTTTGCTTGTAATATTTAGAGTCGCCTATATAATAGATTAAATTCTCATTAGCATCACCTCTTATCAAATCATTATATCTATACATATGGTCGACTCGCTTGCCATCATCTTGTTCAACCAGACCCTTGGGGAAATTTTCATGGGGGTCTCCGACAAGATCATCAATTATTGCTTCAAAAACAGTTTCGAAGTTAGCGGCTAATAAATATTCTTGTTCGTTGACATCCATGCTTATTTTCTTACTTTTTTCGAAGAATGCATAGCAAAGATCCCACAAAAACAGGGACACATCGCTGAAATATTTATATCTGATTTGACGTAGACGAGCGATTCCCATTCCGTTCAAATACTGATCAAATGAAGGTCCTTTGATTAAGTCGAAACCTAAAGCTATCTGAATGGGAAATCCGTATTCCTCACGTATGTAATTTAAAATGGAATAATAAATCATCAGAAGTTCTTCGTCCGGATTATTCACCCTCCTCTTATTAACAAACTGATAATAAAAGGGGGTTCCGTCTTGAACAATTACCCTATTTCGACTAATTGTCTTGTTCCAATTAATTTTATTGTAACCAGAACGGATTTCTTTTAAGATTGAAAAAATTAGCTGTTGATTCTCACGATTAAATTTTTGTAAAGCAAGTAAAATGTCCAGGAAAGTATTATATCGGCGCAAGGGGCTTGGGTTCATCTGCGGGGCATCTTGTTTGCGAATAATCGTGTTTGTGGGATTATGTTCGTTAAAAACGACAATAGCACGATATATCCAAACAGCAAGCTCGTAAATAAACGCCCGTTCTGACTCACTAAATTTCGAATTAGAGTCATCAAAATCTATGATTTCTTCGGGGTTAAGTCTCCCAAAAACCTTTTCCTCCTTATTCAGCAAAACCCTTGGTAAAATGAAAACGCAATCTTTTAAAGATGGATTATAAAAATAACCCACATAATTAACATTAACTTTCCCTTTTACGTCACGTAAATTAGAGATCCCTTTAAGAATGTTCTTAACGGAATTTCCATTATAACTGTACGCTTCAATCAAAATCTTCATTTATTTTTTTTGATGTTCTTTGTAGACAATTTTATTTTTATTTTAAATTTCTCTTGAACTTTTTGAATAAAAAGCTCGAGATCATCGTTTTCTAAAACGCGCTTTATATATATGAGGTCTCCATGGCCATCTTCTAGACTATCAGCTTCGTCTATTTCTTCCGTCGTAACAAGATTGAGTCCCATTTCACTATTCCATTTTTTGACAATATCCTCGGCACTTTCAGTATTATTCTTGTCAATATATTTTTCTAGAGTCTTATGAATGAGTTCATTAGCCGAAATTTCTTCATTGTCATTGTCAATCGTATAAGATTTCACGGACTGTATTGCTTGAACTAATCCCATTTTTTTCAAAAATTCTTCAACCTTACTTGCGTTAATAGAGCCATCTTCTTTATAAAAACTTTGGAATGATATAGGTTCTTCTTTGGTATCATTCTCGTCTGTAAAGAAGTCTTCTATGCCATAAATTCTCATAATCTCGTTATAGAGATAGAACAAGACCTTTCCAACAAAAGCTTCTTGTTTAATTTCACCCTTTTGCGCTTTGCAGAAATAAAAACCTATTTTTTTATCTTCGCTTCTCGTGAGGTCCCCGATTCTACGGTTAATCTCCTTCAGAAAACGCCACCATTCACATTTTTGAAGATTATTTTCTTCTCCAAAAGAAATATACCATTTCTTATTTACGTCTTCTTTTATAGGGAAATACTTCCATTCCCAGCGTCGTTTAAACGCAGAATCCATCGGAAACAGGGATTGATCACTTGTGTTCATTGTCGCCCATATATATAAATTTGGCGGTAATAACAGAACGCGACCTTCCTGCACATCGTGAGAAAGATCTGAACCAGGAATACTGCTTATATAGCCGTCTACAACAGTATTTATCTTCAAAACTGAACTCAACTTATAGTCGTTTTTGAAAGATCTTTCGATTTCTTTCCGAATATCATCATCCGCTTCGATTGGATATGTGGAAAACCCGTTTTCAGAACGGTCTAACAGTTGAAATATATCTCCAAATACTTGAGCACAATTACCACGGTTTATTTCTTCTATAACAAGATATTGTTTTGGAAGCGCCCCATTTCCACCCTCCATTTCGGAATATTTTTTCCATGCTCCCAAATACGCTTTTAAAAACGCTTGTTTAACAAAGCTATAGGCAATCACTTCCTTAACGTTTTTACTATTACCTACTGCTTCCTCAGGTCTCATCGTAGGTTTATACGACCCAACAAAAGTAGAATAATCACTATCCGGATGAAGAGTTGTGCGTACGACGCTTCCGTCAAGAGTATTTTTCTTCATTTCAAACGATTTGCCTGTACCCGGGGCTCCATAAAAAACCAGATTGTAAGAATCGTTATTCTTCTCAGTTTTTTTCGATTCTTTGTCAAATACAAACATTGAATCAGATCGATAATAAGAAAACCCAATCTTTTTCTCACCGACCTCGTAAAAAACGAGATAATCGTTCGAGTTGTTTCGCTCACATAAACCTAAATCTTTTAGTAAAAAATCTTTCAGGGAACCTTCATAATAGCCGTCTTCAAAAGATTTTGGCGGATAAATCTTATAGTCCTTGCGCTGGTTGCTTCTCTTAAGTTGAACTTGAATACGTGTGTCGTTTTTATCGCTTTTATAATCATCTTTCGCCTTATAAATAAACTCGTAATCGTCCGAGTTTTTATTGGCGGGTATGCCAAAAAATTTCATTGCCGACGCACCAGAAAATTCTATTTGCTTACCGGAGTCTGTGCTTAAGTCGTTTTTTCTAAATTTTAAAATCAACATTTTTTCTGGCATGTAGATATCCATAAAGACCTCTTTTTTTGGTTTAATATATTTTTTTTGATGAAAAAGTTTACTTCACTATTTATTTCCGCAGTTTCAACAGCAAAAGTGTTTACACAAGCACCCGGCCTGATTGCCTAAATAGGCATATGCAGCATATTTTTTTTAGATAATAACATATATAATGAACAAAATCCTATATAAGCGACTTCTTTATTAATCCATATATTGTAGCGTATCTGGATATTCCAAGATGTCTTTATAAACATCTACCAGATGAATTCTTTTCATCGCCTCAACTAATTCATTCTTTTGATTAGAACCGTTGAGATAGCTGTTCCATACGAAAGAAGGATTTAAAAACACAAGATATATGGGTACAAGTTGTTCCACGCCCCATTTTAGCATTGTCACAAAGCCGCGTATAAGAATTTCTTTTTCTGGAGAGGTTCCTGCATCGGCAAATGGAAATAAGAACGCATTAAAAGCGCATTCACAATGTTGGTTACAAAGGTAATCATGGAATGATTCATGGTAAGCAAATTGCTTTACAACATCTTGTACACCAGGGTTTCCCGAAATATCCCCTTCCGTTTTAACCAGATAATATTTCCCATCTAGTATGCAAAATACTTCTCTGTCATTGATTTCACATTTAGCTATGATATCTGGAATTAAAGTTTTTGTTTCGTAATGCCCGCCATTTAGATACCATTGGGGCTTCTTTATTTCCGATTCAACTTGATCATGTATATTTCCAAATATCTGTCCGCAGGCTTTTTCCCAAACCAGGTTCATGCAATTTGTCCCATAGAGGCTATAAGAGTTCTCTTGCGAACTTGTTCCGGATGTGGCGACAAATGTGTAAAGCGTTTTTAAAAGATTCTGCTTTCTTGTGATGAATTGGTTTGCGATTTCTCGTTCCAGACGGTAGAGGATGTAATCCGTATCGCCAAAGTCCTTCAAATCTGATTCACTTAGAAGGACCTCAGGCATGTCAAAGAAATCCAATATCGTCAATTCCTTAAGATATTTAGAGCATTGAGTAACGATGCTTTCATGCAGGCATTTGAAATAATCTAAATCGTCATTTTGCGAAGATCGTGTTTTCACTTCCAAATAATAAGGGCGATTGTCTTTTATATAGGCAAAGGTTTCGTTAATTGTTCGGTCCCAGTCGATTTCGCCATCGCCATTGGTTTCTATGATTTCTTGAATGTTTGTATAGACATCGTTCTCGAAGTAATCCTGCAAAATGTGCAACGATAAAGCCAATTTGTTATACTCGCCTTTATCGTCCCTATTATGCAAATGAACCAATTCGCCTTTAGAATCGTATTTGCGAATAGCCTTAATTGCCAACTTTAATTCTTCGAGAATCTTTTCTTTGTCGGAATATGTAGTGTATTTTGGGTAGCAGAAGACCACTTTGTCTTTTACGGCGACAATGCCAACAAAATCAAACTTGTAGCATGCTCCCGACACCTCTTCTGCAGAATCCGCTATGACAAGGTCATCATTGGTCAAGTCCGCGAAATCAAGACTGTCTTTCTTGGCTATTTTTACAATCCCGTATTTGCGGAGTGTATTTATGTAGGCTTTTACATTTTCAGAGGTACATCCCAGACGCTCCCTAATCTCATTTAGGGAGTATCGTTTCAATTCTTGAAATAAGGATGGCTCTACTTTTGTCATTTCTTGAAGTTAAAAATGCCTTGGCCGATTTCGTCAAACTTTTTGCATATATCCGAGAAACGCAACCTGCCAACAGCATTTTCATCAAAAAGGTCACCAGGACGCATTTTTACGGCATCTTCCAAAAGATACATCAGCACCTTGCTCTTGAAGGATTTGACAAATTCGTCGGCATTGTCTTCTTTTTCGCCTTTAACCAACTTCAACTTTTCTTCTGAAATAAAATAGGGACCAAGCAACTTGTCTTCGTTGATTTTCATTTCTGTCAACTTGTCATTGATAGAATGACGAAGATCGTTCCACTTTACCCATTCATGAGAGCCATCTTCTTTCTTTTGAAGTGGAACATCATAATCCTTAATTCCATCTTCATTTTCATCTATTCCGATGTATTCAAATTCCCAACGACGCTTGAAGGCCGTATCCATCGGGAATACGCCCTGATCGGCACTGTTCATTGTCGCCCAGATGTACATGTTGTTTGGGATTCTCAATTCTTCACAATCATCAATTCCGTTATCTTTTAAATATTTCTTGATATCTTCACTAGCAGCAATGGGATATTCACTAACGCCATTTTTTCGGTCAAGAAGCTGGAATACATCGCCAAAAACAGCGGCTACATTAGCTCGATTAATCTCTTCTATTAGAAGCAAATAATTATGATTTTCATCCTTTTTTGCCGAAACATACATCCGCATAAAGGGACCAGGAACATATTTATATGTAATTTCCTCGTCTTTCACATGATTCCTATAAAGAGACACATAGGGCCTTATGAAGCGTCCGTGATTTCTTTCAACACTGTTGTCTCCGACGGCTGGCGTCCCATCTGTTTTTCTTGTCTTGAAATCATCATTTGAATAAAGACCGATCAATAAAGGTAATCTAGTCAACCCAGTATCATTTTTGAACTGTTCATACAATAAATCATATTTTTCTTGGCCACTTTTAGATTCATCATTCAAAATTTCTAAAACATGTTTTTTTTCTGCATCAAGATCAAATGACAAATCGGTAGATTTTACCATTGGCTTATAGGAACCAACAAATTGAGCAAAACTATAATTAGGATGAAACGTAACTCTTTCGAAGCCTGCAAAGTCACTGTTTTTTCGATCATCTTCCAATGTGTGGCTCTTTCCCGTACCGGGAGCGCCAAAAACAATACGTTGTAAAGTAAGATTAGACAATTGGGCTTTTGCATCTAGACCTTTATCAACAGATTTGTCTAATTCTTCTCTTTGGACGTCAACAACCCTTCCGCTTAAATTATTTTTAGAAATAAATTTTCCTAAATCAGAGCTATTTGGAATATATGAAAGAAAATATTCCTTACTAGAAATTTTTGCCAAAATAAAGAAATCATCTTTGTTTGCGACTAACGACAGTCCTAGTTCATGAATAAAAAAATCCTTTATAAAAAGTGATCCATCCAAATTTTGATAGACTTTATAGTCCCCTCGTGCTGGGCTCAGCTTTAAGTATCCCTTTATACTTTTTTTATCAAGCGAGGGTTTAAAATTATAATCATTGTAAATAAAGGTGATGTATTCCTCTGTTTTATCAAACTCAAAGAACTCTTGAACGTTCTTTGAACTGAATTCAACTTGCTTCCCATAACTTGGGTCTAAGTCGTTAGTCCGAAATTTTACGATAAGGATTTTCATTTAGTCCTCCGTTTCTTCAAGAATTCCATTATGCTTTCGCCCATCACTTTTCCTAAAAGCGGGGGAACAGCGTTTCCTACTTGGACATAGGTCTCTTGTTGATTTCCAACAAAAACAAAGTCATCTGGGAAAGACTGTAGTCGTGCGGCTTCACGAACAGAAAGAGTTCTATTTTCAGTCGGGTGGATGTACATGTATCCATCCATTCCAATGTGTGCAATAACAGTCCAAGAAGGTTGATCCATTATCAGACGTTTCAGTCTGTCATGGAAAATGTCTTCTCTAAATGGCAGAATCCTTCGGATTTCAGGGGGCAAATCCATATATTTTCCACCTTGTGGCATATGCGGAAAAACTTGCTTTGCCCTGTCATTAGACATTCTACAAATGTTGTTAGACACAAATCTCGAACTATGATTCGAGCGCATTATTTTTTGATAGTCATTCAAACGAGTATATTTGGAATACTCTACTTCTGAAACACGCCAATTATCCGTAATTCTGGGCAAATCACTGATTGCGTCGCCGACAGTTACAAAATGCTTCAACCCCTTCTTATCTTCCTGATCATAGTAATGAGTTGGCTTTGGATAGGAGAATTTTTGTTTTGATTTCTTTTGGGCAACCAAAAGCATTCTTTTTCTTGTCTGCGGGACCCCATAATATACGCTATTCAAAACTTGAACAGGTTTGATTACCTCATACAGCCCTTCTCCATCATTTTCCTCTTTTCCAATACTTTCAATAATTTTGACAGCGGTATTAAAAATCTTGCCATTATATTTTGTTATAAAATTCGGGACGTTTTCAATAACAAATATTTCAGGACGAAAATACTCAACGTACTTTAGGTATTCTAGAAACAACTGATTTCTAGGGTCTTTTTCTGTCGGCAAACCAGTAACAGATCGAATTTTTGCATCTCCGATTGTCGAAAAAGTCGGACAAGGAGGTCCACCGATAATGACATCAACCTTTTTCTTGCCAATAATCTTCGCAAACTTTTCAGGAGGAATTTCTCTTATGTCTCCGCAAATAGATTTTGAATTTTTATGATTCAACGCATGAGTTTTTACAATGGTTTCTATATTATCTATTCCACCAATGCACTTAAAACCAGCCAATTCAAGCCCCGTTGAAAAGCCGCCTGCACCACAAAACAAATCAATAAATTCGTACACTTAATTAACCTTTTTTAAAAATTTCTTGATAGCCTTTGCTAAAGCCTGAGCCATTAATGGCGGCACGGCATTTCCAACTTGACGGTATTGTTCCGTTTTAGAACCTTCAAAGAAAAAATCGTCTGGAAAAGATTGAACGCGGGCCGCTTCACGAACAGTAAAAGTTCGTTCCTGTTTTGGATCGGGATGGATGAAGAGATTCCCGTCCTTGTAAAGGTGTGCGCATATCGTTTTTCCCGGTTTACCCCACTCTTGAACGGTGTATCTGTTTCCAAAATGCTTCGGATCGTGATTTATTAGATCAGGGCGAACCTTCTGCAGGTCTTTCAGTTGCCAATTTTGATGCTCGCTCAAAATGCGATAGCGTTCTCGATCTTTCTCATTTTGAGTTCTTGCCGTGTGGTTATAAACAGCCTTAAAATTATCGGGTCTGATTTTAGAAAGGAAATCATTGTGAACGTGCGTTTCGTAATTTTCCCAAACTTCTTTGCCTTCAGAAGGAAGAACAAATGGCAAATCTGAAATAGCATCTTTGATTGTCACATATGGTGGCAACTTTGAATTTTTATCATTGCTATTCGTCTTTGCAACACTCTTGTATATCTCTTCGGGTTCAACATCAATATCGTTTCTGACGCCAATGAGAATAACCCTTTCTCGAATTTGAGGAACCCCATAATCCGCAGCATTCAAAAGTATTATTTTAGAATTGTCGCAAACCTTATAAGTCTTTCGCATTTTTGAAATTATTTCGTCAAAAATCCTTTTTCCTTTCGGTTTTGCAGTAAGGATTCCACGAACATTTTCAAAGACAAAAAACTTTGGCTTAAAATGATTTAACACCAGCAAATAGTTTTCAAACAAGTAATTTCGCGGATCATCCTTCATTGAATTTGGATCTTGTGCCCGCCCCTGCGTCGAAAACGCTTGACAAGGAGGGCCTCCAACTAAAATGTCCACATCTTTATCTATCCTAGACGATATTTTTTCAACTATATCAGAACTAGTGATATCATCACAAAGCACAGCATTGTTTATTTCTGATGCTTTGTATCCATAATGCTTCATCCTTGTCCGTAATGTTTTGCAAGCAGCCGGATCCCATTCCAAATGTAGAAGCGCTTTAAAATCTTCTCGATAGAAGCCTTCTGATAATCCTCCACATCCTGCAAATAAGTCAATAAATGTAAACTTTTTAGACATCTCTACTCTTCAAAATAGTCCGAGTCAATTCGCTTGACATCGTAGGTTTTCTTGGTGCTTACGCCGACATTGAACTCAATCATGAACCGCGTGAGTTCCTGGCCGTTGATAAGCACAATTTTCTTGCTCAGTTTTTCGACATAGTTGCGGGCTTCTTTGCTGTAATCGCTTGTGGTGATAAAGACGCCCTTTGTCGCCTTTTGCTCATCCAACGCGCCCGCGAACTGTTGAATTTGCGGTTTACCGACGGTGATGTCCGCCTTGTAGCGTTTCGCCTGGATGTATATTTTGTCCAGGCCCAACTTGTCCTCGTAAATGATGCCGTCTATTCCGTCATCATGAACATAGGGCGTCACCTTTGTGGAATCATCGAACGATCCACCATAACCCATCTTTTTCAACAAGTCGACAACGAGAGTCTCAAAGAATCTCGGAGTCTGTTCCATTACCTTCTGCAGCAAATCCTCCGCCAAGTCGCGATTAATGTTGTCGAAGGCCTGTTCTAGCAATTCGGTCGGCGTCATGTCCTGGGACTCGTTTTCGACCGGAACAGGACTCGGACTGACGGGTTCTCCCATAGTGGAGCCGGTAGCATATTTCGAAAATTCCGGATATGCCATCAAGTCTTTTTTAGAAAGTGTCTTGTGCTTTTGCAGATATTCCTTGCCGCGTTCGGTAATGTGATATACGCCCTTTTGCGGAAGGTCCACAAAAAGTGCCCGACGCAAATACTGACGAACCCAATTTATCCTGTCGTTCACCTGAGTGTTGGTTCCGCTCTTTGTCTTGAGAACGCAATCAGCCTCCGTCAAGCCAAAGTGAGCAACCAGCGCATCGCGCATCTCTTTAGAAGACAAATCGCGGTCCTTGATTTGAACCAGGAACGGATAGAGGAATTCTTCAAACTTAGGTACGGACATTTACACCTCTACATACGCAAAAGATTGCGGAGCAGATTGAACGTTGTAATCGGCTAGGGATTTTTCCTTGCGGTATTTCTTTGTAGAAGCGACCTTAATCGCATACGCATTGTCGCGACCTTTGAAATACTCGTCGTAAAATTCCTGCGAAATACCTGAGTACAGTTTTGTCTGTATCCAGATATTGTTGGGCGTGTCACTCAAGATGGTCTCAATTTCGAATTCGCCAATAACCTTCTGTTCCGGAGAAGACGAATACACGATAACCTTCTTTACAGAAGTGTCCTTAAAAACCTGCTTGCGGAACTCGAACTTTTTCGAGCCTTCAAAAATCTTGTGGGCGAATTCTGGCTTAATCGACAATAAAACGGCCTTCACTCGCAGTCTCCTTTAAGATGGATTCAAACAGGTCTTTTGATATTTTGTAAAACCCTCTCGGGGCATCATTGACACCCTTGAAGATTCCCATATCAATAAGCCGTTCCATGTTGATTCTCTTCGGGAATGAATATACATAAAGAAAATTAACAACAAAAGGCTTTTGTGGCTTGTAGTCCCACATTTTTTCGAGTTCTTTTTCGGGGAAAACGCTACCTCTCAGACAATACTTGATGAATTCTTCCTTGTTTGCAAAGGACTCCCTTGTATCAGAAACCACGCCGATTGTCGTTACAACGCCCTTGTAGAGTCCGCCAGTCCTATAGAAAACAAGGATGTCGCCTTTGCGGGGGTGCGGTTCCCATGCTCGTGAAACATAGACTTTAGAAATGCCATTGCGATGCGGCGAATCTTCCACAAAGTCTTCAGGGGACTCGGTATTCAGGATGGAATCAGGAAGAAGCTCGGTGTGGTACTCCGGGTATATTGGCACGATATAGGTGTCCCGGTTCCTGGAAATGAACGGGTAGGTCTTGTTCACGTTCTCGCCATCACATTCTGGAACGAAATTACGGACATATATGTTTTCTTCGCCCTTCTTCCCCCAATATACGAAGCCCCATTTTTCCATCAGGGCGATTAAGCGTTTTTGTTCGTCGCTCCTATCAAAAATAGTTACATAAATTTCATCGACTTTATGTTTCAAGGCATTGTCGAAAATGATTTTGAGGAACCTTTCTCCGAGCCTAAAGCCATTACGGATAACCTTAAAAGTCCCCACCTTCAACCTTTTCTTTTGAGGAAAGGCTGGCTGAATGTCGGCGTAGTTCTCTTCAGGACCTTCAATTTTCAGATAAAGAAACGACAACAGTTTTCCGTTCTTAGAATTAAAGGTTATGTAAGCTATTTCGTTGCGTTTTCTTTGAAACCATTCCGCAAAACCCATATAGTCATTCTTTAAGGAAAGAAAAAACGGATCGTCAAGGTCAATCTTGCCGAAAGGAATTTTCTGGACATTAAGGACCTTGTAATCCACCATTTCCGGATTGTCGGCAAAGATTTTTTCAAGGAATTGGTCGATGTCGAGCACCTTGTCTGCAAGATTGAGCGACTTGGCTACGGCATGGATTTTTTCATCTTCGGAAATGAGCAAATCGGCGCAATTCGATGCAATCGCATTCAAAAGATACGCACCATCTGCATTCTGCGCGGCTGGTTCTTCTTGAATTATTTTGAATTCAGACAGGTTCAGCGACAGAAATGCAGTTGGTTCCGTTTTCTGCAATTCTTCGACCGTCCTGGCATGAATGACCTTTTGACTTTTCGAACGATCGAGCCACTTAAAGAGGATTTTGACGTCTTGGTCGGCTTTATTTCCAAGAATCTTGTTGAGAATAATACTTGTATCAAGCAAAACATTCATTATAAACCTCCATGTTGAAAAATGAATGTACAGGCATTTTTGTTTGCTGAATAAAATCTATAATTTTATGGTGACATATAATGACATTTTAGGATATTTGCAAAAATTTCAATTACCACTTTTCTAAAAGCTCTTTAGCCATCTCTTTGATTTGAATTCCGCTCAAATCAATTCGATTTTTATTCAGATTAGTTATATCCATTTCGAGAACTCGTTCAAGATAGTACTTGTGCATATTTTGAGTTCTTCCAAAGACACTTATACGATTTGTGTAAGTGGATGGTTTTCGCCAATTTAAGTGCGTTGACTTTATTTTCTTATAGTAGCAGTAGGATACAAACCAACTTGCTCCCATTGTTGTGAGTTCTTCTCCACCTTGGAAAGTGAATGTGTGTCTAGCCATAAAAAATCCTTTTAAAGATGTCTATTTATATAACAATTAATACGCATTAATTTTACCAAACTTTGAGTAAAAAATCATTAACAGCAAAAATGTTTTGGGGTTTTAGGGGCGGAGCCCTTAGGAGAGAGGGTGTCCGGAAGACCCGGCTATGGATTGCTTCGCTACGCTCGCAATGACGTATGCCGGGGCTGCAGGCAGGGGGAGGCTTCCCCCATCAAGTGAAAAGGCGGCGTCATTCTTCCATCAGTACCGCGATGTCGTCCTTGTCGAAGTCGGTGCCGAAGGCTTGCCGGTAGCTCAATTCCAGCGCCTCTCCGGGGGTGCAGTTTTCCCTGAACAGGACCATTCCGCTGTCCAGGCATTCCATGTCAAGCTCGCCGTCGGTGTCGATGCATTCCGGCCGGAACGTGGACCATAGGCAATAGTCGGTGAATCCTTCCCGAATGTCTTCTTGCTGCAAATTGTCTCCCGTGCCCGCCTGAATTTTCAGGAAGACTTGCTTGCTCTTAATCCATGAAAGTGATGCGTTAAACATGTTCATTAATCCTGTAGACGAATTTAGATTCTGTGTATTTGAAACGCAATGGTTGTGAGTTTCGTGGCGAATTACGATAAGGTTGTGTATTTGGTGTTTGGTGCATCTTGACAGAGAACTTTTGATAACTTATATTATTGGTGTGCAAATGTACAGAACTGCTTCTGTGCGTTTTGTCTGAGATTACGAAAATCCCCGTGACAGTCGGCATAGGCCTTATGGCCCGTACGTGCATCCGCGATGGGGCGCATCCACCTTCTTGTGGGTGTTGTTGGATAGCTGGCAGGAACACGACCTGCTCGAGTGTGTGGCTAATGCCGTGCCAAGTAACGCCGGGGAAAACCCCCGCCAACAACATCGCAAGATTATCCCATAAATAAACATGAAAAATGTTTTTTGAAGTCGCAAATGGAGATGCGGACAATAATTTAGACAGGTTGTTTGTCCAAATATAGTTTCCGGTA
>NZ_MWQK01000010.1 GCF_002210425.1 Fibrobacter sp. UWB2 | reverse complement strand
CCGTGAACCTGGATACAGTCGTAGCTGTTCTGGTTTGCGTATTCGGAGTTCATGCCCTTGGCGAGCGGCGTGCAAGCGGAAGCGAGCTTCTGGTAAAGCTTGAGTTCCTTCTTTTCGTCGTCGGTGAGCTTGCGGGTGCGTTCGATGTCTTCGAGGCACTTGTAGATATCGACGTAACGAGCTGTCTGGTACAAGAGGGCACGGCCTGCATCGAGGCGAGCCTTGATGTTCGAGATCATTTCGTAGACGGCGGGGAAGTTCACAATAGCCTGACCGAACTGCTTACGGTCCTTGGCGTATGCCAATGCTTCGTTGTAGGCCATCTGGCTGATGCCCACGGACTGAGCGGCAATGCCGAGGCGTGCGCCGTTCATGAGGGCCATCACGTACTTGATGAGACCGAACTTGCGGCGGCCGCAGAGTTCAGCCTTGGCGTTCTTATAGACAAGTTCGCACGTCGGGCTTCCGTGAATACCGAGCTTGTTTTCGATGCGGCGAACGTCAACGCCACCGTCACGCTTGTCGTAAATGAACATGGAAAGACCACGACCATCGTGCGTGCCTTCTTCGGAGCGGGCGAGCACCAGGTGAATGTCGGAGTCGCCGTTCGTGATGAAGCGCTTCACGCCGTTCAAGTACCAGCACTTGTCAGCTTCGCTGTAGGTGGCCTTGAGCATCACGCGCTGCAAGTCAGAACCTGCATCCGGTTCGGTCAAGTCCATGGACATCGTTTCGCCGGCGCAGATGCGCGGGATGAAACGGGAACGCTGGTCTTCGTCGCCGAATTCATAGAGCGTTTCAATGCAGTCCTGGAGGGACCAGATGTTCTCGAAACCGGCGTCTGCAGAGGCAATCATTTCGTTGATGGCCGTGTAGGCGGTAATCGGGAAGTTGAGGCCGCCAAAGCGGCGCGGCATCGTGACACCGTTGAGGCCAGCCTTGCGGGTGGCTTCGAGGTTTTCGTAGGTCTTGGATGCGTAGCGGACGCGGCCGTTTTCGCAGTGCGGACCTTCGGCATCCACGTCTTCGGAGTTCGGGAAGACCGTGTTTGCGGTGATGTCGCCAGCGACTTCGAGCACGCGGTTGTAGTTGTCCATAGCGTCGGCAAAATCTTCCGGCGCATAGTCGAAATTGTCCTTGTCAGCAAAGCCGTTTTCCTTGAGCTCGACAATGCGCTGCATCAAGGGGCTGCTTTCGAGGTTGAATTTAATCTCGGGGTGATCTGTGTAGAAATTTGCCATAGCGCTTACTTGTTGTTTGCCTTGTAATACTTGATCATCTTCGGGAGAACTTCTTCGACGGTGCCGTTGATCACGTAATCAGCGATAGCGTTGATCGGAGCTTCGGGGTCGGAGTTCACGGAGATGATGATACCTGAATCCTGCATGCCAGCGAGGTGCTGGATCTGGCCGGAAATACCGAAAGCGATATAGACCTTCGGGCGGACCGTCACGCCAGTCTGACCGATCTGACGGTCATGATCGACGAAACCTGCGTCCACAGCGGCGCGGCTAGCACCGACTTCAGCGTGGAGTTCCTTGGCAAGTTCGAACAGCATGTTGAAGTTTTCCTTGGAGCCCATGCCGTAACCACCGGCGACCACGATCGGAGCGCCCTTGAGGTTGTGCTTGGCCTTTTCCACATGGCGTTCGAGCACCTTGACCACGTATTCCGTTTCCGGAACGTACTTGGCCACGTCGTGCTTGATGACTTCGCCCTTGTAGTTTGGGTCCACGATTTCCTTCTTCATCACGCCTTCGCGGACGGTTGCCATCTGCGGGCGGTGTTCCGGGTTCACAATCGTTGCGACGATGTTACCGCCGAATGCCGGACGGATCTGGCAGAGCTGGTTTTCGTAGAACTTCTTCACGCCACCGATGCTCATTTCGAAGCTGTCGATTTCGAGTTCGGTACAGTCAGCGGTAAGGCCGCTGTGCATGGCGCTGGAGATGCGCGGGCCGAGGTCACGGCCGATAACCGTTGCACCGAGCAAGCAAATCTGCGGCTGTTCTTCCTTGAAGAGGTTCACCACGAGAGATGCGTGCGGGTTGGTGGTGTAGGGGAACAGGCCTTCGGCGTCGAACACATGAACCTTGTCCACACCGTAAGGGAAAACCTGTTTTTCAATGCCATCAAGGCCCTTGCCAGCGCAAATGCACTCGAGCTGAACGCCGAGAGTGTTGGCCAACTTGCGACCCTTAGAAAGCAGTTCAAGGGAAACGTCAACGACGGTGGTTCCCTCAATTTCGCAATATACAAATACGTTATTCATAGGTTAGCCAATAATCTTCCCGTCTAAAAGTTCCTTGATAAGTCCTTCAATGTCGGCGTCGCTTGCGGAGAGCGTGCGGCTTTCCTTGGCCTTGAACACGATGTTCTTGACGGCCTTCACGTTCGTCGGCGAACCTGCCTTACCGATCTGAGCCGGGTCGGCGTCGATATCGGCTGCACCCCACTGCGGGATGTCGAGGTAGGGCTTCTTAGCGATGAGAGCTGCGTACTTGTCAGCATCTTCCGGCTTGCGTTCGGCAATTGCAGTAGCGTTCTTGAACTTCATGATGCGCTTTGCATTGCGCGGACGGCACGGAGCTGCACTGCCGTTCACGGTCACGACCAGCGGGAGCGGTGCTTCCACAGTTTCGACACCACCGTCGATGTGGCGGCGGATCACGACCTTGCGTGCCTGTTCGTCGAGCTTCAAGATTTCTTCGGCGTAAGTGACTTGAGTAAGTCCGAGCTTTTCTGCAATCTGCGGACCGACCTGTGCGGTATCGCCGTCGATAGCCTGGCGGCCACCGAGAATAATGTCGTAGTCACCGATCTTCTTCACAGCCTGGGCGAGCGTGTAGCTCGTAGCGAGCGTGTCAGCACCACCGAGCGGGCGGTCCGTCACGACGTAACCGCAGTCAGCACCGCGGTACAAAGCTTCGCGGACGACTTCAGCGGACTTCGGGAGACCCATGGTCAACACGGAGATGGTGGAACCAGGGAACTGGTCCTTCAAACGAAGGGCTTGCTCCAGGGCGTTCAGGTCTTCGGGGTTGAAGACCGCGGGCAATGCGGCACGATTGATAGTACCCTGCGGCGTCATGGCGTCCGGGCCTACGTTTCGTGTATCAGGTACTTGCTTTGCAAGCACAACGATTTTAAGACTCATATTACTATAGTGTTTTAATTTAACGGTTAATTGAAAATCCTGCTACTCTGCAAAATTTTACAAGCTACAAGATAAAATTATTAAGCCCGACGGATTTTTGAATATGCTCCGAACGGGCCGAAAATAACTCCATTTTAAGAATTGTGTAATGATTTTGTAATGTTTAGGGGCGGGCGTTAATCCGCTTTCAAAGCGAGATTCATCAAAGTTGCGAAATTCAGCTTTTTGTTTCTCGCGATGGTCAAAAATTCCTTTTCTTCTTTCGTTACGCGAATCTGAAATTTCAGCGGAGAGGCAAACTTAGTTTTTCTTCCTGCATTTTCGCGAGCGCCCCCATGTCCGAATTTCTTCTCGTATAAAGCGAGTCCAGATTTTTTCAAGTATTCTTTTTCGGAGATGATCTTTTCTCCGGCAACAACTTCGGATTCTTTCTTCTTGAAAACGAAACCTTCTGAATCTTTAACATATACATATGGCATATTAAACCTCTATGTAGAGTATAAACAAAGATTTTGATTTTGTCAACATATTCAAGAATTGTGCGGAATTAAGGTGTTTTTTTGCGTGTATTCATTGTATCCTTTAAAAGTTTTTATAGAACCTCCGATTACTTATACACGCTTTTTTCATACGATTGGCTCACCCTTTTTATGTAAAATTTTTATCATTGCAATTGTCATCAAAAATTTTTCTGAATAAGGGGAGCAAAGTATGATTGCAAAAATTTTTGCAGTTGGTTCTGTGGCGGCGATGTTCTTGACTGGCTGTTGCGATAAGCGGGCGTCTTGTGAGGACTGCTCAAAATATGAAGAGAAGTCCGCGGCAGTCCCGGCGGAATCTCGCGAACTTCCCGAGAGGCCTCAAGAATCTCTTTCGCTTTGGAACGATCACGCTCCCGCGAAAGATTCTCTTGAAGCGTTTGTGCGTGCAACGACCGATTCAACTTCTCCAGATTTTATTCCGGCGGAACGCCGCATTGCTGTTTTCGATTGGGATGGCACGCTGTTCCTCGAAACAGCTCCGACGTATTTTGACTGGATGCTTTTCGAGCACCGCGTTCTTGACGATTCTACTTACAAGCCTTCGAAAAAGCAGTTGAAGGCGGCTCGCGAGGGCCGCGAAAAGAAAATTTTCCCGGGGCTGAGCGCAGAGCGCGAACGCATGGTGGCCGAGGCTTACAAGGGCATGACGCTTTCGGAATTCGAATCGTATGTTCGTGCGTTTATGCAAGAACCGCAGCTGGGCTTTACGGGACTCAAGCGTGGCGAGGCTTATTACAAGCCTATGGTTGAAGTGGTAAAATACTTAACGGCTAATGGTTTCACTGTTTACGTGAGCAGCGGTACGGAACGCTATACGATGCGCCCGGTCGTTGTTGACGGTCTCGGTCTCCCGCCCAAACAAATTATCGGTTCCGATGTGGTCGTAGTGTCGAGCAACCAAAAAGGTGCGGACGGTCTTGCATACACATTCCAGAACGGCGACAATCTTGTACTTGCAGGGCAGAGCATTATCAAGAATTTGCAGACGAACAAGGTAACGACTCTCGCGAGTGAAATCGGTTACCAACCGGTACTTGCCTTTGGCAACAGCGGCACGGATGCAAGCCTCTTGAATTATGCAATTTCTAACAACAAGTACAGATCAATGGGCTTCATGTTGCTTTGCGATGACCTGGAACGCGAATATGGCAACGAGGCGAAAGCCGATAAAATGCGCACCGCGAGCGAAAAGAACGGATGGATTCCCGTGTCCATGAAAAACGACTGGAAGACTATCTACGGTGAAGGTGTCCAGAAGGCAAAATAAAATGCGCAGCGGGTGCCGCGCATTCCGAATTACTTCGCAATTTCCACGTAAATACCTTTGGGCAAGTCGGGCAGAGAGCCGTTCGCGTTGCGCTTTCCGACGGGTTTTCCGAGCGCATTGAAAATCATGTTTCCGGGCTTGCCGCGTTTTGAACTGCGGATGCTTGAAATTCGAGTTGTCTTCTGCTGTATCGTGACCGTGATTTCAAAAGTGACTTGCTTGCTTTCGTAAACGACCGCTTGTCGCACGGTGAACGAATCTCCGGCCTTGACCTTGTTCGGCATGTGTCCGATTTTTGTGGTCATTGTCGAAAGGTCTACGTTAGAATAAACGATGCTTGAATCGTTCGGATCCCAGGCGACGATTTTACCGTCCTTGTCAAACCAATGTCCGGTCCCTTCGCCGGTGGTGCGGCTGTTGAGCGTTCCATCGGGTTCTATACCGTAGAATTCTACTTTGCCTTCAATTTCGGTTCGCTTGATGCCTAGAATTTTTGCAACGTCATCACCTTTTAAGTCAAGTGTGACGTATGCATAATTGTTGTCTATCGGGAGCGTCACTTCAAATGCAATTTTCTCAATTTTTATTTCGACGGCGCTACTTGAACTTTCGGGCTTCGGCGCACTTGACGAGCTTGAAACAACTGCGCTCGATGAACTCGACACAATTCCCGTTGAACTTGAAGATTCTGGTTCAGGGCAGTTCCCGCCGATGCAGAACGTGAGCGTTTCTCCGGGCGTTCCGATGTCCGTAATCTTGAGTCCCGTTTTGGCTCCGCTATACCAAGTGATTGCGGGGTAGGTTTCGTCCGAAAATTCTGGGTATGTCCCGCTTTTGAAGAATGCATCTGCGGTACTACCGGGACTTGGCCATTGGTCTTTGTCACCGTTGAGGGACGGTTCTGTGTGATTGGCTCGGACGATTCTCAATCCGAGTTTGTCCGAAGCGGAATTGGCGCCGATCGAAAAATCGTAGTGCTGCATCAAGAGTCCGCTTCCTTTTAGCACTTGGTTGCGACCCTTGTTTTGTACGTAGGACCATACCAAACCTTCTTGGTTTGGCCTTGCGGGGTTCTTGTAGCGGTAACACACTTCGCCAGGCTTTGTGGTTTCGAGACTCACGTCATTGCTGGTTACGTCCACAAAGGGAATCCAGCCTTGGTCCGCGCGGTAAAAGTCGTTGATGGCGACTGGGTTCAAATCATGCGCACGGTTGCCCATGGTGCAGTAATCGCCGTACCAATAAAGGTCCGGCCAGCCAAAAATCATGTGTCCCGATTCATGCACAAAGACGTAAATGGAAAACTTGCCGGGCATGTCCGTCATTTGATGATGCGTGAGCCGGACTCCGTCGCGCCTTTCGTTGGACCATCCGGAATGCGGCCAAAGGCCTTGTCCCCATGTTTGTCCGGGGCCTGCGTAGACGATGTTGATGGCTTCGGTGGTGCCGTCCTTGTCATTGTCGTAGCGCGAATAATCCACCTGCGAATCGAAATACGCGAATACTTCTTTCATGAGCGAATCCGATCCCGTATATCCTTGCAGGCTCTCGTACCAGGATTTGGGATGTTTGGCGCGGTACCAGCCGTAAACTTCATTGGTGAGGTCTAGCTGCCCGTTCGAAACGTCTAGATAGTAGTCGCGCACGGATCCGTTACAGCCGTCCCTGTTGAACCCTTCCTTGTTCAGCCATTCTTCAACGTCGGCTACCGAGACGGGCGCCTTCTGGTCTGAAAAATCGACGAGGAGCGTGAGGCTGTAAATTTTGCCCTTGGGGGCGGCATAATGGCTTTGTGTTGCAGTCGTTTTTCCCAAAACAAAGCGAGGCTGGTTGGCATTATGGTTACTGAATGTCGGCCGGGCCTCTTCGGGCCACTCTTGGACCCTTTTCCCTTGATAAACGATGTCGGCAAAAAGCATCGTCGGGAGCAACAATAGCCCCATTAATAAGCCGAATGCAATTTTGGTTTTCATAAAACATCCCTTTCCCTTTAATCCATTTTTAGAAATACATTAATTTACGGCAAGAAGGCGTTTCGTATGAAAAAAGCAAGGACTATTCATTTTGACCATAGCCTATTTTTATTACATTTCCTCCGAAACACTAATAACTAATGACTAATAACTAGTGGCTAGATTATGAAATTCAAACGCATTCTTCTCAAGCTCAGTGGCGAAGCCCTCGCAGGCGAAAAGGGCCACGGCATCGACAACCAGATTCTTTCTGACATGGCCTCCGAAATTGCTTCTATCGTCAAGCAGGGCGTGCAAGTCGCTCTCGTGATTGGCGGAGGCAACCTCGTTCGTGGCATTTCTGCTTCTGCAGGCGGCATGAACCGCGCCCAGGGCGATGCCATGGGCATGCTCGGCACTGTGATGAACGGCCTTGCCATGCAGGACGCTCTCGACAAGCAGGGCATTGACTCTGTGGTGATGTCCGCTATCCGCATGGAACCGGTCTGCGAATTCTTCGACCGTCGCAAGGCCCTCAAGCTCTTGTCCGCTGGCTCCGTGGTCATCTTCTCTGCCGGTACGGGCAACCCGTTCTTCACGACGGACAGCTGCGCCGCTCTCCGCGCTATCGAAAGCGAATGTGACGTCATCATGAAGGCCACCAAGGTCGACGGCATCTACACGGCCGACCCGGTCAAGGATCCGACGGCTACCCGCTTCGACGACATCAGCTACAAGGAAGTCATTTCCCGCGGCCTCAAGGTCATGGACACCGCAGCCGTTGCTCTCTGCATGGAAAACAACATGCCTATCTTTGTGTTCAAGATGGAAAAGGGCAATCTCACTCGCGCTGCTATCAACGGCGACCTCGGCACGCTCGTCCACTGCTAATCGCTTGCTATTCTAAGCGAAAACGCTTTTCAAGCCCGGCTTCGGCTGGGCTTCTTTTGTTATTTTGGCCCGCTATTCTAATTCGGAGCATTTTTTATTGGAGCGCCGAATCGCCTGTTTTGTGTTAACAAAAATTTACATATTGTTTGTTAATCTTGAAAATTGTTTACATTTATATCACAACATCATTTCCCTGTAAGAAGGAGGAAATTATGAAAACCATGCAGAAAATGCTCGCAATGTCTCTGATTTGCGGTGGAGCATTGCTCTCTTCATGTTCGGACGATAGTTCGAGTAGTAATAGCCCTCAGGCTCCGCAGGCTCAGGTTAGCAAGGAACAGGCGGCTTTCGTCGAGAAAACTCGTGAAGACCTCAAGGAAATTGCTTCTAACCTTAACTTCAATTCCTGGAAGTTGGCAAACTCGCTCAACCAGGGTCTCAATGAATACGTGCTCAATAACCCAGAAATCGAAAATGCGGTTACCGGTGCTCTTTTGCTCGATGTCCTTAAAACCATGACCCCAGTGGACAAGGATAGTGACCTCGGTAAAGAGGGTAAGGAATACATGGCCACCGTCGATTTGGCCAAGTTCAACTACCGCTTCACTTTGGGCACGGATACTAAGTTCAAGGTTGCAGAATCCGATAATTTTGAAATGGTTTTCGCAGCCTGGAACCCGGAAACGGAAAAACTTGAAGCCGATAAGTTCAAGGTGTCTTTGAAGATGGGAGGAAGCTCCTTCAAGGTTCTCCAAAACATTAAAGCCCTTGAAACGTTGGCGCTCGTGATGGTTGTTCCTGCTGATGTTTCTTTCGCAATCTCTGTGAAGGAAAACGACAAGTGGAACGACCTCTTTACGGGTGAATTCAAGAACGAAGCCAAGCTGAAGGACGGAACGGAATACTTTGACAAGATGACGTCTGTGTTCAACGTCTCTGGTAAGGTCAATGCTTCGTTGCCGGCTCTTGAAAAGGACGGTAAGAAAATGGCTGCAGACAATGCCACTATCGACTTCGCTGTCGGCCAGGACCCTTCGACGCATAAGTCTACGTTGAAGTTCAGCTTTGTGCACAACGACAAGAAGGTCGTTGCTGTTTCCGCTGAAAACAAGAGAGACGGCAGCGAGCCTGTTGACCTCTCGATGCTCCCCAGCAGCAATAGCATTATCGACTTGTTCGCTGCTTTGATCGAAGGTCAGAGTATCGAAAGCTTGTCGATTACGTTGATGGATAACCTCGAAATCTCTGTGAAGGTGTCGGATAGGGATGAACTCCTTGCTGCTCAGCGTGCGATGAACGAAGCTCGTCGTAACTATGCAGACAAGAGCACCATCGATGCTTACACCAAGAAGATGAACGAATACGTGACGGCGTCCTTCACCGCCAAGGGCTTGGAAAAGGAAGTCCCGATGAAGTTCGAAACGGTGCAGTTCGGTGTTGACTTCTTGGCTATGCCGAGCATGATGTTCAACGAGGACGAAGGCTATGTCCCGCTGACGGATGTGCTTGACCAGGAAACCCTCGTCTACGGTATCAACATCATTGATCATGCTGCAGACCCGATGGCCGAAACGATTGTCGTTGTCCGTCAGTTGTTGCAGTACTTCAATCTCCTCATGGGAACCTACGATCTCGATGAGATTATAGAGGAAAAGACTAAGGCCAGTAACTAAATTATAAATAACTTACAATCTGGCGCCCTTGCGATTGCGGGGCGCTTTTTTCGTGTTATATAGGCCGAAAATGTAATACTCGCTTTGCTTTTATTTATATTTAGCCTCTAGAAGATATAACTAAAACCTTTAACCTTTTATCTAGTAACTACTCACTAGTAACTAGGAACAAAAAATATGGCAGATTATTCTGAAAAAATGGACAAGGCCATCGAGGCCACCGAACGTGAATTTTCCAAGATCCGCGCTGGCCAGGCAAGCCCGGCTATCCTCAACGGCGTGCGCATCGACTACTACGGCACTCCGACCCCGATTTCCCAGGTCGCAAAGATTTCCGTGCCGGAACCGCGTATGTTGCTCGTGACCCCGTGGGAAAAGCAGCTCGTCGATACAATCGACAAGGCTATCCTCGCCGCTAACATCGGCCTTACCCCGATGAAGGATGGCAACTGCATCCGCGTGACGCTTCCGATTCTCACGACCGAACGCCGCAAGGAACTCGCCAAGATTGCTCGCAAGCATGCCGAAGACGGCCGCGTGGCAATCCGTAACATCCGCCGTGACGCTAACGACGCCCTCAAGAAGAACAAGGAACTCTCCGAAGACGACGTCAAGAAGCAGCAGGACGAAATCCAGAAGGCAACTGACAAGGCTATCGCACAGATCGACGCTCTCCTTGCTGAAAAGGAAGCAGACATCCTCAAGGTGTAATAGGTTCTATGGCCAATCAGCTTAGACATATTGCCATCATCATGGACGGTAATGGCCGTTGGGCCCGCCGTCGCGGTCTAGAACGCTTCCTTGGGCACCGCAAGGGCACGGAATCGACGATCGACGCTGTGGAAATGGGCGTGAACCTTAAGCTCGAGCACATGACATTGTACGTGTTCAGCTCGGAAAACTGGGGCCGCCCGTCCAAGGAAGTGGATTACCTGATGAACCTCCTCATCGAGATGGTTTACAAGGAAATTCCGGACCTCATGGAAAAGAATGTGAAGCTGATTGTCATCGGTGACATCAGCCGCTTGCCCGAAAAGCCGCGTGCCAACTTGCAGATGGCAATTGATAAGACGGCAAACAACACGGGTATGCAGCTGAACCTCGCCATCTCCTATGGCGGTCGTCAGGAAATCGTCGAAGCGACAAAGCACATTGCGGCAGAAGTGGCTGCAGGCAAGCTCTCCATCGACGAAATCAACGACGAAGTTTTTGCAAAACACTTGTACCTGAAGGGCGCTCCCGATCCGGACCTGATTATCCGCACGGGTGGCGAGTTCAGGCTTTCCAACTACCTTCTGTGGCAGGCCGCCTATAGCGAGTTCTATGTGACGGACACGCTCTGGCCCGATTTCACGAAGGAAGAGTTCATGAAGGCGGTCGAGTTCTATAACACTCGCGAACGCCGTTTTGGGAAGGTTCTTCATGAGTAATTTGACTCAGCGATTGATCACTGCATTTATCGCAATTCCAATCGTTTTTGTTTTACTTTGGTTCAACGACTTTAGTCGCATTGGACTGATGTGCTTTTTGGGCGCCGTTGGCGCCTGGGAATGGGCTCGCATGGCATCCAAAATGTACGCAGGCCCGGACATGCGTTACCTCTCGTTTGCGTCGTCTTTGGCATTGACGCTTGCGTGGGCGCTCTCGAAGGGCGGCTACTTTGGACTCCCGGCTGTGCCTTACGTTGTCGGCATGACGTTCCTCGCCATTTTCGCAATCTACATTGGCGTTGCCTACGCGAAGGTCGAAATCGACCACTTGTTCCCGTGGCTCGTGATGCAGCTCGGCGCTCCGCTGTACGTAGGGCTCTGGGGCGGCATGAACGTGCTCATGATGGGCAATGGCCAGGGCTTTGAACATTGCTATCCGTTCATCCTCGTGATGACCGCGGTGTGGCTCTGCGATACGGTCGCGTATTTCTTTGGCAAGTTTGCTGCAGGCAAGGGACCGTTCGGCCGTCATTTGTTTGCACCGAGCATCAGCCCCAAGAAAACTTGGGAAGGCTCGATTGCAGGTTCCATCGCAACGGTTGCATGGGTTGCCTACTGGGTCAAGTGCAGTGCGGCTCTCAGCTCGTTCGAAATGAATTTCACTTGGACATCGGCAATCGTCATTGGTCTCCTCATTACAGTAGCTGGCCAGGTGGGCGACCTCTTGATGTCTGCACTCAAGCGCTGGAGCGGCACGAAGGATTCCGGGAACTTGTTTGTGGGGCACGGTGGCGTGCTTGACCGTTGCGACTCGTTCCTCCTTGCGGCGCCTGCTCTATACATCTTCATGGATTTCTTGAAGACCATCGTGTAAAAACAAAAGCGCTACGCAAAAGCATTGAAAAGACCGTAATTGATTCTCTCAGTTACGGTCTTGTTTTTTTTTGCAAGGTTTAAGTTCTTGATTATCTTTTGGGGGTTGACGGCTTCTTGCCTCCCATGCCGTGCTCCTCCATGTAAATGGCGAGGTAGTCAATAACGCCTGAATCTGCGCCTTTGACCGGAACATAGCGCAAGCTGTTGTCTGCCCCGATGATAATGGCAAGCCCGGCGATGTAATTAATCCAGTGGTAATCTTCATGGTACTTCAAGGCGACTTTGCCTTTGGAGCCGAACACGGCGAGCGGCATGACGAAAATGTCGTGCGAGACCATGATGCTTACGCGTTTCCACTTGGGTAAATTCTTGAGGATGACTTTCTGTATGAATTCTTCGGCGCGAGGGGTGAGTTCGTAAAGCGCGTCTGTGTAGCCGCCTTCGTAAGCCCAGTGGGCCATGAGCTCGACAGAACCGCCTTGCATGCCAAGCTTTGTCCCGTATGCGGAAAGTTCGTCGGCGGAGATTTTCAGAAACCAGTTCCCGGTAATATCGTAGTTCGTGATGAGCTTTGGAAGGCTTGCTTCTCCACGGCCTTTTGAAATGTTGTTTGCAGTCTCGTTGGTGCGCACGAATCCCGAAGTGATGTAACTAAATTCTTCGTCGCTCTTGAGCGTGGTACCTAAATTTTGTGCCATTTTTACGCCGTTAGCGGTGAGTTCCGTTTCTATGGCGACATTGTCTTCGCGCTCGGAATGTCGAATGATGAAGACTGCTTTTTCGTCTGCGGTAAGACTCTTGTAGACATCGGCGACAGTTGCAAAACCGTTCTCGTCAAGCGAAATCTCTTTTGCTGGTAGCGATGTTTGCGAGGAACTGGAAGATTTTGCTACATCTGAAGACGAAGAAACTAGCGTCTCTTGCGATGATGAAATTGCGGATGAACTTGTTTGAACTGCAGAAGACGAAGACCGCCGATGACTGCTTCGTGATGAACTAGAAAATTGTTTTTGCCCGCTTGACGATGAGCTTTGTTGAATGGCTGAACTTGATGGCTCGACGGTTGCAGTCTCCGATGACGATTGCTCCTCAATTGTTGTAGTTGTGGAAGAGGATGAAGCGGTGCTTTCAGGAGCTGTTGTGGATGTGGCATTGTCACAGGCTGAAAGCATCGCCGTGTATGCGATTGCGGCGAACAAGGGATAAGCCGCAATCGTGCAGAGCACGCTTTGTGTAGGTTTATTCATTTACGAACCCCACTGGTAATCGCCGGCTTCATAGACTGGATTTTCTCCGTTGAAGCCGCGTGGGCGCTTGATTTTATCATCGAATAAAGTCTTGTTGAAAATGCGGAAGTCGCCGCGTTCATAGCTCTGGAATGAAATGTGACAGAAAATGGGGCCCGCCGGCATGTATTCGCTGAAGCTCATGGTGCGTTCGCCCGCCGTGTAAAGGTAGTTGAAATACTTGCCGTTTAAAACGATGTGGAGACCGATATTTCCGACGGTGAACCAGCGCCCTTTGGCGAGAATGTTTTCGTGGTGGGTGTCGTCGTAGTCCATGACGACAAATTCTGCATCGCCGCTTTTGTCTAAGTGGAAGCGGTACTTATGGTTTCCGCCACAGCAACGCCCGTCGAAAAACCACGTGTATCCGCTTGCGGCTGCAATGCGCGGGTCGCGAACGCTTGTGTCGGGGTGGGCGAGTTGCTCGTCTGTGACGATGCGTTCGGGTTCTACAGCGGCGATAAGCTGTGCTAAAGTCTTGGGATTGCTTACGGTCGGGAGACTTACTTTATTCTTGGCTTCGCTTGCGGCTCGCCTGTACAGACGGTATGGAATGCCGTCATCGCTAATCATTGTGAGTTCATCTTCGCTGAACACGTAGTAAGCGTAAGTCTTTGTGCCGCTCTTGGTGACAACGTTAAAACTGCGGTTGTTGAGCGTGTACCACTGCCCTGAAACATTCGGGAAGCCAGAAACTGCCGCAACACCATTTTCTCCGATAACGACCGTGTAGTCGTCGCTGATCCAGGCTTCGTCTGCGGTGGTAATCAAGCGGCAGTCGCGATTCTTGTCGCCTTGGCAGGTGGCTGCAGACGGATTTGCCGCTTCGCAGGGGCTTACCATTCCCGGCGGGAGTTCCGTAGACATGCCTAGTCTAAAGCCCATGTCTGCGGCGCCATCGCGGCTGCGGATGGCGCGACGGCTCACTCGCGCAAAATCCGCGGGCTCGCCGTAACTCCCGCCTCTTCGCGTCTTGTTACCACTTCCTGTGAGCTGTACCGGATTTACCTTGTCTGCGTCCGTGTAGGCTACGAGCCAGTCGTAGACCCATTCCCATGAGTTGCCACTCATGTCGTAAAGTCCAAGCTTGTTTGGTTTCTTAGTGGCAACATCGTGTGATTTTCCGCCGCT
This sequence comes from Fibrobacter sp. UWB2, assembly GCF_002210425.1. Lineage (NCBI taxonomy): Bacteria > Pseudomonadati > Fibrobacterota > Fibrobacteria > Fibrobacterales > Fibrobacteraceae > Fibrobacter > Fibrobacter sp. UWB2. The sequence goes on along the minus strand of NZ_MWQK01000010.1, from coordinate 8,059 downwards.
GTTTTCGGAATACCATGCCACATCATCGACGTTGTTACTACCTGAAAATTTAAACTTGTCTGCAATTCCGTCTTTGCCACCGCGGGCCGCAAATTCCCATTCGGCATCGGTCAACAGTCGGTACTGTCTCCCTGTTTTTTGCCCAAGCTTGCAGGCGTAATTGTTGGCGTCAAACCAGCTTACGCCGATTTTGGGAGCTTTGTCCGATTCCCATGCATTCTTTTTTCCGCCCATGACGGCGTTCCATTGCGCAATAGTCACTTCGGTATTGGCTATGAAGTATTCGCTGACTGTTACTTTGTGCGATGGACTCTCGTAAATTTTGTCTTGTTCGGCACAGTTGTCGCAGCCGCGCGTGTAAGTGCCGCCAGCCACATAGACCATGTTGAAGGCGACTCCGTTTACCGTGTCTGCAAAATTTGCGGGTGAAGTATAAACAAAGGAACTCTCGCTAGAACTGGAATTTGCATGTGCACTAGAGGAGTTCCCTTGCTCGATTCCCGAAGAAGAACTTCTGTGCGGATGCACGCTTGAAGAGCTTATGACTGATCCCGAGGAACTCCCTTGCATTCTGGAAGACGTTGCCGAATTCCCCGCTGAAGACTCCGCTCCTGAAGAAATCAAATCCCCGGATGACGAAGAACCGCCTACGTTCCCTGTAAAACTGGAACTGGACGAAATTCCAAAATCATCTGTAACGGAAGAAAGATTACTGTTTTCTCCGGAGACTCCGTTGTCCGAAGAATCCGAGCACCCTATGAACATCCCCACTGCGCAACAACACGCAGCATATACACCCGAGGAAAGTATGCGCATATGCACCTCCTTCGAGCAAACCTAACCCAATAAAAATATACCCTAAAAATTTTCTTTGGAATGTAAATTATTGTAAGCGTTTTTTGGAGCGGAGCTGTAAATGAAAATTATTATTCTATCTTTATAAAAAAGCTTGCAATTATCGAGGTTTTTAAATGAAAAACGTTGTTCTTTTGGGTGCCACCGGTTCTATCGGTACCTCTAGCGTTGATGTCATTCACCAGCATTCGGATATCTTCAACCTTTACGCTGTGGCTGCAAATAGCAGTGTCGAGAAGGTTGCCGAAATCGTGCGCAAGTACAATGTTGAACGCGTTTGCATGTTCAACGAAGCTGCCGCCAAGGAACTCGAAGGCGTGCTCGGCAAGAAGGTGCTTGCCGGTATGGATGGCCTCTGCGAACTTGCAGCCGACCCGAAGGCAGACATCATCATCAACGCCTTGATGGGCGCTGTGGGTTGCCTCCCGACGATTACCGCCATTGAACATGGCAAGCATGTTGCTCTTGCAAACAAGGAAACGATGGTGATGGCAGGCCCGGTCATTTGGGACAAGCTTGCTGAAAATCCGAAGTCCTTTATTACGCCGATCGATTCCGAACACAGCGCTATTTTCCAGTGCCTCGAAGGTGGCAAGCGCGAATCCGAAGTGGAATTCCTCGAAATCACGGCTTCGGGTGGTCCGTTCCGTGAATGGCCGATTGAAAAGTTTGAAAACATCACTGTGGCTGATGCCTTGAATCACCCGGTGTGGAGCATGGGCAAGAAGATTACGATCGACTCTGCTTCCATGATGAACAAGGGCCTCGAAGTGCTCGAAGCTCACTTCTTGTTCCACATTCCGTATGACCAAATCAAGGTTGTGGTTCACCCGCAGTCCATGGTACATTCCTTGGTGCAGTTCCGCGATGGTTCCTTGATGGCCCAGCTCGGCGCTCCCGACATGCGCATCCCGATTCAGGTGGCTCTCACGTGGCCTGACCGCCTCAAGCTCGAAACTAAGCGTCTCGACTTGCCGACGCTTGCAAAGCTCACGTTCTTCGAACCGGACTTCAACAAGTTCCGTTGCCTCGCTCTCGCCTTTGAAGCTGGCCGCCGTGGCGGTATCGTGCCTTCGATGATGAACGCCGCAAACGAAGTTCTCGTGGATCGTTTCCTCAAAGGTAACCTCAAGTTCACCGACATCCCGAAGTACGTGGAAATGGTGATGGAAAAGGCCCCAAACGTGACCGGTCACCTTTCGCTCGAACAAGTACTCGAAGCCGACAAGGAAGCCCGCCTCATGACGGAAGGCTTCTTGAAGTAGACCGTAGACGTTTAGCTCAAATAAAGCAAATTGAAAACGACGCTCCTCCGAGCGCCGTTTTTTGATGTTGTTAGAATGAGATTAATTTTCGCCGTTTTTAGATTCGATACTTTCACGGTCCATTGTGTAAGTCAGGTATTCCTTGAAATCACGATCGATTTTGACATCCTCGACATCATTGATGTTATCGTAGATGAGACCGATGAGCCCCGGATTGTCTGTATGACCCCAAATTTCAAGACTGTCAAACACCATGGACTTGTCCCCAGGACCTGCTGCGACGTATTCGACCTGGTCTTTGTCGACCCAGCCACGTCCGCATTTTCCTTGGACGAGAACTTTTGTATCTGCATTCCTGATGATCTTCAGTTCGTCATGGAAACCTGCTGTGCAGACAACAGAACCGCCATCTTTCAGGGAAGAGATTTCGATATCACCCAGTTTGGATTTGACGAATTGCTCTGCGAATGAAGATGTTACCATCACGGCGAGCGCGGCCAACGCCATAATCTTTAAGTTTTTCATGATTGCCTCCTTGTTTTTATTTGAAGGCGGTTGCCCGCCCACAATGTAAACTACAAAGTAACATTTGCGCAGAGTAGCAGACATATATTCCAAGTTGGAATATGAAAGGGGTGATAAGAAAAATCCCCGCAAATGCGGGGACTAGTTATTGGAAAACTTTGTTTGTAATTGTACTAGTGCTTGTTTTTGCGCGGAGAAATTGCAATGAATATGAGTACGCTGACAAGTAACAGGAATGGATAGAACATGTAGGGAATGAGGTCGAATGCGCTGATGTTTGCGCCCGGGATTGCCGTTGAAATGGCTGCGAGTGCTACGAGCATCTGGGCACCGTAAGGCAAAATGCCTTGCACCACGCAGCTGAAAATATCCAAGAGCGAAGCCGTCTTTTTCGGCGAGATTCTGTATTCGTCGCCCATCTGCTTTGCGATTGGGCCTGCCATCACAATAGCGACTGTGTTGTTTGCCGTTGCGATGTCGAGTGCGCTCACCAAGAGGCCAACGCCCACTTGACCGCTGCGGTGCCCCTTGAATACTTTATGGATAAAGTCTAACAGAGCCGCAAAACCACCGTGAATGCGAATGAGCCCGCACAAAGCGCTCACCAAAACCGCCACGAGAATCGTCTCGTACATTCCCGAAATGCCGTTTCCGATGTTCTGCAAAAGGCCAATCATGTCGAGCGTGCCGGAACCCACCATAATGATGGAGGCTGCGACAATGCCGATGAGCAAAACCGCAAAAACGTTGATGCCCGTGAGCGCGAGCGCAAGCACGAGAACGTAAGGAATAAGTTGTACGAGATTGTAGGAATTTTCTGCAACCGTATTTGCTTTGGTCACAAAAGAAATTGCCGTGATGATGATAATCGCGAGAAGTGCCGCCGGAGCAGCCACCAGAAAGTTCACGCGGAACTTGTCCTTCATCTTGCAACCCTGCGTAGACGTAGCCGCAATCGTCGTATCCGAAATAAAGCTCAAGTTGTCGCCGAACATTGCGCCGCCAATCACCGTTGCTACGCAGAACGGAACGCCAAAGCCCGCCATCTGTGCGACTTCGACCGCAATCGGGGAGACCACTGCAATTGTGCCAACGGATGTACCCATCGCCGTAGAGACAAACGCCGCGACAACGAACAGTACCACCACCGCAAACTGCGCCGGAATGAAATCCAAGAGCAAGTATGCTGCCGCCGAAGCGCTTGAACGCCCGAGAATCCCCGCGAAAATGCCCGCGCAAAGGAAAATCAGGATCATCAAGAAAATGTTGCGGTCGCCAAGTGCACCTGCCATCACATTCATTTTGTGGTCAAAATTCAGCTTGCGGTTTTGCACGCACGCCACGAAAATTGCCACCAGGAATGCTGCGACAATCGGGATGTTGTAAAATCCCATCGGGATCTTGAGGACATATTCAAACGTGATGCCGAGTCCCAGATAAAGTACCAGGAAAACGGCGATAGGCAAAAGGGCAATCGGGTTGCCCTTGATCTTTTCTTGAGAGTTTTCGTTTTGCATGACGTGAAAGATAGAAAAGTGGGGGAGGAGGGGTATAAATTTTATTTCTCTTTTTCGAATTCATTTACCCATTCTTTGACCTTCGCCTGCAATAGTTTCTTGTCCGGCAAGTACAGCTCATAGGCGGAGGCGTAAATATTCGCATCTTCGGGCAAAGTCAGCTTCACAAGGGTATCCTTCTTCTCCTTGCAAAGCAGAATGCCGATAGTCGGCTTTTCAAAATCCTGCTTTACATAGCGGTCGTAATAGTTTACGTACATCTGCATCTGGCCGAGATCCTGGTGCGTCAACTTATCGACCTTCAAGTCAACGAGCACATAGCACTGCAGCAGACGATTGTACAAGACCAAGTCCACATAGTAGTTGTCCTCGTCAAAGGAGAAACGCTTCTGACGCGCTTCGAACAGGAATCCTTTCCCCAATTCAAGCAGGAAATCTTGCAATTTACCGATGATAGCAGATTCCAGTTTCGATTCCGAATACGAAGCGTCCGGCTTCAAGCCAACAAATTCAAGCGTCACCGGATTCTTGATGATATCCTCCGGCTTTTCCACCACGTTGCCGACTCGCGATAAGCGGACAACCTGTTCCTTGTCCCGGCTCAACGCAAGGCGTTCATACAGACTTGAGCCATACTGCCGCTGCAACTCGCGAACAGACCAGTTCCCGGAAGTAGCCTCTATCTCGTAAAAACGGCGTTCATCATCATTCTTGATGCGCATGAGCACTAGGTAATGCGACCAAGAAAGTGTGAATTTATATTCGCCCTCAATTTCGTAAACACCGTTTACGAAATTCGAATATACATTGAAAAATTTTCTACAGAGCGTTAATGTTTCAACGGACCAACCTTCCCCATGTTTTTCTATCAGTCTGGCAGATAGATGAATGAGTACTTGTTTCCCATATGCCGCTCGGCTTTTGCCTTTTTGTTCATCTTCGACTATATATTGGCCTATCTTGAATTTGGTGCAGACTTCAGCAGTATTGATGGTCGTTGCAATCATTTTACGAGATTGCGTAATAAGAGGGGATATTTTATTGAACAACGATTCCACCGCTTTTGCAGGGACATTCTCTTTATTTTTAGCCATATTAGCCTCCATGTGGTCACGATTTGTGGCCGGTTAATGTTAGAGGCGTCCCCAAATTCTGAATTTCAGAATAAAAAAAGACGCGATTCTCCATTTGACAGAGAATCACGTGCTGCATTAATGTACCTAAAATCAAAAAAGTTGGCTAGGGGAGTAAGAAAATTTTACAAGAGCAATGTGCCTACTTCCCATTTTGGATTGTGGCTATTTCGGCATTTATTAATCTTCTCGCTTTTTCAACTTTAATTTGTTTATAACCTTCGACACCTCGAACACCACATCTGTGTATTTAGTTTTTTTAGTGTCAAAGCAAAGTGTTTTATCATAGTCAATAAATTTGATACAGGTCCCAGTACTCCAGTAATAACTTACGTTCTCGTATGTATTGCTAATTTCTTTGAAAAATTCTACAACCTTTTGTGCATTATTTTTTTCTTTTTGTAATGGCGTAAATATTCGCTCCAATTTATCGTACAACTTTTGTTCTTCTTCATTGAAGCCGCTTTCCCCATCAGCGTACATTCCCCAGTTGTACATCATTTCAACTTCTTTTTCTGTAAATGTATAGTTCATTTTTACCTCGCTTTTGTAATTAAGTTTCCTGCTTGGTATATAGTTCTTCAAACATGCTACGGTACGCATCAATGTCATCTAGCTTTACAATAGTCGTAATCTTGTTGCCGGCATCCTTACTAGAAGCTCCGCAATGGTACAGTTTTTCGCTTTTGGTCTTAAAGTCTATTAGAATGTAGCGGTCGTGGAACTTGTGCGCTGCAGAAACTCTGTCTATTGAAACGCCCGGCATTGCAGCACGGAAATCGTTGAGCATATCGTCTGTTATGCGAGTGTATTGGTCACTCGCAATTAATATGGAAACGCCTTTGTGCGCATTTCGGAGCAAATTCAGCGTCTTGATGTCGACATAGTTATCGACAATCAACAGTGATTTCTTCGCCATGCCGTAAATCTGTGCGTAGGCGACATCGGCTTCCAACTTCTGTCCATTCAGAATCAAGAAGTGCTTGTAAGTCGATGGATCGACGAAATTTTCCATGACCATCTGAAGGTCCATATTGATTTTTCCCAAATCACTCCGAATGTCGCGAACTTCGCCGGAAAGTTCCTTTACTTCGGCAGAAACCACCGCAATTTCATGTGTATTTTGAGCAGTCTGCGCAGCAATCTGGGCGATTCCCGCAGTTCCGAGCAGTTGCTGATTTTCTGCAACGATATAGTCTTTCATCTGCTTAAAAAGACGAATGAGGGCCATACTCTGTTGTATCGCTAAATCGCCTTTCAACACGGTCATGAGCATGTAAATACCTTGTTCCGTAAAAACAAAGGGATAGGAGCGGTTCATTGTGCTGATATTTGCGGTGAAATTTTTGCATCGCAATTCTTCAACTTCCCTTTTGGACAATTGGAACCGGAAATCCTCCGCAAAACGCTCAATATTATTCTTGACTTGCCGGTTAAAAGCTCCGGTACTATACCCATAAATCTCGGCTAAATCGGCATCAAGCATGACCTTGACCCCTCGGATGGTGTAAATACGCGATTTGAGCAAGTTCTCGTCTATCAGGGACATTTCTGATTTGACTGGCGCAACAGTCAAATTTTTTGTGTTCTTGGTCATTTAGCCTCCATGTTGCCTGATTAGTCTTGTTTTTTGGCGAGTTTCTTTGCTTCGTTGATTTCGCTGACTAACTGCTCTGTGGTGGGCAAATACAATTTGTATTCACTGGCGAGGATTGTCTTGTTGTTTTCGGGCAAAGTCATTTTCACCGCAGAATCATTCTTGCCTGCACACAGAAGAATTCCGATAGTCGGATTTTCATCGGGAAGCTTTTCTATGCGGTCGTGGTAATTCACGTACATTTGGAGCTGGCCGAGATCTTGATGCGTGATTTTGCCCGTCTTGATTTCAATAACTACAAAACAGCGAAGCAACCTGTTGTAAAGAACGAGGTCAACGAAAAATTCGTCGTCTTCAAGCATGATCCGTTTCTGCCTTGCTACAAAAGAAAAGCCCTTGCCTAGTTCAAGCAAAAATTCAGTGATGTGCGAAATAATCGCCCCCTCTAAATCGCTTTCATAAAAAGCGGGGTTCTTTTCCAGTCCAAGAAATTCTAGGACCATCGGATCCTTGATGACCTCTTGCGGTGTTTCTGGAATGCGTTCCTTGCGAGCGACTGCCAGCACGGATTCCTTGTCGTTACTGAGCAAAAGGCGTTCGTACAATTGACTGTTGATTTGGCGTTCTAGTTCGCGACCATTCCAAGAATTGTTTACAGCCTCAAGTTCGTAATATTCGCGTTTGTCGGGGTCGGAAATCGCAATAAGCATCTTGTATTGAGACCAATTCAATTGCGTCCGCAGTGCGGACGCAATTGGATACAATAGGAAAAATTGACGTGCGCGTTCAATCTGTCGAATGCCAAACCCACTCCCGTATTCAGCTTCTAGCCTTTCCGCAAGCGATTTCACGATATACGCCCCGTAATCGGCTCGTTTCTTGCCGTGTTGCTCTTCTTCGAAAATCCGCTTGCCAAGATTCCAGTACATCTGAACACGACAGAAATTAACACTCCGAACAGCGTTTTTCTGCGCAGTCTCGATGATTTGCCTAGCGTCTTGAACCAGCTTTGCCGAGATAACTTCTTTAGACTTCATTTTGCCTCCATGTGGTCACAATTTGTGACCGGTTACTGTTAGAGGCGTCCCCTTATTCCAAAATCACGGAATAAAAAAAGACGCGATTCTCCATTTGACAGAGAATCACGTGCTGCATTAATGTACCTAA
>NZ_MWQK01000009.1 GCF_002210425.1 Fibrobacter sp. UWB2 | reverse complement strand
GATCGCCGATGGTACCTGGCCCCCGGGCCCGGGAGAGTAGGTCGCCGCTGGATTCTCGAGGCCCCCTGCCGACATGGCGGGGGGCCTCTTCGTTTTTGTGCGCACCGTCCGCCGCTTCCATGAATCACGCGATGCGCTGTGGTCCGGGGCAAGTGCGATTTCCGTGGCACTCCCCAATTATCCCCTAAATTGCGTTTGTCCTAAAGACACCTTTTGATGCCGTCTCTTGATATGTGAAGGTATTCATTCTACAGGTTATGAAACTCGTAAATGAATTTGTTTTAAACCTAGTTTGTTAATTTGTTTGTGCTTGTTTAGTGGTCTTTTTCGGGGGCTTTATTCGCGGAATTTGCGAAATGGATTTTCTATACATAATTTTGCAGAAAAAGATTTCTTTTTTTTTTAATATTTTTGTTTTTTTACAAAAAAAGATGTAAATTTAAACTTACGGGTGTGGAATAACTAAAAGGTGAGTGTTATATGAGACACCTGTATTTGGCTTTTTGTATTTTTGGCGCTGTTGCGTCTTCGGCTTTTGCTGATTTGACTGTTCATTTGCAGTCTCCTTTTGGCGTAGCTGCTACTTCTAAATATATTCCTCATGTTGTTGGGAATGCTGTTAAGCCCGATGTCGGGGCGACTTCATCTACTATAATGAAGGATGAAGGTGACAACTGGTATTCTTATACATGGAAATCGTCCCTTTCTGACTTTTTGGCGACAGAATCGTTTAGCATCAAGGCATGCCCGGAAGGCACGACCAGTAATCTTACTTGCGTAGACTGGGCGGAAGGCGACACTTTTAATTTCCGTGATTTCTTTGATGGAAGCAAGGAAGTCTGGATTTATACGGATGCCGAGACGGGAACTTATACGAAGTCCTTTGTGGCTCCGGGATCCAAGGTCGTCTGGTTCAAGAGCCCGTGGGGCAATAAGGCTTTGCCGCAGATGGTCTTTGGGCAAGATACGGTCCTGATGCATTTCTCTGAAGACAAGACGAAGTGTGGCTGGTTCTATGCAGGTCTTACTCAGGATATGCTGGATAGGCATATTCTCCGCACGGCTGTTTTCTATCGTAATAATGCGCCTTGGTTGAGCGTCCCTGCAGACAAGAAGCAGATTATCGAATTGAGTGCTGCCCTCGAGAAGAAAAAGGATACTATCTATGTTGATGGTACTCTGGCAACGCCTTCTGTCGGGACGAATATGGGTACTGTTGGCGATTGCTTCGACAATAGCCGAACGTTGCATGTTTATAATCCGTGGCGTACCAACAGCATTTATCGCGATAGCTCGATTTATATCAGTATAGATGGTGTGAGACAGGATTCAATCCGTGGTGCAGATACGACTATTGCAGGACCTGCACAGGAACCGCTTTCTTTAGACAAGGATTATAAGTACTGGCTTTCTGTGACTTTCTCGGATTCTCTTGTTTCTACAGCGGCCTGGAAATCTGCAGATGCAAAGGTGCAGTTCACCCGTAGTTTCAATGAAAATATCAAGATTCACTATTTCAGTGATAAGAATCGCCCGGCTGCAAGCGACTTGTTCCCGTCTGGTGTTTATGAAGCTTGGTTCTTCGCGAGCTCCACAATGGAAGATGTTGATATTTCTTATGCACCGCTCGAACGCAAGGTCGTGCGCCTGCTTAGCCCGTGGAAGAATACGCCGACTTCGTTTGTGGTTAGCGACAATAATAATGATGTCGTGAGGATGTCGACATTCTCGAAGGATACCTGTGGCTGGTTCGAAGGTACGTATTACAAGCACGCCTCTGATTGGAAAATTTATTTCAAGCAGAGCTTTGGCCTTGAGAAGTACTCGATGCAGGGCGTTGTCCGTGAAGGCAACGAAGTTGAACTTTTGATCAATTTGGATTCCTTGCTGAGCACTCGTGATACCGCTTGGGTTTTCCCGTCCGAGAAGAACAAGAGCTATAGCCGTCCGGATGCTTCGTCCAAGTTCCCGGTTGGCCGTCTTGGCGATTGCCCGAGCATGAAGATTTCTGCAATGCTTATTGACTGGGCTGGTGAAAGCCATCACGACAGTATTGATATTGACTTTGGCCATGTGTTTGGCGGTAATGCCTATACTAAGGTCGGGACGGATAGTTCTTGCCAGGCCGGAACTGTAACGGGCATGGTGAAGCAGACGCTTGTAAATGGTCGCCCGGCACGAGTGGATTCTACAGATTTCCCGTGGAGCAAGTGCGCTGCAGGTCACGAGATTGACAAGTGGTTTGTGCCGGAAGTTGTTGCCAAGGTCGGTGGCAAGGAATATACGAACTCCCGCTGCCAGGACATTGAACTCCAGCTTGACAACGAAGGGTTCTGGTATGCCGACTACACGAATGAATCGGGTGACTGCAATGACCCGGTAAGCCCGGGATTTTTCCCGCTGGATAATTTTGAATATTTGGATTCTGCCAAAACTATTAAAAATCCGAAATTTGACTGGGATGTCGAAGGATGGGTCAAGTGGGCTGGCGAGGCCAACGGCAAGAATGACACTTGCAAGCACAACTATGGCTATACCATGGCGGTCTCCGCAAGCTTCAAGTATGTGAAGGGTCAGTATTTTGAATTCCGCGGTGACGACGACGTGTGGGTTTATGTCAATAACAGGCTCGTAGTGGATATCGGCGGTGTGCATGAAAAGGTGGAAGGCGCTGTAAATCTTGATACGATTGGTCAGAACGATCCGACGCTCGCCTTGAAGGAAGGTCGTGAATATCCGTTCCATATCTTCTACGCCGAACGCAATGCGACGGGGTCGAACTTCAAGATGCGTACCTCCATCAATTTGCAGAAGCAGAACACCTATCTTACGACAATCAACGATACCAAGAAGAACGATATCACGGGTATCTTGAGACTCAAGATGGATGCCGAAGCTGTCAGCTGCGACCCGAATGCCAAGGCACTGGTCGATACGACAGATGCCCCGTCTGTATTCTACCTCGATGGCGGTAATTTCTCCGAAGCGGCAGAACTGAGTGTCGGTTTGAACTACGGCGGTATCCTGATTAACGATGACAGGTCCAGTTTCTCGATCAATATCGATGAAATCAAGCGCCAGCGCTCGTTGCAGCCGGGTACGTATGTTCTGTACTTCTACTATGAAAGCGATATGGGCTTGAACGACGCCTACGAATTTACGGTTCCTGAATACGAAAAGCCGGAAATCGCGTTTGTGGACGTGTTCAACGAAAGTTCCGATGGCAGCCTCAAGACTTTTGACCCGACGGGCAAGAACTTGAGAGGTGAAAAGATTATCACGGGCACGAACGATACCTTGATGACTCACGTGCGCTATCCGGAAATGACGTATCTCGAAATCATGGTGACTTACATGGGCGAAATCTGCACGGACTGCTTTGTCGTGCTGGACTTGAAGCCGACAGATGCACGTTTGACGTTCTATAACGAACTCGACCAGCAGATTAACACGGTTGAAACGGATGAAACCGGCCGTGCCCGCTTCTACGTGGTGGGTGAAGGCGCTATCAGCGGTGCTTCGTTCAGCGTCGTGGGCATTAGCGGTGTCAAGAATTCGCTCAAGTGGGACAACATCAACTTCAAGGATCCGGAAGTGCCGCTGGCCAAGACGGGTGGCATCTACGACCGCAATGGCGATGGTGTTGCAGACAGTATCTATATCCCGTTCGAATATGGCGCTCTTGCAGAACACGACCTCGATGTGATTGCCTGGAACTTTGGCAGCAAGGATTGGCACGAGTACAGTTCTTTTGAAGATATCGGAAACTTCGTCAAGAACGATTCTACGGTCGTCATCACGGCAGATAGCTTGATTGATTCTGTCTTCACAGGCGATTCGAAGAACATTGTGGAAGGTAATTTCCGCTACCATTACATTTACCTGGATGAAGCGACGGGCTCGACTCAGGAATCTGAAACGCTTTACTCGAAGATCCAGGATAAGATTGGTGCAATCATCCTTGAAAAGCCGATGCTCAAGATTATCTCGGACAATGCAGTCAAGGTGACCATCAAGCTCTCCGAAGCTTGCAATAGCAGTTACCTCACTTCTAACGTGTTTATCGAGCTGAAGGACAAGAATGGAGAAATTGTCGATCAGTCGAAGTTCTTGCTGGTCGGTGCTACTCCTAACGGTGAAAGCGATTACTATGACTTGATGTTCAGAAAGACTATCGATTTCATTGCTCCGGAAGTTGGTTTCCAGATCCGCCTGATTCCGGGAGTCTTGCCGGACAAGAATGGCAATACGCCGCACGAATTGAATCCGTGGCGCCGTATTGAAGGCGAACAGCCGCTCGAGACGGAACGTCCGAAGGTCGTGACGGTCAATCCGGGTATGTTTGACGAAAATCCGTGGCCGGGTGATACGAACGATGTGATTCCGCTCCGCGTCGACAAGGACCTGACCCTGAAAGAGATTATCCAGGAGAAGGGCTTGCCGGGCGTGTTGGTCAAGTTCCAGCTTGATGATTATGCGACGACCCAGGTGCTTGGCGCCGGTAATTTGAAGCCGGGTACTCCTGAATACAATGAAGTCTTGAGCAAGGTCAAGGTGAAGTGGGACATCGAGTTCTTCTCGAGCTTGGGCCAGTACGTGAACTGGGTCAAGGGCGAGTTCGCTTGCAACGACAAGACTATTTTTGGTACGGACTGTATCCAGAATGCGGGCAACATGTTCTTCGAATGGGATGCCATGAGTGACAAGGGCCGCATGGTTGGAACGGGCGTGTACATCGCGAAGTTCAAGTTCAAGATTTTCTCGGACAAGGAAGTCGTGGGCAAGGGCGAAGAAACGTTCACGTTCGGTATCCGCCGCAACGAAAAGTACAAGACCGGAACAAAGAAGATCAAGTAATTCAGTTCAAGAAGGAGATGCCCGATCAGGTCGGGCATGACAGATGTATTACCCCGCCATGGTGCGGGGTTTTATTTTTTTTTACTTATAGCGTTTTGAAAATCTTTGTCTTGAATATATCTTTAAACTAAAGTGTGGGCAGAATAAAGAGGGTGTTGAATGAAACACGGTTGTTTGGGTATTGTCGCCTCGTTACTGCTGACTGTCTCTGCGTGGGCGGATTTGACAATTCATTTACAGTCGCCTTTTCGCGATGATGCGACTGCTTCAGGCTATACTCCGCATATTGTCGGTGGCGTGACGGATTACAATCCGGGTTTTGGCGCTAATTCCCGGACAATGATGCAAAGCGAAGGCGATAACTGGTATTCTTACACATGGACGGGCAAGACGGTTGCCGATTTCCAGGACTGGCAGGATTTTGAATTCAAGGCCTGCCCGAATACCGACGACTACAACTACAATAACAACAATTGCGTCTCCTGGACCGAGGGCGGGAAGACTCGTATTACTGCTTTCTTTGGTACGGAAACGGAAATCTGGCTTTATACCGATACGAAGGACAAGTCCTACAAAAAGTCTTTCATGGCGCCGGGTTCCAAGATTGTCTGGTTCAAGAGCCCGTGGGGCAACAAGGTGTTGCCACAGATGATTTTCGGTGCGGATTCCGTGCTGATGCGCTTTAACGAGGGCGATGAGGAAAAGTGCGGCTGGTTCTACGGTGCGCTTACGCCTTCGATGATTGAGTCAAACCCGCTTTTGATGGCCTATTTTGTGCGTTACAAGGCGCCGTGGTACACGGTCCCTGCAAGTAAGGATTCTTCTGTGGACTTTGCCGGGTACTTGCAGCTAGGGGATACGTTGTATGTCGACGGTACGCTCCCCAATCCTGTGGTCTCTACTACAATCGGGACGACGGGCGAATGCTTTGACCCGACTCGTAGATTGCACATTTACCACCCGTGGCGTACGAACACGACATTCCGTGATAGCACGTTCTATATCAAGATTGACAACAACATTTTGAATGCGCCGACGGGGCTTAGTTCCGAAGGCGAGTACAAGTACTGGCGCCATATCGATTTTGCGGATTCGCTTGTGGGTTCTGCCCAGTGGAATTCGCAGATGTCGACAGTGCAGATTCTGCGCGGTAGCAATGACTGGCCCCAGCATCCGTATTTCCAGGATTCGTTGCGCCCGCGTGCAAGTGACTTTTTCCCGACCGGTATTTACGAGACGTGGTTCTATACCTCGACTTCGCTCGAGACGTTTGAATTGGCATTTTACCCGCCGGAGCCCAAGGTTATCCGCTTGAAGAGCCCGTGGGAAAACCAGTCGCCTTCAGTGGTGATTGAGTCTACGGGTGATGTTATCAAGATGGGCCCGCTTGCGGATACGTGTGGCTGGTACACGGGTACGGTCTACAAGCATGCGACAGATTGGCGCGTTTACTTTAAGCAGACTTTTGGTATGGAGCGCTATGGTGGCAAGGGGGTTGTTGCAGAACTCGACAATCTTGATTCTCTGATTTCCTTGGATTCTCTCATGGCGTTGCACGATACGGTCTGGGTTTACCCGAATCCGAAACAGCGTTACGAGCCGAGCGATACGACACGCTATCCGGGCATTCTCGGCATTTGCCCGTCTCTCAAGATTTCGGCGCTCGTTGTGGACTGGGCGGGTGAATCGCATGACGATAGCATTGACGTAGACTTTGGCGGTATTTACCAGGGTAATGCCTATACGACTATTATGGGCTTGAACCAGAATGGCGAAATTGCGGAGTTGAAGACTTGCTCGGGGCATGTGCCGGGCATGGTGCAGGATACGCTTGTGAATGGCGCCCCTGCGCGTGTGGACTCGCTTGTCTATCCGTGGGCACAGTGTTCTGCCGCTCGTGAAATCGAGAAGTGGTTTATCCCGCAGGTGGTGGCGAAGGATGCTGCTGGTAATGAATACAAGAATGGTGTCTGTCGCGATATTAGCCTTACGCTTGATGAAGAAGGCTTTTGGCAGGCGGACTTCACGAACGAAGAAGGCGATTGCAATGACACGATTAATCCGGGGTTCTACCCGATTGATGACTTGCAGTACCTCGATTCGGCAAAGACGGTCTTGAATCCGAAATTTGACTGGAATATTCAGGGATGCCGTCACAACTACAGCTTTGCAATGAAGGTCTCGGCACAGTTCAAGTACGTGAAAGGCCAGTACTTTGAATTCCGTGGCGATGACGATGTGTGGGTGTTTATCAATAACCGCCTTGTCGTGGATATCGGCGGTTGCCATAGCCCTGTCGAGGGCGGCGTGAACTTGGATACGATTGGCCAGAATGACCCGTCGTTGAAGCTTGTCGAAGGCCGTGAATACCCGTTCCACATTTTCTTCTCGGAACGCAATGCGACAGGATCGAATTTCAAGATGCGCACGTCCATCAACTTGCAGACGCAAAAGACGTATTACCCGGTGGAAGAAAAGACGACCGATGGAACAATCAAGTACAGCATTTTGCAGCTGTTGATGGATGAATCTATCAGTTGCGATGTTTCTAGCACGTCTAAGATCGATACGATGCCTGCACAGTCCTCGTTTGTACTTTTTGGCGATGACGAGAGGATTCCGTCTACCGGCATGGAACTTTTGCCGGGCTCGATTGCGGGAATCAACATTGACGAGAATATGGCAGGTTTTGTGATTGACACGGTGGAAATTGTGCGCAAGCGTTCCTTGGCGCCGGGCTCCTACATGTTGCAGTTCTTCTTGGCTAGCGACATGACGCAGTCTAGCGAAGTGTACTTTACGGTGCCGGCTTATCCGCTTCCGGATATCGCTTTTGTGGATGTGTTCTTCAGCCCGGATTCCATCAAGGTGTTTGACCCGACGGGTTACAGCTTGCGTGGCCTCCCGTTTGACGGAAGTGCAAATGATACGCTTTTGACTCATGTGGCTTACCCGGATACGGTGCCTTTGCAGGTGGGCGTGTTCTACATTACGAACCTCTGCAAGGACTGCTTTGCGGTGCTTGACTTGACGACATCGTTCCCGATAAGTTTCCTGGACGAAAAGAAGCAGCGCGTGAACAAGCTGATGACCGATTCTACGGGTGTCGCGAAGTTCTACGTGGTTGGCGATTCTTCGGTGACGAATGCTAGCTTTGAAATCTCTGGAAGCGGTGTCGCAAACGTTATTGCGTGGAAGAACATCCACTTCAAGGAACCGCCTGTGCCGTTTGCAAGTTTGGGCGAAGCTTATGACCGCAATGGCGATGGCGTGCTTGATAGTATTGCGGTTGTGTTCAACAAGCCGTTTGGTGAGACGATTCCGGATACGATTGCATGGACGTTTGGTAGCGATGACTGGCGCACGGTCGCGTCTGTGGAAAATGTCGCTTTGCTGATGCAGACTGAACAGAGCCTTGCCATCCATGCGGATAGCTTGCAGAACAAGGTCTTTACAGGGGGCGATAAGGAACTTTACCAGGGATCCTTCAGGTACCATTACACGTACATGGACAAGGAAACGGGCCAGATGACCCAGCTTAGCCTGGATGGCCTTGCCATTGAAGACCGCATGGGCGCTATCCTTATAGACAAGCCGATTGTGAAGCCTATATCTAGCACTGTCAACAAGCTGACTGTGTACATTAGCGAAGCGACTCAGGCCGATTTGCTGAACGGGGTGCAGTTCCTGGAATTCAAGGACAAGACTGGTCAATTGGTGGATCCGTCGCTTCTGTCTGTCATGTCTATTACGCCTTCTCGAAAGAGCAATTACTACGACGTGCTCTTTACGAAGACCGATTTCACAATATTACCGGATGTGGGCTTTATGGTGCGCCTGATTCCGGGTGTCTTGCCGGACCTGAACGGAAACGTGCCGCATGTGGACAACCCGTGGCGCCGTATTGAAGGCGAGCAGCGTGTTGGTGTGGAATCGCCGGGCGTTGTGGGTGTAGACCCTGCAAACTGGACTCCGGAAAAGTGGCCGTACAAGGACGATATTGCGCCTGTGCGTGTTGATGTGTCGAAGGATATCAAGGATGTTATTGCGGAAACGGGTCTTCCGGGCGAACTGATTACATTTGACTTGAGTGAAGTCGGGAAATCGTTATTGCTGAATACCAGTGAATCCCGCGATGTTGCCCTTTCGAAGGTCAAGATCAAGTGGGAAGTGGAATACTTCTCGAGCCTTGGGCATTTTGTCAATTCCAAGACGGGCGAGGTGGCTTGCAACGACAAGGCGATATTTGGGACGGACTGCGTGGACAATCCGGGCAACGTGTTCTTGATGTGGGATGCCCGCAGCGACAAGGGACGTTTTGTCGGGACGGGAGTGTTCATTGCAAAACTCCGGTTCAAGATTTTCTCCGACGCAAATGTTGTCGGGAAGTATGACGAAACGTTCAACTTGGGCGTTCGCCGCCACGGAAATAAATAACCACAACTTATCAACAGTTTAAGAATAAGCCTCGCAGAAAGTAACTCTTTGAATCTTAACGGGTTACACGCGGGGTTTTCTTTATACCCTTGTTTTATTTACAATGGGTGTTGATAGATGTTGAAAACTGTTGAAGGCTTTAAAGTTTTTTGTAGTAATTTCGTGATAATTTATTGCCAAACGTTTCTTTTTTATTTACATTGTTCAAAAAAATGCGCATTCTTGGCTAATGTGGGTTCGCCGGGAATGTCGTTTGTCATTTGGAACCCGTAAGGTTGAATGGAATGAAACTGATTCTCAAGACTCTTGCCGCAGGACTTTTCGCCTTCTCCATGGCGAATGCTCAGGATGACGTCCCTGCCGATGCCGCTTTGGCCCCTGCTTCTGACAAGCCGACGATGGCTAGAAGCGAACTCCCGGTGGGCGCCGATATTTCTAACCGTTACCTCGAACGCGTTTTCTACCACTGGAAGGACAACAAGGAAAAGGGCATCATCAAGGTGTTTATCCACACGGATGAACTTGCCGAAGAACGCGAACCGGATGTCTTGAACTACGACGTTCTTTATAGGGATGCCGACAGCAATGTCGTCTTCTGGAAGGACCATGTTGCAAAGTGCGTGAAGTGCTTTGGCAAGCCGGTTGTCGATGGCCCGACCCCGAATACCCCGAAGGCTCTCGTGTATGACTGGGATCCGAAGAAGATCGACGATACCACCAAGACGATGGTCGAAGGCGAATTGCCGGCTGAAGTCTACATGATCACGAAGGACAACGATATCAGAAATCTCAAGTCCCGCTGGATTGGCCCGTCTGACAAGGAACAGGGTGAAAGCGAATTCGTGCGCGCATACCGCTTTGGCTCCATCATGAAGTACAACGACAAGAACGCTTTTGCAATGGCTTTCGTTTACAAGAAGGGCGGCAAGTTCTTCTATGTGCCGGAAGGATACGGCTATATCGATCAGGGCGTTTACAAGGGCGTTGCCTTCCCGGAAAAGTTCTACGAAGTTGAAGTGACTGACTTCAAGGAAATCGTGGGCAAGTCTCCGATCGAAGAAGTTCAGGAAGCTATCAAGCGTGGCCCGACTCCGGTCAAGATGGCTGACCTCCCGAAGCAGACTTGGAAGGGTCCGAAGATTGAAAAGGAACTCAAGGCTCTCGTGAAGGGCTACAAGGTGAAGAAGCTCATCATCACGAGCGACTCTTGGGAATACCGCAGAAACTTCTTCGGCTTTGTCCTTTACAGATGGGTCGGCTTTGACATCGTCTATGACGGCAAGAACAAGGACGGCAAGAAGGCTACCATGTACAAGTCTGGCTTTATTGCAAAGCAGATGAGCAATGGCAGCGGCTTTGATAAGAAATTGATCATGACGGGTTCTCCGGTTTCTTGGAACCGCGAAGTTCTCGACTGGAAGTAATCTCTGGTCGCCTGATTTTAGGAGCGGCTCCCATTAGCGTGGGGGTCGCTTTTTTTATCTTTGGTTTCGTGATTCAAATTCAGAATGTATCTAAGTCTTTTGGCATGCAGGTCCTTTTGGACGGCGCTAGCATGCTTGTTGCCGACCATGAACGCGTCGGTCTTGTTGGTCGCAACGGTTGCGGCAAATCGACTCTTTTCAAGATGATTCTCGGGCAGGAATGTCTCGATGGCGGTAACATCGACATCCCGAAGGGCTATACGATTGGCTATTTGCAGCAGCACATCAAGTTCACGCACCCGACGGTTCACGAAGAGGCGTGCAGCGTGCTCAAGGTGAATGAGGACGGCTGGCTCGAAGAACACAAGGTCGAGGCGATTCTCTTTGGTCTTGGCTTTGACGAAGAGAGCATGCAGAAAGACCCGATGCTTTTGTCGGGTGGTTTCCAGATCCGTTTGAATTTGGCGAAGGTCTTGGCGTCGGAACCGGACATGCTTTTGCTGGACGAACCGACGAACTATCTGGACATTGTTTCCATGCGCTGGCTTAGCCGCTTTTTGCGCGCGTGGAAGGGCGAAGTGCTCTTGATTACGCATGACCACCACTTTATGGACGAGGTCTGCACGCATACGGTGGGGATTCACCGCCACAAGATGCGCAAGGTCAAGGGGACGGTCGAAAAGCTGCGCGAGACGATTGCCGAAGAAGAAGAAGTGGCAATGCGCACGCAAGAAAACGAGCAGCGTAAAAAGGAACAGCTCGAGCGTGTTATCGAACGCTTCCGTTACAAGGCGGCGAAAGCTGCGATGGTGCAGTCAAAAATCAAGGCGGCTGCAAAGCTTGCGACGGGCGAGCGCCTCACGCACGAACGCAACTTGGATTTCAATTTCAAGAACGCGGAATTCCCGGGCAAGCGCATGCTCCAGATTCATGGGCTTTCTTTTGCGTACAAGAACGAAAACGGCTACGGTCCGGAGCTGATTTCGGACCTCGAGTTGGAAGTGTTCAAGGGCGACCGCATTGCAATTATCGGCCCGAATGGTCGCGGTAAAACGACGCTTTTGAACTTGATTGCCAAGGAATTTGAACCGACCCAGGGTACAATCAATTACAACCCGAACCTCAAGATAAATTACTTTGGTCAGACGAACATCAACCGTCTGAATCTTGAAAATACGGTCGAAGAAGAAATTGCAAGTGCGATTGCGGATGTGTCACAGAAGAGCCGTGCGCGTAGCCTCGCGGGCGTGATGATGTTCAGCGGCGATACTGCCATGAAGAAGGTCAAGGTGCTTTCGGGTGGTGAACGCAGTCGTGTGCTGTTAGGCAAGATTTTGGCGAACGAAAGCAACATGCTTTTGCTTGACGAACCGACGAACCACTTGGACATGGAAAGCATCGAGAGCTTGATTGATGCGCTTGAAGATTACGATGGTACCGCACTTGTCGTGACGCATGACGAAGAACTGCTGCACGCTTTTGCGACGCGCCTCATCGTCTTCGACGGTGGTAAGTGCCGTATCTTCGAAGGCACTTATGCGGACTTCCTTGAAAAGGTTGGCTGGGCTTCTGAAAAGAAGCCGGGCGGCTCGAACTCTGCAAATATCAAGGTCTCGAATATCGACGTCACGGACGACAAGCCCGTGAGTTCGACGCCGCGCACCAAGGAAGACCGCAGGGCGCGAGCAGACTACATTGCCGAACGCAGCAAGGTCATCAAGCCGCTTGAAAAAGAGACTGCCCGCCTCGAAGCTGAAATTGCGAAGGCCGAAGCCATTGGCGGCGAACTTGAAGCAAAACTTGTGGCCGCCTCGGAATCGGGCGACGGCAATGCGATTACGTCCATTGCTAAAGACATGGACGAAAACAAGAAGCTGACAGAAGAACTTTACGCCGCTTGGGAAAAGGCGAGTGCCGAACTCGAGGCCGCGAAAGACAAGTACAAGTTAGACTAGTCAATTGAAGGGAGATGCCCGCATCCTTCGACTTCGCTTAGGACAGGCTCTAGCGGGCATGATACGTGCGTGGGTTAGGCGTTTGTGCGGATAAATGTTATATTAGATACATGTTCCGATTTGTTGCGATAACATTGCTGTTTGCATCTGCTTTGTGGGCGAAGACAGAATACTTTATTTTGCCTGTGCAGCTGCATGGTGTCCACAGCGATTACGCAAAAAGAATTGTTGCGCTGGTCAAGGAATATGCAACGATAGATGGCTATGCCATCGTTCCTAAAAAAGATGATTGCGATTATCTATTGCAAATTAAGTTGATTAGAGAAGAAGTCGGTGTGGCTGTTATTATCGAAAAAAGAAATAAGGATAGAAAGCTCGTTTGGAATTACGGGCACATCGCTTATGAGCCGAACGACTTTATTCCTATTGTCAGTTACGTTTCTCGCAAGATAAAGTGAGTTTATGCAGTGGGGCGTAAAGTGAAATATTGTTTGTTGCTTATTCTTTCTCTTTTGTTTGTCGGGTGCATGAGCGCTTCTATAGCTGTGCGTGTTGCTGATGGTCGTGACGATTATTCTATTTACTGCGATGGTAAATTGGCTTGTGCGACAAGCGACAATTGCGTTGTGAAGACTATGACGAATGATGACCATGTCTATTTGCAAGTCCGTAAGAATGGTGTTATTTATGGCGGTGTGAATGTATATCGAGAAGGAGACACTTCATCATCTGGAAGCGCTTTGAGTGGCTGGAATCCGCCTTCTACTTCGGGACAGGGCTTGCAAGTGTTAGGTGATGTGCTGACGACTTTCCCGTTATATACAATTACGTACTTTGCTTTAACTCCATCGAAACATTCGGGAGTTTATGGAACGTTTCCTAAAGAAGTTGTTTTAAATGTCGGTCCAAAGGATTCTTCGCTTGTGAATTATCCTTGGGATCAACCGATAAAATAAAAGTGCTTATTCTACGCGCTTGCGTGGCTTGAGCGTCATTCCGTTGCTGCGGTAATACTGAATGTCTGTGAGGACTTGCCCAACCCAGTAATGCTTTTGTGGGTCCTTGCGCCAGTTCTCGAACCTGTTGCGATGTTCTGTGCCGGGATAGAATTGCGCGACTGCGTCGGCGAGCGTGGGTGAAGATGCGAGAACTTTTTTGAGGCGGCGGGCGCCTAAGTCAATTTGTTCTAAACCCTTGCCTGTATCGAGTGCCAGGAGCCCAGACGTATTGTTTTTGCCTTGATAGTTCATCTGGAATCCGGAAGTATGGTGGATGATGGACATGAGGACGGCAGGATCCGTGCGTTCGCGAAGGCAAGCTTCAAGGACGGGCAAGTTGCAAAGATGTTCGCTGTCCCAGCGCTTTCCGTTGTATGTGATTTTCAGTGTGTGGTCCGTGTCTTCGGAAATGATTTCGATATCGTAACGGATGCCGAGATCGCGTTGTAGCGCTTTAGTGAGGCGGATGCCCCTGTTCCTAAATTTCTTGTAGCCGATCATCTTGATTTGGAGCGTGTCCTTGATCTTTTCGAGAATCGGTGTCGTGGGGCGCGTGACGACGAGATTGTAATTGTTGATGACGGTAGGGAGGATGTAGGCAAGTTCTGCAGCCGCGCTGTCGAGGTTACAGTTCATATCGATAATGAGTTCGCCTTGGTCGCAAAGCTTTTGAATTGCCGACGTGGTGTACTTCTGGTATTCGAGGCGCTCGTCGATGGTTGGGCGCGGGGCCTCTTCGGGGTGTGTGGCGTAGGCAGTCGTGATGGCCGCAATCCCCAAGGCGCAAGCAATGATGGTGAATTTTACCTTGATGCTCCTCCAGAGAATGCGGATGACTGCACGACCTTTTTTTGTCATGCAGATGCATATCAGCCAAAGTAATGCGATAGCCGCCCAGAGGAGAATTAAGTTCACGTTGCTAATATAATTTTTTATAAAAAAGGAAATGCCCGCACATTAGCGGGCATGGCGAGACAAATGGCGTGTTTCAGCTTTTTGCCTGGTTTGTAGATTGTGCGGCCTAGGACTTTGATTGTGGCCTGCCGACGAGATTTGGTGTCTTGAGCATATTGTTCGGTAGCGAGGCGATAGCTTCGCTTGCCTTCTTGATGGTCTTGATGATATTTGCCGTGTTGTCGAACTGGGCCTTGATATCGTCTTGAACGGCGTTGAACATCTGCTTGAAACAGAACAGGTCGTCCTTCGATTCGTTAAATAGCTTATACGTATTACGAAGAGCGACGAGGTTTGCCGTTTCGCGTTCCATGGATTCCTTGATTTCGGCAGTTAGCGTATCGCGGAGGACCTTTTTCTCTTCGATGATTTCGGGAGCGTTTTCTCTCAAGATGTAAGTCGGGAGTGTACCGAATTCCTCGAACTTGGTGCAATTGTAATTGGATTGGTTGATGGAGCTGCGGAGCCCGCTTGTGCGCACTTGTGGGTCGATGGTGATTGTGCAGTTCGATGTTCCGTGGTAGTTGCAGACAACGCGCTTTTCGACTTGACGGAGCTCGTTATAGGGGTTGAAATCCTTTTCCGTTTCGATGTACTTGAGCGGGGCGTAAAGCGGTACGGACTCGCCTGCAATGGTGATGCGGTAGGCGAGGCACTTTTCTCCGTTGAACGGCTTGGTCTCGTAGAGGTTGTTCGAACTGTGGACGAGACGGTTCACGCGCATAAGCAAGTCGCTTGCGTCATAAGGCGTATCGAGAAGACTCGGCGTGTTCTTGTAAAGTTGGGCTTTGAGAATTTGCTTGTAGCTTTCGGAAATGGCGGTGTTCGATGCGCTGCGGCCCCAGATGGATGTCCCGAGGAAGAACGTGTCGATAAGCTTTGTTTCGGCGCGGCCGTTGAGGAATGCTATGGCCTTGATCATGTTCGAGAGGGCGAGCCACCTGCGGATAGGCACGTAGACGCAGTTCTTTTCGCAGGTCTCTGCGACCTTGCCGATGACGGCGAGCGTGTTCGGTGAAAGCGTTACCTTGCTGATGGCCTGAATCCACTGCGTCTGTTCTTCGGCGCTGATGGCGAGTGCCGGCGGGACGGTGACGTTACTGTCGGTGCCGTGGAGCTGGAGCAACTTGCAGAGGGCATCGGAAGAAATGCTGTCGGGGAGCATGATGGTGAGCGTCACCTGGTCGCTCACTTCGGAACGGCTCAATGCGGATTCCGGTTTTTGGTCGCCCGAGATGATGATGGAATTCTTTTCGTGATCGTGGATGACAATCTGGAGATTGTTCTTGCTCTGTTCATCGTTAGGCGTGAAGTTGTCAAAGATGATCAGGTTGAAATCATTGATGTTGTCGGGGAGCTGCCTTTGCTTTTTACCGAGCTTTAAAATCCTTGCGTCCTTGAATGCGCTCGAAATCCTGCGGATGAAAAGGGAGCTTCCGCAGCCGGGACGGCCGTACAAGTAGAAAGGTTCCTGGATAAGTGCGGTGAGAAATCCCAACTGCACATAGTATTCTCTTTCGGGAATGTCCTTGGTAATTATTTCGATAAGTTCGGCAAAACGCTGACGCAAGTTCATAGCTTTTCTCCCTAGTTCTTGCTTTAAAAATACAATAAAAAAGGGAAAAGTTATCAGGTCTCTAATTGATTATAAAGGCAATTCCTTTAAAATTTTGTCAGAAACTTCGATTTCTTGAATCGCAATGTGGACTTGGGGGTGGGCAAGGATTGTCTGTGGCAACCTGCAGGCATCTTTTTGAGAGATGATAATGTCGTTGCCGCGAGAAAACTCGTTTTGGACAACTTGTGCGAAATTTTTGTCGTGGTCGGGGCGGATAATCATTTTTTCGATGTGGATGCAGGCTGCTTTTTCGGTCGATTTTGTGAATGCGTGGACATCGTCGATGAAGCGTTTGGGCGATCCGAGGCCGCAAATGATTGTGGCGGATAATGGCGTTCCGGGAACGTAATTTGTTATGGATTTAATGTAGAAACGAACGTCGGGCGCTTGGGACTTTGAATCGAAACAACGGAGGTGAACGATTTTATTCTCGTCGTGGTCTTGCTTTAAGCTGCGGAATGGACCGGCGGGCATGAGGCTTTTCCAGGATGTTGGCGGCTCTTGCCAATCAAGGCAAATGTAGCGCACACCTGTGAAACGGGAATCTTCGAATCCGTCATCGCAGAGGATGATGTCGAACTTGTCCTGAATTTCCTTGGCGGTCTTGTAACGGTTCCTGGTCGTAAAGACTTTTATTTGTGAAAGTTCGGCAGATTGAAATTCCCGCTGCATCATGACAAATTCATCCCATGCGGCGCTATGGCAAAGGATGGCTGTTCGTTTACCTTGTTCTTGAAAGCGCTTGGCAAGCCAGATGGAAAATGGGGTCTTGCCGGCGCCGCCTGCCAAATAGCTCCCGACGATGATGACAGGAGTTTGAATGGGCGGTTGCGGCCGCAAAAAGAGCTTGTGGTGCAACTTGTACGCAATCCGGTAGAATGCGGCTGCGACAAGGCGGAAAGGTTTTGCAAAGAGAGTCATTGGTAATGCTCTGATACTTGTCATGTCGGACTCCGATCCGGCATCACCTTTTCATAAGCTCTTAGTCAAGACAATTGCGCTTCTGTTGCAGGTAGAGGTCTGCGAGCACGAGGGCTGCCATGCTTTCGACAATCACGGGAGCGCGGACGGCAACACAAGGATCGTGCCTTCCCTTGGCGGCAAGTTCACCATTCTCGTAACCGCGGCCGGCGGTCTTCTGCAACTGCGAAATCGTGGCGGTCGGCTTGAACGCCATACGGCAATAGATTGGCTCACCATTGGAGATGCCGCCAAGGCTACCACCCGCGTTGTTAGTACGCGTGTGGTAGGTGTTGCCGTCGACATAAATTTCATCATTGTGCTCGCTGCCGTGCATACGAGCTGCGGCAAAGCCGCTTCCAATTTCAAAACCCTTGCATGCCGGGATGGAAAGCATTGCCTGTGCGAGGAGTGCGTCGAGCCTGTCGAACACCGGTTCGCCGAGGGCGGCCGGGACGTTCTTCACGAGGAGTGCGACTGTTCCGCCGACGCTATCGCCATTGGACTTCGCCTCCAGGATGGCCTGTTCCATCTTGGCACTGGCGTCTGCATCCGGGCAGCGGACGGGGGACGCTTCAATCTGGTCAAGCGTGAGCGTGTTCAAGTCGGGCATGGCTCCATCGACAGTGCCGACGGAAGATACCCAAGAGAGGAATTCCGTGCCTGCGACGGTCTTCAAGAATGCTTTCGCGACGGCGCCTGCGGCTACGCGACCGATGGTCTCGCGGGCAGAGCTTCTGCCGCCGCCGCGGTAATCGCGGAACCCGTACTTGAGGTCGTAGCAGAGGTCTGCGTGTCCCGGTCTGTACCACTTGGCGATATCGGCATAGTCTTTGCTATGCTGGTCTTCGTTAAAAACGACGAACGAGATGGGCGTGCCAGTCGTCTTGCCTTCGAAAACGCCGGAAAGGATCTTTACCGTATCTTTTTCGTTACGCGGGGTCGTGAGTTTCCCCTGGCCCGGGCGCCTGCGATTCAGTTCTGCCTGAATCATTTCTTCATTAATGGGGAGGCCGGCGGGGCATCCATCGAGGACTGCACCGACAGCGGGACCATGGGATTCACCCCATGTTGTGACAGAAAAAATCTTTCCAAACGTGCTTGACATGTGACCAAATATAAATTCTGGACCAAAAAAACTTTTTTTTATGAAAAATTTTTGCTTACTTAGAAAAAGTTTACTATCTTTTACAATATCTAGAGGAGTCTATCGTGTCCAAGTTTGGAATCGTCATAACTTTTTTGATTCTTGTGCTTTCGCTTCATGTGCAGGCACAGTCTCAGAATAATTTTGCCGGCATTCCGTTTGGCTCCACCCGCGAAACCGTCATTGAAGAAATGATGAAAAAAGGTTACGAACCTTACGGCCAGACTGGAATTGGCGAACGCGTGGTTATCCCTGTATATATGTTCGGCGAACTGCCGGTTCAGGTCGATTTCATTTTCAACAAGAACGACAAGTTCTATGCCTTTGAAATCCGTACAGGCCGTGTCGAACGTGCTCGTTTGAGCAAGACTTTTGAAGCCGTGGCCTATATGTCTGACCAGTTTACGCTCAAGTATGGCAAGGCTTCGGGTACTCCGGCAATCAGCGAGACCTCGAACCTCAAGGAAAACGTGCATAACCTGTACCAGGAATGGTTCTCGGTGAAGGCTCTCGATGCTTATACTGCAGTAATCCAGAAGGGCAACCGCTATTATGCCGTAGGTTCTGTGACGCATCGCCAGCTCGCTACGGAAGCCGAAGCCAAGCGCACTCGCGAAAAGCCGGCTGAAGCGGCAGTGTTCTAACGCTCTCGCAAATACTTGAAAAAGTAATTCGACCCGAACGGGTCGTTTTTTTTTGCCTTTATCGTGCGTTTTTCGAAATTTTAATGAATATTTATAAAAAAGTGGTTATTTCGACTTGATAATATTTGAAATAATTATATATTTGTAATTGTTACAAAAACAAGAACAAATTTAAAACGAATTTTTCATTTAATTCCGCATTGCGGAAAAGGAGAAGATATGAAGGTCTGGGTTTGCAAAGTTTGCGGTTATGTTCATATGGGTCCGGAAGCTCCGGAAGAATGCCCGCAGTGTCACGCTCCGAAGAGCAAGTTCTTCGAAAAGGTGGAACAGCCTGCTGCTGGCAAGATCGTCTGGGCTGACGAACACAAGGTCGGTGTCGCTCAGGGTTTGGATGCCGAAGTGGTACAGGGCCTCCGTGAGAACTTTGCAGGTGAGTGTACCGAAGTAGGTATGTACCTTGCGATGAGCCGCCAGGCGGACCGCGAAGGATTCCCGGAAGTGGCCGAAGCTTACAAGCGCATTGCTTTCGAAGAAGCTGAACATGCTGCCAAGTTCGCAGAACTCTTGGGCGAAGTCGTCTATGCCGACACCAAGAAGAACCTCGAACTCCGTGTAGCTGCTGAAGCGGGTGCAACAGAAGGCAAGCTCGCTCTCGCAAAGCGCGCCAAGGAACTCGGCTACGATGCCATCCATGATACCGTTCATGAAATGTGCAAGGACGAGGCTCGCCACGGCTCTGCTTTCCAGGGCTTGCTCGGTCGCTACTTCAAGTAAGATTGGAGTGTGGTGCGGTTCCGGACGTCTCAGGGCGTGCGGGGCCGCTTTTTTATGGAATGTTTGAGGAAAAGGAGTGTGATATGCAGGATACAGCAAGCATACTCAAGGATCACGGCATTAGGCCTTCGCTGCAGAGGGGCTGTGTCTATCATTACCTGCGGGGAGTCAAGACTCATCCGACGGTCGATGAAATTTATATGGCACTTTTGCCAAAATACCCGTCGCTTTCGCGCACGACGGTCTACAATACATTGGAGCTTTTGCTAGAAAACAATCTCGCGATTTCGCTGGATTTTGGCGATGGCTTCTTGCGCTACGATGCGGACTGCTCTCCGCATAGCCATTTCAAGTGCAAAAAGTGCGGCAAGGTCTATGATATCTTTGTGGCGCCGCCAGATTGCACACAAATGATTCCTGCAGGCTTTACCTTGCAGGGGACTTCGCTCTATATGTTCGGATTGTGCGACAAGTGCGCCGTCGGTGAGGGCGGAATAAATTAGTCTTTTAATTTATCGAGGGCTTCGTTCGGGCCGATGATGAACAGCACGTCGTCTTCTTGCAGGATGACGTCTGCGATGTTACCAATCTTGGGAGTCGGCTCTTGCGGGTCGCGGATGGCGATAACCTGCACGCCGTACTTGTGCGTGAGCGACAAGGTCTTAAGCGTTTTACCGACAAAGTTCTTGGGGCAGACGATTTCTACGATGGAGTAGCCTTCCATGAACGGGAGGAAGTCGACCATGTTCGGGCGGTTCAAGCGTTCGGCAAGGCTTATGGCGGCATCGCGTTCCGGGTGGAAAATGTCTGTGACGCCGAGCTTTTCCAAAATGCTCGTGTGTTCGGCGCTGCTCGACTTTGCGATGATGTGCTTTACGCCGAGTTCTTTCAGGTTCAGGATGGTGAGGAGGGATGCTTCCAAATTATCACCGATGCAGACGATGACGCTATCCGCCTTGGTCAAAGACGGGATGGAGGCGAGCTGCTTTTTACGGGTACTGTCGGCGACAACAGCTTGCGAGACCATGCTTGCGAAGTCCTGGACTTTTTCGGGATGCGAGTCGATGACCATGATGTCATGACCCAGCGACGTCAAGTGACGGGCAAGGTAGTTTGCCGAATTTCCAAGACCGATAATAACGAATTGTCTAGAAGCCATAATTTAAATATAGTATTAAGTTAACCGACCATTATATCTTCTTCGGCGTACCAAGCGGTGTCCTGGAGCTTGCCTGCGACTGCCGAAATGAGGAACAGCGGGCCCATTCGTCCAATGAACATCACGCCGCAGATGATGATTTTTCCGACTGTGGAGAGCTCTTCGGTGAGCCCCATCGAGAGTCCGCACGTGGCGTACGCGCTCACGACCTCAAATAGGATTTTGAGGAACGGGGAACTGTTGGCGGAGTAGGCGGTGCCGGAGGGAATTTCGGTGCAGAGGAGGATGAGCGTTGCTGATGCAATCACGACCATGGCAACCACGAAAATTCGAATGGCCTTGTCGACGGTGTTGTTCGGAATGGTGCGGCCCATGACCTGGGTCTTTTCCCTGCCGAGGAGCCTGTTTATGCCCAAAAGCCCGATGACCGCTGCGGTCGTAATCTTGATGCCGCCGCCACAGCTACCGGGGTTTGCGCCGATGAACATGATGATGATAAAGAAGAATAGCGATGCCTGCGTGAGGTCGGGGATGTTTACGGAGTTGAGCCCTGCCGTACGGCTTGAGAATGCCATGAACAATACGGATTGCGCGTTCTCGCCTATGGTGTGTCCGCTAAAGAGGTTGTTCCATTCGGTGAACGAGAAGACGAGAATGCTTGCGACGATGACGATGATGGTCCCGTAGGTCGCGATGCGGGTGTGCAAAGAAACGCGCCGGATTTCCTTGTGCTTGAAGTCGAAGATGTAGCGCAGTTCTGCAATGGCCAAAAATCCGAAACCGCCTGCCAACACGAGGATGCAGGTGGTGATGTTCATGACAGGGTTGTACTGGAAGCCTTCGAGCGAGTTGGGGAACAACGTAAAGCCCACGCCGCAGAAGGAGCTGACGGCCTGGAAGACTGAGCACAAAATGCGGTCGTACAGCTCCATCGATTCGAACTGCGTGAAGTAGACGGTGCCGCCGATGAGTTCAAGGACAAACGTAAAGGGGATCACGGCTCGGAGGATGCGGCCTGCATCGATGTTGCCTTCTTGCGTGAATTCTGAGAAGAATACGGACTGGTGGCTAAAGCCGGGGTGCATGCCGGCAAGCAAGATGAGCGTTGTAGACGCGGTCATGATACCGAGCCCGCCAAACTGCATGAGGACGACGATGAACCAGTGGCCAATATCGGTGTATGTAGAGGAAATATCGACAACGGAGAGCCCGGTGACGCAGACGGCAGACATGGAGGTGAAAAACGCTTCGATAAGGCTTACCGGACGGGTGCTTGCCTGGGGCAAACTTAAAAGCGCCGTGCCGATAGCGATGAGCAAAAGGTAGGCGAGCACCACCAGCATGATGGGGTTGGCCTGGGTCCTTGTCTTGAAAATGTTCTCGGAGAGTGAATCCGCGAGCATCTGGTACTTTGAACGTAGCATAAATATGAATTTAGTAAAGTTGCAGGGGTTGCTTTTGCCCAAAAAGGAAAAGACTCCGCTTGCGCGGAGTCTTTAGTGTAAGGAGGAAATTCGTTTTTATTCCTGGACGCAGCGTACGCTGAAGCGCTTGTTCTTTGCGTCGACCTGGAAGAACTTGAGTTCCTTGTTTTCGCCGGCGTATTCGGGTTCCTTTTCCACGATGATAACCGTGTAGTTGTCGCCGACGTTGGAATCAAAGTTCTTGTCGCCATCCTGCGGGGTTGCGGATGTCCAGTGGAAACCCATCTGGCCGAGGAAGTTGCAGTCGCCGTCCTTGCAGCGGCCGCTGTAGCTCCACGGGTAAGATTCGTCATTGATGGCTGCCTGGGCTTCTTCTCTGTTGGGGAGGCGCCAGCCGCTCGGGCATGCTCTCTGTGCGGAATTGAAGGTGTAGAGTCTTCCGTTCGAGGCGCAGTTTGCGGCGACTTCGTTATAGCATTCGCCGGTAGAGCCTTCGTAGTTGAGGTCCTGGGCCATCCAGAGCTTGCCGCCGACCTGTGCAAGTGTATAGGTCTTGTTGTCGCGGGTGTCGGTCATCGTGAGGCCGTTTACAGTCGGAGCCTTGTTTTCCGGAGCGTCGATGGTGATGCCGCCGCCGTTCGAAGACGAGGTGGCCTGAGCTTTGGAAGAAGACGAAGGCGGCGTGACAGTCTTTTCACAGCCTTCGGTAAAGCAGAATACTTCCTTGTTGTAGATGTCGGGATAGTTGACGCCTGGAGCAGGTTCGGTGACGACTACGTGCTTGACTGCCGGGTCTTTAGACGTGGCAGAGGAGGAATATGTAGGCGTTGTTTGCTGTTGTGCAGAACTGGAGGAGGTTCCTACAAAAACGGAAGACGAGGACTCTGTATACGACGTCGGAGGCGGCGCTACTGGACTTGTATCGTCCGCGCAGGCCCAAAAGAGGGTGGAGACCCCTATAAAACCTAAAGACAGAATTTTTTTCTTCATGATTACCAAATATAGTTTACAAAAAAGAATTGATGTAGCAAAAACTTTTTTACTATCTTTGGAATCACTATGAGCAATGTTGAAATTTTCGACACCACCTTTGCCATGACGATTCTCGTGATCATGGCCCTTTGCATCCCGACGATTCTTCTTCTTGCCAACTGGTTCTTGCACCCGGGCAAGATCAAGCATACTATTATTAAGGGCTCTGCCTACGAATGCGGTCTGGCTCACGTTTCCGGTACGGCAAACGAACGCTATCCGGTGAAGTATTACATGGTGGCAATGCTCTTCTTGGTGTTCGACCTCGAAGTCGCCTTTATCTATCCCTGGACAATCCAGTTCCTCGCTGGCGGCTGGGAACTCTTGTTCATCCTCCTCGGCTTCCTCCTGATTCTCGAAGCAGGTTACATCTACCTCTTGAAGAAGGGCGTCCTGGATTGGAATAGCGTTAAGGACTAATCCTTAAAACTGTTGATTATTCTATCTCAAAATGGCGGATGCAGACCTTGGGTTTGCGTCCGCTTTTTGTTTCTCGTCACCCTGATGGCGAAGCCAGAAGGGACCAGTGAAGTCTAGTGTTAGAATGCGTCGCGGACGTACATCGTCATGCCGACGTTCTTGAAGTCCACCCATGAAAGTTCGCAGCGTGCGTACAGGTTTTCCTTCTTGTTGAGGGCGAACCGCCCCCCGAAGCCCAGGCTCCTGTGCCACTTGTTACGCATAAGGTCGCTGAAGTAGTCGCCCGTCTTTCCACCTTCGAAGAAGATGTCCCCGGCGAGGCGCCAGAACAGCTTTTTGCGGAATTCCACTTGCAGGAACAAGGCCTGCTCCCCGTAGAAGTAGTTCCTTTCGACGCCGCGGAACCGCTTGAGGCCGTCCGAGCCGGCGAGCTTGTCGAACGGGGCGTCTCCATCTACGCGCTGCCAAAGGAATCCGACGGCCATGGATGTGTTCCAGATGAATTCGCTGTAGCCGCGGATGTCAAGTTCCTGATGGGTGTAGCTGTAGTTGCCGATTCCCTTGTTGTAAAAATAGTGCCCCCACTGGACCAGGTAGCCGTGACGTGCCCAGTTGGTGTTATCGCGGGTGTCTATCGAGAGGTGGTAGCCGATGCCGTTGCGCCAGCCGTTTGTATTTGTGGGCTCTTCGATGGTCCCGTGGTATTGGTAGTTACTAAAATCGACGTTTGTATGGTTTAATTCGAGGAACAGCCCGTAATTGAGGCCGGGGATCCACTGCTTTGTGCCAAAGTTTGTCTTGGTCAGCGTCTTGACATAGAATGTCTGGCGGTCGAACTTGCGGTAGTCGTCGATATCGGGGTTGTTCTTACGTGCAAAATAGTTTCCGACCCAGTCCTCGTAGTGGATTTCCAGGTTGCCCGAAATGCGGTTGTTTAGGAAAAAGAACTTGGGCGAGAATGAGCTTGTAAGCTGCTTTCTCGAGGTACCGTAAAAAGAGAGGTCTAGCTCGGTGGCTTTTTCGCCTTCGGCGTCTGGGCGGAAGAAAATGATGGCCATGGCGCCGAACTGGTATTGCGTTTCTTCGGTGTAGCCAAGTATCGGGACGGCGGAAAAACGCTGGAAGTTGTCCGTCGAATCGGCTTCAGCCCCCGCAAATGCGGGCGAGGCGAAGGCTGCTAGAGCCAGTAGCTTTTTAACAAAAAAACGCATTTCGCCCAAATTTAGATAATTAAACGAATTTTCTATTTTTCAATGGGAAAAAGTAATTATAGAAGGGTTTGTTTATGCCCATTTTGTCGGTTCAGAATATTTTGCTGCGTTTTGGCGGTCCGCCGCTTTTGGATAATGTCTCGTTCGATATTGAGGCGGGTGACCGCATTTGCCTTGTGGGCCGTAATGGCGAGGGCAAGAGCACGCTTTTGAAGGTGCTGACCGGCGAGATGGAAGCAAATTCCGGCGAAATCGTAAAGAAGACGGGGCTCAAGGTCTCCCGCATGATCCAGGAAATCCCGGCGCATCTCGACGGGACTGTTCGCGACATTGTGATGGGCCGCGTGTCCGTGGTGAGCGGTGGTTCCGTGATTTCCAAAAAGATTCTGGATGATGGGGCGCATAATGCTACAGCCGAAGCAATTCTCGGCAAGACGGGTATTGATGCGGATGCTCCTTACGACAGCCTGAGCGGTGGTCAGAAGCGCCGTGTGCTTTTCGCACGTGCCGTGGCCGAAGACCCGGACTTGCTTTTACTCGATGAACCGACGAACCATTTGGACATTCCGGCCATCCAGTGGCTGGAAGGGATTGTGACGCGCCTGAATTGCGCGGTGATGTTTGTAAGCCATGACCGTGCGTTTGTCCGCCGTACGGCAACCCGCATTTTTGAGCTTGACCGCGGTCGCGTGCGCAGCTGGGACTTCCCGTACGACAAGTTTGTGCAGTTCAGGGACCAGGCGCTTGCCGAAGAAGAAAAGGCGAATACGCTTTTCGATAAGAAATTGGCCGAAGAAGAAGTCTGGATCCGCAAGGGCATCCAGGCCCGCCGTACGCGCAACGAGGGGCGAGTCCGCGCCTTGATTAAAATGCGCGAAGAACGCGCGGCTCGCCGCTCCCGTACAGGCAATGTGAACATGCAGATTACGGAAGCCGACCGTTCCGGGCGCCTCGTTGCGCGCCTCAAGAACGTGAGCTATTCGTACGACGGGAGCCCGCTTATTAGCGACCTCTCGACTGAAATCAGCCGTGGCGACCGCATAGGCATTGTGGGGCCGAATGGATCCGGCAAGACGACTCTCTTGCGTTTGATTCTCGGCGAACTCCAACCGGAATCGGGTGATGTCCGCTTGGGCAGTAACCTCCATATTGCATATTTTGACCAGATGCGTACCCGTTTGCGCGAAGACAAGTCGCTTATCGAAAATATCGGTGACGGCCAAGCCTATATCACGCTCAACGGCGTCAAACGCCATGTGTTAAGTTATTTGCAAGACTTTTTGTTCTCGGCAGATCGCGCCCGCGGCCCGATCAGTGCGCTGAGCGGTGGTGAACGCAACCGACTTTTGCTCGCGTGCCTTTTTAGCCACCCGAGCAACGTCTTGGTGCTTGACGAACCGACGAACGACCTAGACATGGAAACCCTCGACCTTTTGGCGGAACTTTTAGCGGACTATAACGGCACCGTCCTGACTGTCAGTCATGACCGTGCCTTCCTCGACTCCGTGGCGACCGGCATCCTCGCCATCGAAGATGGCGGGCATGTCTTTGAAGCGGTCGGCGGTTACTCCGATTACGAGGCGAACAAGAAGATTCGCGACAAGGAAGCCGCCCAGGCCGCCCGCCTGGCCGCTGAACGCGAAGCCGAAAAGCAGGCCCGCTCAAATGCTGGCGCCGGCGCCGCCTCTGCGGCCCCCGCTCCCGCGAAAAAGAAAAAACGCAGCTACAACGAGGAGCGCGAATACGCCGCCCTCCCCGAAAAAATCGAAAAACTCGAAAAGGAAATTGCCGATTACCAGCTGGAACTTTCCAAGCCCGAGGTCTACACGAACGCGACCCTCATCGTGGAACTCCAGAAAAAGATTGCCGATGACGAGGCGCTGCTCGAACAGGCCTATGAGCGCTTTGAAGCCCTTGACAATTTGGGATGATTTTTTTTAGCTCCCCTAGTGACAAAACCCATTGCATAATATAGATTTACACTGAATGGGTCTTGGTGTTGAAATCTTAGAGGAGTTTAAAAATGAAATCGCTATCCTTATCTTTGGTGATGGCGTTGGCTGGCACGACAATGGGTTTTGCCGGCTCGACGGTTTGGAGTTTTGATAAGCAGAAAGGCAATGACATGCAGCCGGCATACTGGTTTAGCTATGCCCAGCCGGAACCGAATACAAAAGGTACCCTTTCCGATACCGATGACGGGTATAAGCAATTTTCTGTAGAATTGGACCTTAATTCTGACCAATACAGTGTCGCAGGTTTCGGTTTTGCATGGAAACAGACCAATAAGCAAGATGTCGATGTAGACCTTTCGTCTCATTCCGGTCTTTGCATTACCTATAAGGCTGATCGCCAGTTCCGTTTGGACTTGAAACAGTCTACGATTACGGACTACAATTATTATGGCACGGACCTCCCTGCTGCATCAACATTTACTTCTAGGTATATTGATTTCCAGAATTTCGCCCAGGAAGCAGGCTGGGGCGAGACTGCCTCGCTGGATTTGACGAAACAGCTTGCCATCCAGATGAGCTATAAGGCTGGCCATGCCAATAGCTTTGAAACGAGCGATGCCACTAGGCATAAAAACGTCATTACGATTTCTGGCATTTCTCTCGGCGAATGCGGATCGGTTATTGAAGAGCCCTCTCTCTCGGTACTTGAACCGTATAACAAGGCCCAGACCGTAACGATCAAGGAAACGGATTCCTTGAAGATTCCTCTTTCGGCGGTGTTCTCTGCGGGTGAAAATGACGAGATTACGATTGCGACTTCGATGCCTGCCAATATCTTGACGAAGGTCAAGCCGACAGATGCCCCGACTTTGAAGGATACGCTTGTCTTTGTGTCTAGAAATATTGAAAGCGACACAGCCTTGACGCTTAATGTCTTTGCATTGAGCAGCGAAGGTTCTTCTGTAAAGGCTCAATTTAACGTTATAGTTACCGCAGTTTCCGACGGTCCTGTCGGTCCGACTTGTCCGGGTGACCCGGAATGCCCGGATGATCCTCCTGCAGAAAACCACCCGACGGTTGTGCTTGATCCGTACAATGTTGAAGTGACCTATTTGGATACCATACTGGAAGCCGATACGTTGAAGATTGCTCTTGCCGACCTGTTTGCCGACGAGGATAATGACAAGCTTACGTTTGTGGTCGACATGTCTGCAAAGTTGATGAAGGTTCTCACGGCAATCGATAAGGTTACCTTGAAGGATACCCTCAAGATTGTTCCTTCGGGAGTCAAGAAGGATACGACCTTTATTCTTACTGTCTATGCTACGGATGGAAATTCGGATTTGGTCCATGTCAACTTCGGTGTTACAATCAAGGATTCGAATACGCCTCCGTTTGCTGCTGATACCGAATTCAAGATGCAGGAAGGTGGCGACCTCATCGTTCCGATTGTCCGCGGCCTTGCAACGCTAGGTACCGATTTGGACGGCGATGACTTCTTGGTCGTGCCTATCGACTCTACCAAGCATGGTAAGTTGACGGAATTCTCGCAGCTGGGTTCGTTCGTCTACACTCCGGAAAAGGATTTCCGTGGCGATGACACGTTGACCTATGTGCTTGTGGAAACCGCAAACCACGAAATGATCAGTAACAAGGGTACCGTGGTTATCCATGTGTTGCCGATTAACGCAAAGCCGACAGTGACCATTGCTGATAGCACGTTCCTTAAGGATACGCTTGCTCTCGATATGGACTTCGACGAAGATACCGTGAAGCAAATCAAGATTCCGGCTAAGTCCTTGGTCTTTAGCGACCGTGAAGTTACGGAAGGTACGCAGGAGCTCACCTACAATGTTAAGGGAACAAAGATTATCCCGGCTGTTGATAGCGTGAACGCAAGCTACTATTACATTTCTCTGAAGCCGGTGACAAGCGCAACGGGCCTTGCAACGATTTTCTTCTACGCATCTGATGGTAGTGATTCTGTGGGCGTGAACCTGTATGTGAAACTCATCTCCCCGAAGGATGTGGCTCAGGCTGTAAAGGATGAGTACACTACGTTTAACGACAGTACTCTGACCGTGGATGCAAAGAAGGGCGTCCTTGCCAACGACACTTATCCTGAAGGTGTCACGAAGGGCATGGAAGCAGAACTTGCGCAGAAGCCTGCTCACGGTACGCTTACCCTCAGTAAAGATGGTAGCTTCACGTACAAGCCGGAAGAAGGCTTTGAAGGCATCGATTACTTCGGCTACTATGCCGTTGTCAACGGTACGAAGTCTAAGCCCGCTATTGTGACTATCGTGATCGACAAGCGCAACTTGCTTCCGACTGTTGTCGTGAAGCCGGAAACGCTCGATACGACTGTGACCGAAGACTTCCCGTCGACAAGAGCTTTGAAGTACACGAAGGCTGTTGTGGCATCCTGGTTCAAGGATCCGGAAGGCGATTCGTTGACTTATTCCGCAAAGAGCAAGGATGGAAAACTCAAGGTCGAAATTACGGACAAGGGTATTCTCGAAGTCAATTCTGTCCCGGATTCTTGCGGCAAGGCCTACGTGGTCGTAACGGCAACGGACAAGAAGTCTGGCTCCAAGAGCTTCGAGTTCCTGGTGAACATCACTCCGGTGAACGACAAGCCGGTGCTGCTGCATGCGGATACGGTCTATGTCGGATTGTCTGATTGGAAGGTCAAGTGGAATTTGGATACGCTTGTTTTTGATGTGGACGGTGACGAACTCACGTTTACGCCGAACGAAACGAGCGCATTGACAAAGTACATGACAATCTCGGTCAAGGGCTCTGAACTTAGCGTGAATGCCGCTGAAGGCGTCAAGTTCAAGGAAGGTTCAAAGTACGCTCTTGGCGTGAAGGTGACGGACCCGAGCAAGTCTGGCGTGGTGATCCCGCTTTACATCGTTGTGGGCGAACGTCTTGGCTTGAAGCCGCAGATTGCTAAGGTGAAGAATACTTGGCAGAATGCCGTGATGGCAAAGCGCGGTACGGCTAAGATCATGGACATGAAGGGCCGCGTGGTCTGGAATGCAAAGCTCCCGGTGAACCCGGCTGAAGTGCTTGGCGCTTCTGCCCAGGTGCAGGGCCGCAAGATCCTCCGCGTCAATAACCAGACTTGGACGATTAAGTAACGCACTGCGTGCGTCATCCTGAGCGGTCTTGGACCGCGAAGGATCCCGTTAAATTCAAAAAGAAGAGGCTCCGCATTGCGGAGCCTTTCTTTATATGCATAAAGCGAGCGTTACTTCACCAGTGCTTCGGTGTCGAGAGCGATGAGCAATTCTTCGTTTGTTGCAACGACGATTGCCTTCGGCGTGCCATCCTTCGTGATGAGGTGGTTGGATTCCTTGCCGCTCTTGAGGTTGCGTTCTTCGTCGACCTGGTAGCCGAGGAGCTTCAGGTTGTCGAGAGCCTGCTTGCGGACGTAGAAGCTGTTTTCGCCGATGCCGCCCGTGAAGACGATGGCGTCAATGCGTGGGAGAGCCATGGCGATGCCGCCGATTTCGCGGGTGAGGCGGTAGCAGAAGACGTCGAGGGCGATTTGAGCCTGCTTATTGCCTTCGCTTGCTGCCTGCGTAAGCGTACGCATGTCGTTAGAAAGTCCAGAGAGACCGAGCAAGCCGGATTCCTTGTTAACGAGGTGGTCGAGCTTGTCGATGGTGCCGTATTCTTCGCCGTACTTCTTAGCGATGTAGAAGAGAATTGCCGGGTCGAGGCTACCGGAACGGGTACCCATGATAAGGCCTTCGAGCGGGGTGAAGCCCATCGTGGTATCGACGCACTGGCCGTTCAAGATGGCGGAGCAGCTGGAGCCGTTGCCGAGGTGAGCTGTGATAAGGCAGGTTTCTTCGGGCTTGGTGCCGAGAACCTTGCAAGCTTCGGCGGTCACGAAGCGGTGGCTTGTGCCGTGGGCGCCGTAGCGGCGGATGCCGTCGTTTTCATAGAACTTGTACGGGATACCGTAGAGGTAAGCCTTCTGCGGCATGGTCTGGTGGAAAGCCGTATCGAACACGGCGACTTGCGGGAGACCCGGGAAGAACTTGGTAGCGCATTCCATGCCGGTTGCGTGTGCCGGTTCGTGGAGCGGGGCAAAGAGCGTGATGCTGCGGATGTAGTCGATGACTTCCTGAGAGACCTTTTCGCTCTTGATGTACTTACCGCCATGCACGACGCGGTGGCCGATGGCTTCAATCGTGTCGGTGAGCTTCTGGGCGTCAAGGAACTTCTTGACCTGGTCTACAGCTTCGGCATGCGTGGGGCAGTCGAAGTTGAAGTCAATCTTGCCTTCAGGACCCTTAGCCTTGGTGTGGCCGTTCACGCCGATATTTTCGACGAGGCCGCTAGCGATGGATTCCTGGGTCTTTGTATCGATGACAGCAAATTTCACAGAGGAGCTGCCGCAGTTGAGAACGAGTACGCGCATGGGATTTCCTTTATAGATTATATCGCTTGATAAAATAGGAATTTTGGCGCAGTGTGGCGAGCGTAAAAATCTACATTTAACCCGATGTTGAAGAAAATTTTTGATTTTGACAATCGTGTTTCGGTTTACTGGACCAATCGCCATTTTTCGCGCAAGGTGAATGGCTGGTTGCGCTTTTACGTGCGTCTCGGTGACGGCTATATTTGGGCTTTGTTCATTGCGTTTTTGATTTGGAAAATTGGTTGGGAAAGTTTTTTGCCGATTCTTTGGCAGGCTCTTGTTTCGCTTGCGATGAGCCTTCTCATTTACGAAGGCGTCAAACTCAGCACTAAGCGTCCGCGCCCGTTTGCCGCCAACCCGCAAATCAAGGCGGAGGTTCCGCCGCTCGACAAGTACAGTTTTCCGTCGGGCCATACGATGAACAATCTGGCGGTGGCGAGCACGGTGTTTTATTGCGTGCCGCAGTACGGATGGATCATGATGCTGTTGCCGCTCACGTGGGGTCTTTTGCGCGTGTACTTTGGCGTGCACTGGTTTTCGGATATCGTCTGCGGATTCTTGCTTGGCATCTTGAGTTTTGCGCTCGGACACGCTTTGTGGATCCCGATTTCTGCTGCAATCGCGGGCTAACGAACAATGACTAACGATTTTGTACAAATTTCAGATTTTTTTGCCCAGGTTGACTGGAACTCTAAAATTTATCTGCTGTTGCGCCATGCCGAACGCAACCACATCACGCCGGATGACAAGGATTTTGGTGCGCATGTGGGGCTTACGGATTCTGGGCGCCGCCAGGCGGTAGCGCTTGGCAAAATGATTCCTGCCATTGGCGATGCGGTGTACTTTTCGAGCCCGGTCGGGCGTTGTATGGAAACCGCGAAGTGCATTGGCGAGGGCCGCAAGCTCGCTGGCTTTGGAGTATGCTCGGGCGCCTCGGTGAATGTCACGCCGCTGAATGAACTTGGCGATTTCTTTGTCCGAGATGTGACTGCATACGAGCAGACTTTGCGAGAAGGCTTTTACGAAGGTATCTGTGAATGGCTAGACTCCGGCGAGCACGATGCGTTTTGGCCGCTTCATGAGCGTGCCGAACAGATGCGTGAGATGA
Source organism: Fibrobacter sp. UWB2 (assembly GCF_002210425.1). NCBI lineage: Bacteria > Pseudomonadati > Fibrobacterota > Fibrobacteria > Fibrobacterales > Fibrobacteraceae > Fibrobacter > Fibrobacter sp. UWB2. The sequence continues at coordinate 9,069 of NZ_MWQK01000009.1, read as the reverse complement.
TGTTTGCAAAAGGCGATTCGCGTTTCAACATCTTCGTGACGCACGATGCCTGGACGGTTCCGTGTCTCTCGCATTTTTGTAATTTGAAGTTCCAGCCGAAATGCTGGATGAACTTCTTGACGGGCCTTGCATTTGAACGCCCTGAAAAAGGTAACGTGAAAGTCACACCCATCACAGCCATGGAAACGGGCTGGCTTCATTTTTAAGTTCATTTTCGCTTAAAAATTATACATTAACGGTATGATGCAGTCGAATTGTTATCGCCGTATTTTTGTACTTGGTTCTGGTTTCAGCAAGTCCTTCTCGCCGCAGATGCCTACGCTCCGCGACTTGAACGAGCTTATCCCTTTTGGAATCCCGGACGAGTTCCCGCATTTTCGCGATTACTGCAAGCGCTTTTTGACGCTCTGCAACGGCGATAGCGATTACCTTGGCATTGAGCCTTTGGCGACGTCCATTCTCTCGGCGCAGATTTTCCCAGGTGAGCGTGAACGCCTTTACCATGCGTCGCTCCGTTTTGAACTGTTGCGCTTTATTGCAAGCGTTATCCGTCGCGATAACGATGTGCTTGACGAATCTGCTGCTGCGATTCTCAAGAAATTTTTGGTGTCTTGCGAAAACGATTCGGCGTCAGGTTCCCGTGAAACACTCTTGCTCTCGTTCAATTACGACACGCTGATTGAAACTGCGATTGCCAAGGATAAGGAACTTCGCGAACAAGTTTCTGTGGATTACGGTGTTAAAATTGACCCTGCTGACCGCTCGGCAAAACGCGGTAAATCCAACCGCACCATAGACCTTATCAAATTGCACGGTTCTCTCAACTGGTTCCCTGTCAAGGGCGCAAGCGACGAACTCGACCTCAAAAACGTCTGCGAAGTCGAGCCTCAAGACCGCAGTTTCCCCATCTACTGCGAGGATACTCCGATATTCATCCCGATGGCGCACGCCAAGGAATCGTTCTTGCGTGGGAGTCTTTTCAACTTGCTTTGGTCCAAGGCCGATTACTACTTGAAAAACGCCGAAGAGATTTACTTTATCGGTTACGGTTTCCCGAAGACGGACATCAACAATCTGGAATTCCTGTTGCGCCACCGTGACCGCTTCAAGAAGGTGGTCGTCTTTGAACACGATGGCCGCAATGACTTGCAGCGCTTGCAGAAACTGCTTGGTGAAAATCTCGTCGAATCTTGCGACGCGAAGGAATTCTTGGAAAAACTTTAAATTGCCATAATAAAGTAAATGAAAAAGAGTTTGTTGATTAAATTGATTCAACCTAAGATGTACCGTCGTCCGATGGATACGGATATCAAGTTGCATATGGCGCCTCCTCTAGGTTTGCTTACGATTGTAAATCTTGTTCGAAAAGAACACCAAGTGCAATTAGAAAATGAGAATATTCAACAAATTCATTATGACGATACGCCTGATATTGTCGGGATTTCGGTCACGGTTGACACTTTGCCGAGGGCAATCGAGATTTCTCGGCATTTTCGTGAAAAAGGCTGTATCGTTGTTGCCGGAGGGATTCATATAACTACAGCTTATGATACCATTCCGGAAAATGTTTTTGATGTACTTTGTATCGGAGCTGCTGAGGGAACGTGGCCGCAGATTATCAAGGATTTTCAGGAAAATAATTTAAAACCAGTCTATCGTTGCCAAAAGGCGCTCGAAGGGAATCAAATCGTTTCGCCAGCATACGATTTTCTAAAAAAAGGTGAATATTTGTATTGCCATGTTGTGCATACGAGCCGTGGTTGCCCCTTCCGTTGTGATTTTTGTTATAACAGCGCAAAAGCGCATCAATATGTAAATCGTAATATCGAAGATGTTCTGGCTGATATCAAAGCGGTTCGTTCAAGGCATATCATGTTTATCGATGATAATTTTGCGGGAAACCCGAAATGGACGAAACAGTTTCTTAAAGAAATCATGCCTTTGCATTTAAAATGGAGAGCAGCGGTATCCATCAATACCGCCTTTGACGAAGAAATGCTTGACTTGATGAAAGAATCGGGGTGCCAAAGTTTATTTATCGGTTTTGAAAGCATCAATCCAGAATCTGTACGTGGTGTTCATAAAGTGCAGAACCATACGCAGGAATACGAAAAGGCGATTAGGGCGATTCATGAAAAAGGAATAATGATTAATGCAAGTTTTGTATTCGGGCTAGACGGAGATTCTCCCGAAACGTTTAGAACAACGCTTGACTGGATTGTGAAAAATAAAATTGAAACGGTTACGTCGCACATTCTGACTCCTTATCCTGGGACGGCTCTCTATGACAGGATGAAAGCTGAAGGAAGAATTTTGACTGAAGACCTCTCGCTTTACAATACCGCTCATGTGGTTTATCAACCGAAAGGAATGACTAAACAGGAACTGTATCAAGGTTATCTTTGGATATACAAGCAAATATATAGCCTGAAAAATATAATACGTCGGTGTCCAGAATCGAAAAGTGTGAGAGCTTCTTATTTTACGTTTAATTTTCTTTATCGTAAATATGGAAAATTTACAGATAAACTCTGCCGTGCGCTGTCATATGAAAAGATTGGATCAATTGCTGAGAGAATAGCAAAATCCATTTAAAAAACTCAGCGGTTTTTAAAATTCCGGCGCCTTGAAATGCCCGTAAAGTTCGCGGCCGTCAAAAACCCAGACGACTGCTTTTTTGCCTTCTAAAAAGCTCTTTTTGCCTTTGAACATTTGCGGTCCGATGTTGCCACCGCCGACTTTGCTGATGGAATATGTTTCGACGCTTGTCGCTGCTGCGATGTATGCGCCGATTTGCGCTCCGTAAGATTTTCCCTGGCCGACGTTACTATCGCCGATGACGACGATGGGTGCTTTTTTGGAACCGCGATACTTGTAGCCGTCGGTGCCTAAAACTTTTTGTTCTTTTATTTTGTACTCAATTTCGTTGCCATGGAGCAAGTCGTAGAGATTCCCGGTGCCATCGACGATGGTATCGCGCATCGGGTAGCGCTTGCGGTTCATGCCGTAGAGGAGCGGTGCGATGGAATCGGCTGCCATGTTGGCGAGCACGAGTCTTGCAGGGCCTGTGCAGTGGCTTTCGTACGGCTCGAACATGGGCGTTTCGGTGCCGAGTTTTTTGTGGAGGTCCTTGAGGTTTTCAAGCGCATCAATGACAGTCACGTTATGCTTGCGGAGCTTGTCGACCCATTTCTTGTATTGCGGGAGTTTGATTCCTTTTTTTGCCTTGTCGGAATACTGTTCAGGGACAACTAAGAGTTTATCAGGAACGGGTACGACAATGAGCTTGATGCCACGCGCTTCGAGAGAGTCCTTGAACGCGATGATTTGCGGCGTGTTGTCATTCCAGCGCTTGGTGGCGTTCAGCAGGCTTTCTTGCAAAAAGAGCCAGCCGTCCTTGCCTTCGATAACGCAAGTGACTTCTTCGGTGGTGCTGCCACATTTCTTCATGTCACGCACCATCTGCTTTTGGAGCTCGGATGCGGCACTAGCTTGTGCAGGCCACAATGTGCATAAAGCGAAAAGCGCCACGAGGGCGCCTTTCATTAAATCGCTGATCATCCAGAAATAACTGGATCCTTCGGCTTCGTGCCTTGCGGCACTTCGCTCAGGATGACACTGTATGAACATTTGATTCTTTGGCACTTCGCTCAGAATAACTTTGCTGTTACTTAATGAGGGATTCGCCGGATTCCACGCTCTGGTAGATGAGGGTGTTGATGGTCATCGGGCCGACACCGCCCGGAACCGGAGTGTATGCGGATGCGACTTCTTCGAGACCCTTTTCGATATCGCCCACGCCACCCGGATGGTAACCAGCGTCCACGACGACTGCACCCGGCTTGATCCAGGACTTCTTGATGAATTCCGGCTTGCCGACGGCACCCACGAGGATGTCTGCCTGCTTCACAAATTCCGGAAGGTTTTCGGTCTTGCTGTGGCAAATGGTCACGGTGCAGTTCGCGTTGAGGAGCATCATGGCCATCGGCTTTCCGAGGATGGCGCTACGGCCAACGACTACAGCGTGTTTGCCAGAAAGCGGAATGTTGTAAGCCTTGAGGAGACGCATGATGCCGGCCGGCGTTGCGCAGCCGTAAGCACGCTCGCCCATGGACATGCGGCCAAAGCCGAGGCAGGTCACACCGTCTACGTCCTTGCGGGCGTCAATAGCTTCGAAGGCGGCACGTTCGTCGATGTGGCGCGGAACCGGGTGCTGCAAGAGGATGCCGTGCACGTTCGGGTTCTCGTTGAGTTCCTGAATCTTGTTGAGGAGTTCTTCGGTCGTGGTGTTCTTGTCCATCACCACGCGGATGCTTTCCATGCCCACGCGAGCACAAGCATTACCCTTCATCTTGACGTAAGTGGCGCTTGCCGGGTCGTCGCCCACGAGAATCGTTGCAAGAATCGGGGTCTTGCCGGTCTTTTCCTTGAGCTTTGCCACGCGGGCGCTGAGTTCTTCTTCAGTAGTCTTGGCAAGAGCCTTGCCATCGAGAATGAGTGCTGCCATAAAATCTCCGTTTTTCCCAAAAATAAAAAAAATAGGCTAACCGCCAAAGGTCTTTTTTTAAATAGTGAAAAAGTACGTCATGCGGGCGGGGCCCCAGCTCGGAGTTGACGCCTACGGCGTCAGCGGCTTCACTCGGTCATGTGCGCCTGCAAGCAGTCGCCCGCGACTCTCGTTTTGCACGCTACTGCGAAGACAATACCTTGGCCGACGCTTTTATTCTCACAACGATAGCCTGTTATCTTTTTAGTTGATTTGCTATCGCGCGATTTGATTTGAAAAACAGCAAAGGAATATTCTTTAAAAAAACAAAGCCCGCTTGGGGCGGGCGTTTCGGAGTTGAAGTGTAAACTTCAAATTAAAGGTTTTCGAGAATCGATGGGATGATGACGCTTACGATTGCCCACGGATAGGAGAGGGCGCCCTTAAGCCAGCCAGTTGAAGAGTAAACCGGTTCCGGCTTCTTAAAAAGTTGCACATCGCTCTTAACTGTAGATTCCGCTACAACTTTCACTAAGGAATCTTTAACGTTATCAATAGATTCATCGAACAGCTTTTTTTGAGCTGTTGCAGAATCAATATAACACTTAAAGCTGTTTTTCATTGTAAATTTTCCTTTCGGTGCTAAGATAGCAAAAAAGTAAGCTATTTTAAAGGGGTAGTGTGTGTTTTTCTTTACATTTATAGTAAATTAGAGATATTCCTCATATTTTTTCCCGTTTTTTGGCCAAAAAAAGTATTTTTAAGGGACAAAATATAGGACTGGATCCTTTTTATGAAAATTTTTCGTTATTTGCCAGTATTTATTGTGGGGGGTGCTTTAGTAGCCTGTGGTGGCAGTAAGCCTGCACCCGCTGTTAATCCGAGCACTCCTTCCGCAGATACTCTCAAGGTCAATGTGGCTCCCAGTGTCCCCGAGTTGACGCCCATACCGGAACCTAGCGAAACTCACGAACAGAAGGTCTTTTTGGACAATGCGGTTGACCGCTACAGTTATGCGCTAGGTGTTGACTTTGGCAGAGCCCTTTCCAATATCAATGTGCCTGTAAAGCTAGACGTCCTTATGGATGCCATGCGCGATGTGCTCGATTCCAGCCGTGAAATCCTCATGACGGATTCCCAGTCCGAAGCCGCTCTTCAGGACCTCCTCAACCAGATGCAGATGCAAAAGGATATCGACGAGGCTGCCGCGGCACGCAAGGCTCTTAGTGACCAGGCTTCGTTTTTGGCAAAGAATGCCCAGGACCCGAGAGTCTGGGTGACAAAGAAGGGTGTACAGTACATCATGCTCAAGGAAGGCACGGGTATTAAGCCTAAGGCAACCGACAAGGTCCAGGTCCATTACGTGGGTACGCTCCTCAACGGTACGGAATTTGACAATAGCGTCAAGCGCGGTGCCCCGATGGAATTTGCGGTGACTTCCGTAATCGAAGGCTGGCAGGACCTGCTCCTGGAAATGAAGGTCGGCGAGAAGGTGAAGGCCTGGATTCCGAGTGCGCTTGCCTACGGCGAGGCGGGTGCTCCGCCGTCAATTCCGCCTAACTCGCTCCTTGTGTTCGAGGTGGAACTGCTGCAGGTTTTCCCGGCGAAGTAAAAACGCCAAATATTTGTTCAAATGGCGAAGGATGTTCTGTCCTTCGCTTTTTCTGTTGCTACTTTTTAAGCTATGAGTACAGCGTCCGATTTTTATTCTCAGCACTTCGAAGTTGCCGGATTCATCCGGGAAGTGTTTGGCTACATGGATAGGTTCAAGGGCCAGCTTTTCGTCCTGAAAATTGACGATAGCCTGATGGACCATCCGATGTTCCCCGTGCTGATGCGCGATATCGCCCTTTTGCATAAGGCGGGCATTCGCATCATTATCGTGCCGGGCACGCGAAATAGCATCGACGCTCAGCTCAAGGCCTGGGACCTTGAGACGGAATTTCATAACGGCGTAAGACTCACGAACGAAGAGGCGCTCCCGCTTGTGGAGCAGGCTTCCTTGGGTGTTGCGCAGCGCATCATGAGTCACCTTACGGCAAGCGGCCTCAGTGGCATTCAAGGCAACTGGATTTTGGCTCGCAGCATGGGTGTCATCAACGGTATCGACTATATGCGTACCGGCCGTATCGAACGCATCCAGCGCGACTTGCTCGAACAGCTCATGAACGAGAAGTTCGTGCCGATCATTCCGCCGATTGGCTGGAACAAGATTGGACACGCCTACAACATTTCGAGTACAGAACTGGCGACGGAACTTTGCAAGTACCTCAAGGTCGGGAAACTCTTCTTTATCGGAAGCGAAAGCGGTATCAAGCTCGAAGGCCTTGTGACGGGCAAGAATACGAAGCACCTGGAACCGACCGATAACGGGCTTATTTCGGCAATGGATATCGATCAGGCGAAGGAGCTCTTGGAACTCAACTCCGACGTGCTTGACTTTGCGCAGATGGATTACTTGATGAATGCCATCCATGCATGCGAAGCCGGTGCGAACCGCGTTCACCTGTTGAGTGGTGAATTCCAGGGTAGCGTGCTGCAGGAAGTGTTCTCCGCCCGCGGTGACGGAACCATGGTGTACGCGAACCAGTACTCCAGTATCCGCCCGGCGACAATCGAAGACATTCCGGATATCCTCCGCATCATGCAGGATTACATTGCGAAGGGTTACCTTGTACCGCGTACGCAGGATTCCATCTCCGAAAAGTTGGAAGATTACGTTGTCTATAGCATTGACAATAGCATCCATGGCTGTGGCGCACTCCATGCCTTCGAAGACGGCATGGCCGAAGTTGCGGGAATTGCAGTCGGTGCGAACTACCGCAAGTCCGGCATTGGCGAAGCCATCGTGCGCCACCTGATTTCACTGGGTCGCATGAAGGGCTACAAGACTTTGTTCTTGCTCACGACGCAGGCTCTCGATTGGTTCTACCAGCTCGGATTCGAAGATGGTACTGTCGAAGAATTGCCGAAGAGCAAGCGTGAACATTACAATCAGAAACGCAAGTCCAGAATCTTGATGCTCCCATTGAACAAGTAATTCGCGCGCATTTATAAACGGCACGAATCTTGTTGTAAACGGCGCATATTTCGTTTATTATCACCGCCTTTCAACATTTCATCCGGCCTTTAGGCCGGATTGTCTGTTTTATATACTCTGTTCTAAATAGAGTTTGTATATTTACAAAAAATAGGGAGAAATTATGAATTTTAAAAAAGCGGCCACGTTCCTGCTACTTGCTCTGTTGAGCTTGTTTACAAGTTCCTGTATGGATGGCGAGGAAAGCGTTTACGGTCGTGTTGATGAATATGGCGTCCAGTATTCCCCTACGTATATGCGTGGTGTGGTCCGTTATCTCAAGACCATGAAGCCGGAAAAAGTCAAGGTCATAAGTCTTGATGCAAAGCTCAATCCTATTGATTCTATCGAAGCGGCGCTTAAAGTCAATGACTGGGGAGAAAATATATTCTCGGTGGTTGACCGCGATTATCCCTACCCGGTTATAAAGCTTGTGGTTACGTTCCCGCTTGGGGAAAATGAAAAAATGGAGTTTTCCCAGTATGTGCGCCTAAAGGAATCCAATATCGAAGCGGAACTGAGCCTTCCCAAGGCTTTAATGTCTGGGCGTATTGAAACCTTGATGCTCGAAGAGGACAGTACTTTTGAAAGGGCGGAAGCCCAGGCTGTCTTGGATATGCGAAGTGCATTCAATACGGATATGGATGACGTGATGTCGAACAACATGACCGTGTATGAGTATCACGGTAATACGGAACGCTTGAATGGCTTGCTGTTGTACATTTATTGTCGTCATGAAATTTCGGATAGCGTATTTTACAGCACGTTCAATGAGTTCTATAAGGATTTTGCCAAGGCAGGGAATGTTAGCGATTCGCTGATGGCGAAGTCTGCCGATGCGTACCTTTCAACCTTTATGGTGCTTAATGACGAGGCTGAGAACATCCAGTTCATGAGTTTTTCGAGAGACTCAGTTCTTGGAATCTGCCATTGCGATTACGACTTCTTTAAGCGTGCCTACGGGATTTCGCTAGCACTTTCTTCGGAAACGTTTATGTCGGAAAGTGAAGAATATTGCAAGCTCGACAATGAGTATAGTTCGTATAATGGCCGTACTTTTGTCTATGATAAGGCTCTTGGCTTTTGGCGCCTGCAGACATCACTGGAAGATGTAATTGGTGTATGCCTGTTCAGGAAGGATTCTGTTACTGTAAATGACGGGATCCGTTATCATTGCGAAAAGTATTCGGGCATCTGGAAAGAAGAACCTGAGGAGTAAAAATGAACACACTGGAAAATATCAAGACGCGTCGCAGTACGCGAAAGTTCAAGGCTCAGCCTGTTGAAATTGAAAAGCTGAAATTGATTGCCGAAGCAGGGCAGTTCGGCCCTACGGGCGGTAACGCGCAAGGGAACCACTTCTTTGTAATTTCGGATGCGTCGGTGATTGCAAAGCTCAAGGAACTTGTGCAGTCCGCATTTGCAGCGATGGAACTTCGCGATGACCTTTACAAGAGCCTCAAGAATTCTATCACGCTTTCGCGCAAGGGCAATTATTCTTTCT
>NZ_MWQK01000008.1 GCF_002210425.1 Fibrobacter sp. UWB2 | reverse complement strand
TTGAAAAGAAATACGACATCGACCTTTCTGGAATAATTAATTCCTATACCGTTCGCGGCGATTCCGTTGATGTAAACGTGATGAAGGGGTGTAGTTTATGGCTGTTCTCTTGTAAAAAAGATCAAGTGTATGGAAATAATTTATCCGATGGTAAGTATACTTTTTTAAGAACAGAAGGGTGTGATAAAGAATATAGTTATGATTGTTCTTGGCGTAATCAAGGGTTTGGGGGAAAGGATGAATTGGATATACATGCTATGATAACCTGGAAAAAATGAATATTCCAGCGATATTTATTCTACAGGCATTACGATGTTTACTAAAACGCCCCTTGGCGAATGGGTTACCCGTTGGGTCTTAGACGGTGACCTTTGGGCCGGTAAAAAAGGTTTAGACTTTAAAATTGCGTCTGCTACAGTATCAAGAACATCTTATATTTATGAAAAACTTGATGGAACTTTTGTAACGGGAGCGCATACGGGAACTTACTTGCCTGCTCTTCCTATACTTTTTTTAATTTTCCAATATCGTAGACTCCTGAAAATCACGCTAATTTTTCTTTCGCTATGTCTCCCCGGATTTATTCCGGGGTCGCCATACACAATTGTCATCCTGAGCGAAGCGTAGCGAAGTCGAAGGATCCACGCAATTGTCATCCTGGAGATAAAACCATTCCTCCTCACTCACAAGGCCCTGAACCAGAACGGTTCGGGGCTTTTTGCTCATATTACTTAAAAAAGTTATATTGATATCGCCAAGTAACTTTTTGTGAATTCATGAACATGAAAACCGTTCTGCTCGCTTTATCCGCGATCGCCATTAGTTTAGGGCTGTTTACGGCCTGCTCCGAAGACTCTAACGCTGACAATTCATTAGTCAGTGTTCCATCGAATACATCGGCTGTAAAAGGTAAAACAACCGATTACAAAGAATCGAAGTCATGCAGTGAACTTGGCGGTAACCTGCTTGCAAAATCATCGGCAGAAGAAAATAAGTCCATTGATTTTCTCATGAATGACGATGGCTCTGCGACCGTCGTTTTTGAAATGAATCACAATTGCATAATTAACACGATTCTCTACGAAACTCGTAACGATACATTGTTTGTTTCAAGCGATTACATTCTTCGTATTCCGGTTGTTGACTCTGTAACGCACGACACTACTTGGATAGAAGATAATAGTCTTGAGGCTATGTGCTTTTGCCGTTCGGAATTTGAGTTGACACTCCCATCAAATTTCATCGGCACGCAATACGTCTCTTTTGAACGTGAAAATTATACAATCAATTACAGAAAACGTGAATAATCGCTAACAGAACTTGCAATTGTATGTAGGCTCCCGTCCTTAGGGAGTCTTTTTCCTATTGATAAATTGACAAAACAACTTGCATTCACGCATGCGACATTCCACATCCAATAGCATACATTTATGGGTGGGGATAGTAGGTTAATAAAAAAAGGGAGGATCTCATGAAAAAGAGAGTTCTTGGTTTAGCTTTTCTTCTTTGCGCAAACTCATTCGCCGTTACAAGCCAATTCCGCGGCGTCAACTGGGCGGATAAGCGCGACAACTTCGTCTCGGACGTTCTCGTGCTTTCGGGCTTAAGCCTTTCCGACAATCATGAATCGGCTTATGCCATTGCCGACCGTATTGTCGGGCAGTTCCAGGAAGTGCTTGGTACAAACAGCGTGCGCATGCCGGTGAACGAACCGACCATTCTTAAAGCTTTTGACATGTATTCGGGTGCTTTGGATGCTGCTCTTGAACATGGTCGAGTGGCTATGGGCTACTGGGGCCCTGCGCAGCCTGCGGGGCCCAAGAACATGGACGATTGGTGGAAAATGTGGGCGAAACTCGTCGAAACATACGGCGACCATCCGAACGCCTACTTTGAAATTTTCAACGAACCGCACATGTATAACAAGACGGACCTTCGCAATCTCTATGCGGACTGGCTCAAGAAATTCCCGAACGTCCCGCGCGACCACATTTTGCTCGATGGCTCCGGCCTCGCATGGAACGTTCCGGATATTGCCGACGACCCGCGCTTTGAAGGCTGCCTCTTTGCCGTTCACGAATACACGTTCTGGAACATGAGCATCACTACCGAACAGGGTTGGAAAAACAGCTTCAAGGGCAAGGTTGGCAAGTACATTGACCGCACCGTTTGCACGGAATGGGGCGGCGCCATGAGTCCTGGCGACAAGGCGGGCGTGCATTACGACTATCAGGATTACAACAAGGCTCCCACCAACTACTTCACGGCTTACATCCGCGGCATGTCCGATCAGCTCCGCGAATGGGAAATGGGCAGTTTCTACTGGCCGGGCCTCCGTGATGGTGACTGGTACAGTATGACCAAGCGCAGCGGGGAAGGCGTAAACACCAAGCTCCAGATTGTGAACCAGTCTGGCGTGGACCGCATGCAGATGGCCTGGGCCGATACGGTCGAAACGACGCCCCCGCAACAGGACCCGTTTGGCGGTTTTGATGCGGATGGAAAAGCAATCGCAGGCAAGCCTGCCGCAATCCCTGGTAAAATCGAAGCAGAAAACTATGACCTCGGTGGCAGCCGCGTCTCGTTCTACGACAAGTCTTCCACAAACGAAGGCGGTGCTTACCGCAAGGATGCTGTGGACATTGTTGCTTTAGATTCCGCCGATAAATCGAAAGGCTACGCTTTAGGCTACACGCAGGATGGCGAATGGCTTGAATATACCGTCAATGTGGCAAAAACGGCGAAATTCACTGTCGAAGTGCAAATGGCGACGGCTTCTGAAAAGGCGGGCGTGCAGCTCTTTATCGACAACAAGGCTGTTTCTGACAACATCATCGCAAAACAGGGCGAGGATTGGTCGACTTATACCGCCGTGCAATCCCAATTGGGCGAAATTGCTGCTGGTGAACACGTCCTCAAAATGCAAATTGTGGGCAATTACGTGAATATCGACAATATTCGCTTCTGCGAAGGCGAAAAATGCGAAGAAACGGTCGGAATCCGCGCAAATCGCGCTTCCTCCGTGCGCACTCTCGAAAACATCTCCCCGCGTCTCCGCATCCAAAACAACAAGCTCTTTGTCGAGAAAAATGGCAAACGCTTCGACCTCACCGGCCACCGCATCAAGTAAGCATTGTCATGCCCGCCGAAGCCTCTCATGCCCGACGCCTGTCCTCGCTTGACGGGGATGATCGGGCATCTCCATTACGAATATTCCATTATGGACTTTTTATCAACAATATGTAATTGCTTTTTCTGAACATATTCTCAAAAAGAGGATATGTTTAGAATGGTTATGGGTATTAACCGTGTACGAGGATTAGGTATATGAGAAAACTGTCTCTCTCTTTGGCTGCAGTAGCCGTTGCTGGTTTTGTCTCCGTTGCTAACGCTGCCCTTGCCGATGGCGGTGCTAAATTCTTAGGTAATATCACTACGGGTGGCCAAATCCGTAGCGACTTTGCTCAGTATTGGAACCAGATTACACCCGAAAACGGCTGTAAGTGGGGCTCCATCCATTCCCTTTCTAATGGCAACAGCGGTACAAGCAAGTTCGCCTGGGACAACTTCGACAAGTGCGAAAGCGCCTACAAGTGGGCCAAGGAAAAACCGGGCGAACGCCACTTCAAGTTCCATGCCCTCGTTTGGGGTTCCCAGTACCCGAACTTCCTCTGCAAAAAGAAAAATCCGGGCATTACCGTAGAACTCACTAAAAAATACATCACCGAATGGTTCGATGCCGTTGCCGCGAAGTTCCCGGACCTCGAATACATTGACGTGGTGAACGAAGCTATTTGGGCGGGTAACAACTACCACTCCGGTTACGGCAAGCCTGCTGCAGGTGCCGAAGGCCACAGCACCGACGATACCGAATGCGGCGGCTCCTACATTATCGAAGCCCTCGGTGGTGACCGCGTTGTAAATGGCAAGCACCAGTACGACTTTATCACGAATGCCTTCAAAATGGCCCGCGAACGTTGGCCGAAGGCTGTACTTATCTATAACGACTACAACACGCTCTCCTGGCAAATCAACGAAGGTATCGAACTTATCCAGACCATCGTCAAGAATGGCGCTCCGGTCGATGCCTACGGTCAGCAGGCTCACGACTGTAAGGGCATGAGCAAGTCCGATTTCGAAAGCAAGATGACCCGTATCCATAACGAGACGGGCCTCCCGCTCCTCGTTTCGGAATACGACATCGGCGAAGCGGACGATACCAAGCAGAAAAACGATTACGCAAACCAGATTCCGTTCATGTGGGAAACGCCGTGGGTTGCTGGCATCACCATCTGGGGCTACATCAACGGCTCTACCTGGGTCCAGAACACAGGCCTTATCGAAAAGGATGGCCGCAAGCGCGCCTCCATGAACTGGCTCGAAGACTACTTCGCCAAGAACTTGAGCAAGGGCAAGAACGATGTGACCTTCACTCCGGTTGAACCCGAACCGCAGCTTCCGTTCAAGGGTGAAGCGATTGCCATTCCGGGTAAGGTCGAAGCCGAAGATTTCGATATTCCGGGTGTGGGCGTCAACGAAGACGGTACGAGCAACCAGTCCTATAGCGACGATTCCGAAAACCACGGCGATAGCGATTACCGCAAGGACACGGGCGTTGACCTTTACAAGAAGGCGACCGGCGTAATCGTGGGCTACAACAGCGAAGGCGATTGGCTCGAATGGACCGTGAACGTGAAGGAAGCGGGCGACTACACGATGTTTGCCGCCGTGGCTGCCGCAGGTTCTACCTCCAGCTTCCAGCTTTCTCTCGATGGCAAGGCGCTTACCGAAAAGATTACTGTCCCCGCTGCCAAGGAAGGTGAAGAAAATTACGATGACTACAACAAGGTCAAGGCCAACGTGACTCTCCCGGCAGGCAAGCATGTCCTGCGTATGGACGTGACCGGCGCCTGGTTCGACGTGGACTACTTCACCTTCGTGAAGGGCAAGGACGCTACCGATCCCGAACCGATTGATATTCCGGACGCCATTCAGACGAACCTCCGCATGAATTACCCGGTCCTCAGCGACTACGACGTCTTTGATATGAACGGTGTGCGTCTCGGCCGCATGAGCGCCTACTCCGTAGACGAAGCCGTGACAACGCTCAAGAACACGAGCGCCATCAAGGTCCAGGGAATCTACCTGCTTCGTTCCGTCAAGAGCGGCATGGTAAAGTCAGTCCGTGTGACCCGCTAAAAGTTCCTAATCCATACTCCCTAGAAAACTAGGGACTTAAATACCCAAAGGCCTTCGAGCTCACCCTCGAAGGTCCTTTTTTTACTATGTCACCTCGGCTTTGTAAATATTCCATTATGGACATTTTGTCAATGATAAATTTTGGACTTTTTGGGGCAATTTTTAAAAACAAAGATATGTTTATAATGGTTGTATGGGACTCTTAACCTATGAGGATGTGGAAAATGAAATCAAAATATTTGAAAGGTTTATTGGCTGCTGCACTTTTGGGTGGTGCAGTAAGTTCTTACGCAGGTCCAGGCCTTGCCGATGGCGCGGCCAAGTTCATTGGTAACATTACCCAGAGTAATAGTGTCGGCTCAGACTTTACTGCGCTCTGGAACCAGGCTACGGCCGAAAACGGCTGTAAGTGGGGTTCCGTCGAAGGTACTCGTGGCCGTTACAACTGGGGTGCCTGCGATGCTGCCTATAACTGGGCAAAGCAGAACGGGGGTCACTTCAAGTTCCACGCTTTGGTGTGGGGCTCCCAGTATCCGAACTGGCTCAATGGCCTTAGCACAGACGAAACGAAGAAGGCGATTACCGCCTGGTTCGATGCGGTCAAGGAACATTACCCCGATCTCGAAATGATCGACGTGGTGAACGAAGCTATCCGCACGGGCAACAACAGCTATCATTCTCCTTATGGCAAGAACAACAACATCATTCCGGCACTCGGTGGCGATAATGGTGGCAATTACCAGTTCGTAACGACCGCCTTCAAGATGGCGCGCGAACGTTGGCCGAAGGCTATCCTCATTTATAACGACTATAACACGGTTCAGTGGAACAAGGATCAGGGCATTCAGCTTATCCAGACCATCAAGAAAAACGGTGCTCCGGTTGACGCATACGGCTTGCAGGCTCACGACATGATGAGCCAGGGCGGTGGCCAGGGCGGTACCGGTGGCGGCGGCGTCTGCTTGAACATCAACACCCTTAAGAGTGTTCTCAAGGAAATTTGGGACAAGACCCAGACCCCGATGTTCATCAGCGAATACGACATTGCAACTACCGACGACAATATCCAGAAGCAGTGCTACTCCGAACAGATTTCTCACTTCATGGAAAACGAACACATTGCCGGCATTACCATCTGGGGCTACATTTATGGTCGCACTTGGCTCGACTGTAACGGCACTGCGAGTGGCTGCTCCGGCATTGTCAAGAATGGCCAGGACCGCGCCGCTTTGAAGTGGATGAGGGAGTACCTCAAGAGCAACAAGGGCGTGAACACGACTGGCCTCAATACTGGTGTTCTCACTCCGGTTGACCCTGTTCCGCAGGAACCGTTCAAGGGCGAAGCTCTCGCTGTTCCGGGCAAGATTGAAGTCGAAGATTTCGATAAGCCGGGCCAGGGCAAGAACGAAGACGGTACGAGCAACGAATCCTATGGCGACGATTCCGAAAACCATGGCGACTCTGACTACCGCAAGGATACCGGTGCAGACCTTTACAAGAAGGCTACTGGCGTTGCTCTCGGCTACAACACTACGGGCGACTGGTACGAATACACCATCAACATTGCCGAAGCTGGCGACTACACCGCAATCGCTTCTGTTGCTACCGAAGGCACGGGCGCATTCACGCTCTCTCTCGATGGCAAGTCTCTCGCTGAATTCGAAGTCACTGGCACAAGCTACGACGACTTCTCCGACGTGAAGAAGAAGGTGACGCTCCCGGCCGGTAAGCACGTGCTCCGCCTCGATGTGACCCAGCAGTACTTCGACATCGACTACATCAACTTTGTGAAGGGCGAAGTTGCCGATAATCCGGGTGGTAATGACAATCCGGGTGGTGGCGATGAACCGGGTCCGGGTGTCGGTATTAAGACAAGTGTTCAGTACCAGGCTCCGAGAATCGGCAGCTACGACGTCTTCGACGCAAATGGTGTCCGTCTTGGCCGCATGAACGCTTACTCTATGAGCGAAGCCGCCCAGATTCTCAGAAGCTCTAACGATGTCAAGAACAACGGCATTTACATGCTCCGCTCTGTCCAAAGTGGTGCTGTGAAGTCCGTGCGTATCTCTCGCTAAAAGGAATCCTAATCCATAACTCCCCTCAACCAAAACGGGGGAGCCTTAAATACCCAAAGGCCTTCGAGGTAACACTCGAAGGTTCTTTTTTTTGTCCAATGTCATGCTTGCGAACATTGTCATGCCCGGCTTGACCGGGCATCTCCATCTAGACATTTTGGCAATGATAAATTTTCTCCTCTTTGGATAAACTGAGAAAAATGAGAATAAGTTTATAGTGGTGTTAGAGTACTAACCTAAGAGGATGGTTGGAAATGAAATCAAATTTCATTAAGGGTATATTGTATGCTGCACTTATGGGTGGAGCAGTTAATTCGTTTGCAGGCCCCGGCATGGCCGATGGCGGTGCAAAATTCCTAGGAAACATTACAACTCGTGGCCAGGTTCAGTCCGATTTCGGGACTTACTGGAACCAGATTACCGCCGAAAACGAATGCAAGTGGGCGTCCATCGAAGGCACTCGCGGTCGTTACAATTGGTCGGGCTGCGATGCTTGCTATAACTGGGCAAAAAAGAATGGTGGCAAGTTCAAGTTCCACGCTCTTGTGTGGGGCTCCCAGTACCCGAACTGGCTCAATGGCCTTAGCACGGACGAAACCAAGAAGGCGATTACCGCATGGTTCGATGCCGTTGCCGCCCATTACCCCGATCTTGAAATGATTGACGTGGTGAATGAAGCCATCAAGTCGGGTGGCAGCTACCACTCCGGTTATGGCCGAAACAATAATATTATCCCGGCTCTCGGTGGCGATAACGGCAACTACGAATTCGTGGCGACTGCATTCAAGATGGCGCGCGAACGTTGGCCGAAGGCAATCCTTATCTACAACGACTACAACACGTTCAGGTGGCAGATTAACGAAGGTATCGACCTCGTGAACAAGCTCGTCAAGCAGGGGGCTCCGGTCGATGCTTATGGTCAGCAGGCTCATGACTTGACCGATATGAACGCCAACGATTTTAAGAGTGCTTTGAACAAAATCCAGAATAGCGTCAAGAATGCCAAGGGCGAACCGATGCCACTCTTCATTACCGAATACGATATCGGTACGGATAACGACAGCCAGCAGAAACAGCGCTACTCCGAACAGATTCCGGCATTCTGGGAATCTCCGCAGGTCGCGGGCATTACCCTCTGGGGCTACATCTACGGTGCTACCTGGACTACGAACGGAAACTCCGGTCTTATCAAGAATGGTAGCGACCGTCCGGCAATGACCTGGCTCAAGCAGTATTTCAAGGAACACCTCAAGGACGGTAAGGACAATACGGGCCTTTTTGCTCCATATGTCCCGCCTGAGCCGGTGCCGCGCAAGCCGTTCAAGGGCTCTGCTTTGGTAATCCCGGGCAAGATTGAAGTCGAAGACTTTGATATTACCGGCGTCGGTGAAACGGATGGCGTAAGCAATGTGTCTTACAGCGATGGCGACCCAGAAAACCACGGTGATTCCGACTACCGCAAGAGCGATGCTTCCGATGTCGATATCTACAAGAAGGCGACCGGATACATTGTCGGCTATAACACGACCGGTGACTGGCTCGAATACTCTGTCGACATTGCCGAAGCAGGTGACTACACGGCAACAGCTTCTGTCGCTGCGAGTGGTTCTGGTTCCTTCAAGCTCTCCATTGACGGAAAGTCTGTTGGTGAATTCGATGTGACAGGCTCTAGCTGGGACGATTTCATTGACGTGAAGAAGAAAGTGACGCTCCCGGCCGGTAAGCATACCCTCCGTATGGACGTGACAGCACAGTATTTCGATATCGATTACATCAACTTCACGAAGGGCGATGAAGAACCGCCTATCTCCATCCAGACCCAGGTCCGCTACGAATATCCGGAAGTGAGTGACTACTACGTCTTTGACGTGAACGGGGTACGCATCGGTCGCATGAGCGCCTACACTATGGACGAAGCCGTGGCAACTCTTAAGAATACGAGCGCCATCAAGGTCCAGGGCTTGTATATGCTCCGCTCCGTCAAAACGGGTGAAGTCAAGTCGGTCCGTGTAGCCCGCTAACTAGAATTCCTAATCCATAACTCCCCAATAGGGAGCCTATTACACCCAAAGGCCTTCGAGGTACCCCCCTCGAAGGTTCTTTTTTGTGCGAAAAATCAAAAAAAACGAAAAATAGGGTTTTTATAGGGATTGTTGTACCTTAATCCATAAAATTGATGTATTTTAATTAATTGCAGAAAGGGAGCGATTATGAGTGATAGTGAAAATCAGGTTGCATACGCTGAACTGTTCTCGGAAATATTTTACGAACAGTTCATTTCCGCATATTATGTGAATTTGCTGGATTTCTCGTATGTCGTTTACTATCGCAAAAAGGGCCTTGAAAAAAAGTATGGCAATGGCGTTAACGCCGTATCTGCCCTCCAGAAGTTTATTTCCGAAGATGTCCATCCCGATGACCGCGATGTGCTGAAGGATATGCTATCTGTAGCTTATGTCCGTGGCCGCCTTAAAAAAGAAAGCAGTTTCTCGTTTGTGGTGCGTGAGATTGTAACAGGCAAGGAACGCTATTGCAAGCTCCAGGTGACCCGTGGCCGCGATGAAGACCACATGGCCATCTGCTTCTTGAATGTCGATGACGAAATCCGCAAACGCATGAAGGTCGAGGAAGGCTACCGCGTTATCCAGGCCCTTGCCATGGAATTCAATGCACTTTACCGCATCGATCTTGATTCGGAAAAAATGCATTCCTATGTCAAGTCGCAGACGGCACGCATTTTTGAAAAAGAGCTTCGCGGCGAAATGTTTTATTCCGAGGCGTTAAAAAAATACGCTACTGAAATTGTATCTAGCGAAGATGCCAAGCGAGTCTTGACGTTGGCGTCAATCGAGAGCATTCGTGAAAGATTTTCGAGGCAGAGCCACTTCGAGGTGGACTACAAGAATCGCGATGGCCGCTATTTCCAGATGAAATTCGTTCGGGTTTCCGATGAAAAATCGCCTGTGGTAGTGCTTGGCATTGCAGACCGCGACGAAGAAAAACGTTCGGACGTGATGAACCGCGAATTTTCCGAGATTGCAAATGCGTTGAGCGTTGAGTACGAAATTATTTACTATGTGAACTTGAATGACAATTCGTACGACGTGTTCAACCAGGAAAGTAGCTATATCAAGCTCAAGCTCCTGATGAGCCGCCAAAACTTTTTCGAAGAATGTTCGAGAGACATCAAGAAGATTATCTACCCGCAAGATGTTGAACGGTTGACTTCGGTCATGAATAAGGATTTTTTGCTCTCTCAGCTTGAGGGCGACAAAACCTTTTCAATCGAATACAGGCTTATGGTCAATGGCGAGCCTCAATACTACCGCCTCAAGGCGCTTTGGTCCAAGGCCGCTGACGATCATATTATTATCGCTGTTGCCAATATCCACAAGGAAGTCCTTGCCCGTAAAGAGCGCGAACGCAACATGGAACGCAACTTCGACATTATCAATGTGCTTGCGACGGAATTCACCTCGGTCTACTATGTCGATCTTGATACGGATACGTTTACGCCTTACACGGTGAGCGACTATGCTGAAGTCAATTACGGAAAGCTGTATCAACACGATAAATGTTATTCTAAAGTATTCAAGGCGTATGTCAACGGATTTGTCCATGAACTCGATAAGAAAAGAATTGGTGATTTTGCTTCTATTGAACATATCAAGAAATTGCTTGAAGGCCAAAAATCGTTTATAGCGCACTACAGAAAATACGATACTGGAGGAACCCGTTTTAGCGAGATAAAGTTCGTGAAAGTCGGTTCGCAAAATGAAACGCCGCGTGCTGTTGTTGTTTGTTTTGCCGACAAGGATGCCGAAATTCTAAACCGCTATGTTGATAGCAAACTTTATGAAGATTATTTTGGCGTTTATTTTGTGAATCTCGAAGACGATACTGTCCGCAGTATCCGTGAATCGACGGTTTACGAGAAAGGTAAAACTTATGGCGGCTTTATCAAGTACAGTAACGCTATTCTTGAGTTCAGCAAGGAGGTCTTGCCGGAGTTCCGCGAAACTTGGGAAAACATGGCGAACGTTGATTTTATGCGTTCATACTTGGCCGATGTCGATAAGCGCGAGTACAGCTACCGTGCGCTCAAGGGTGAATGGCGTCGCGTGACGACGTTTGTCCTGGAACGTAGAAATGGCGTGCCTGTGACCTTTATTATGGCGTTCATGTTCATTGACAATATAACCGCTCAAAAGATGGAACTGGATGCAAAGATTGCGGAACAGAAGCGGGAACTTGAGAAACAGCAGAAACTTCTGGAACAGGCTCTTGTGCAGGCTGAAAAGGCGAACAATGCAAAGACGATGTTCCTTTCGAACATGTCGCATGACATCCGCACGCCGATGAATGCCATTATCGGTTTTACAAACCTTGCGCTGAATAATTTGGATGATCCTGTGCTGGTCAAGAATTATTTGAACAAGACTGTCGTTTCGAGTACGCATTTGCTCTCGCTCATCAATGATATTCTCGATATGAGCCGCATTGAGTCGGGCAAGATTCGCCTTGAAGAGGTAAACTGCAACTTGTCCGAAATCATGCATGACCTGAATACGATTGTTTTAGGTCAGGCGAGTGAAAAACAGCAAAACCTTTACATGGATACGTTCAATATCGAGAACGAACTTGTTATTTGTGACAAGCTGCGCTTGCACCAGATGCTGATCAACCTGCTTTCAAATGCGGTCAAGTTTACGCCGGTGGGCGGGAACATTCATGTGTTTGTTCGCCAGACGGCTAGCGACGAAAATACGGGAACGTATGAGTTCCATGTCAAGGACGATGGCATCGGCATGAGTCCGGAATTCTTGAAAGTCCTGTACCAACCGTTTGAACGCGAACGCACCTCAACGATTTCCAAGACGCAAGGGACTGGGCTTGGAATGTCTATCACCAAGAAAATTGTTGATATGATGGGAGGCTCTATAGATGTCGTCAGTGCGCCTAATCAGGGAACGGAATTCATCATTCATCTGAAACTGAAAATTCAGGATACTTCTGCGAACTTGACGAATCTTGATGCTTTGCAAAATGCCCGCGCCCTTGTTGTCGCAAGTGATTACAATGCGTGCTCCAGTGCCACGAATCTTCTGCGCCGTTTGGGAATGCGTGCGGAATGGACTATGTATGGCCGCGAAGCGGTATTGCGTGCCAAGGAAGCTGTTGACCGTCACGAATGCTATTCTGTGATTATCCTTGACGACCTGTTGCTTGATATGGAAAGTGTCGAAGCGGTGGAGCAGTTGCACATGATTCCGGGGAGCGATAATCCGATTATCGTCATGGCGTCCTATGACTGTGCAAACATTGAAAAAAGTGCGCGCGAAGCGGGTGTGACTGCGTTTATAAGCAAACCGCTATTCCTCACGGAAATGCATGATGTCTTGGCACGTGCCATAGGCGTTTTAAAGGACGAAGTGAAAATTGAGGTTGATGATACTTCTTGCTTTGCCGGGAAGAAAATTCTTCTCGTCGAAGACAATGAGCTTAATCGTGAAATCGCACAAAGTGTTCTTGGTGAAATGGGCTTTGGGGTGGACTGTGCCGAAGATGGCCGTGTTGCCTTGAACGTGCTAGAAAAGGCTAAGCCGGGCGCCTATGACTTGATTTTGATGGATATGCAGATGCCTGTGATGGATGGCCTCGAAGCGACTAGGCGCATTCGAGCAATGCGCAATGATTACTTCAAGAAAGTCCCGATTGTGGCAATGACCGCAAATGCGTTTGAAGAAGACCGCAAGGCCGCACTCGATGCCGGTATGAACGAACATGTCGCAAAACCCATTGACGTCGAAAAACTCAAGAAAGTCCTTCGCAAATTCTTAGGATAAATTCTCGCGCATTGTCATGCTCGAGCTCGTTACATTGTCATTCCGGCCTCTGTGCCGGAATCGGTATTACTTGAAAAATTCCACGCACCCGTACACGGAAATGAGTTCCGGGTTCTCGGGGTCGCGTCTGTTCCAGCACTGTTGGACCCTAATCTTGCACGGGCGCTTTTCGCCCTTGACGAGCATCTCGCTGTTGAACGTGAACGAATCGTTGTTCAATTGCGGGTCGTGCAGCAGTTTTACAAATTCATCCCAGTTCTCGCGCCCAAAGATATTCCAGAATTCGCTGTTGTTTTCGGGCTCGACCATAGTCTTCGGGAAACTCAATGCCTTTGCATTTTTGGCTTCGAGCTTTAAGAGCGAAGGCTCGTATGTATATTCGAACGTAACGCCACGGTGTATTGAGGCAAAGAACTGGCTTTTCCGGTGTTCTATCATGTACTGTTCGTAAATGATATTGTCGGAGTCGTCTTCGTCGCTCTCGAAAATGGATCGGGCAATTTTAGCAAAGTCGGCATCGCTCAGCTTGCTTGGCTGGTTGTCGTTCAGTTCTTTCGGGAGCGTGTCGGCGACATCGCCGAGGCATTCCAGGAGGAGCGGGTTGAAGACGCCGCATTCGTTATTGCGGATCATCTCAAGAGCCTTCTCGTGGCTGAACGCCTTCTTGTAGCAACGTTCGCTAGTAAGTGCGTCGTAAACGTCGGCAACAGAGACGACTTGCGCACTGATGGGAATTTCATTACCCTTGAGGCCGTCGGGGTAGCCGCGGCCGTCCCAGCGTTCATGGTGCCAACGGCAAATGTCGTAGGCGAATTTCATCAGCGGCTCGTTCTTGAAGAACTGGATGGCGTCGAGCATCTTGGCGCCGTTCATGGAGTGTTGCTTCATGATGTCGAATTCTTCTTTCGTGAGCTTGCCGGGCTTGTTCAAAATCTCGTCGGGGATTGTAATCTTTCCGATGTCGTGCATCGAAGATGCTGTAGCGATGGTGCCGATTTCTTCTTCGGTGATGCTGTATTCGCTAGTGCGCTTGAGCAGTGCGCGTAAAAGGATATCGGTAATCTTTTTGATGTGCAGAACGTGCTGACCGCTTTCGCCGTTACGGAATTCCACGATGTGGCTCAAGATGGAAATCAGCATATCGCTGTTTCGGGTCCTCTCGTAAATCTTGTCGGTCACGAGTTCCGAAAGCTGCATCTGCTTCACGTAAAGATTAATCGTGTTGCGGACGCGGGTCTGCACGACCATCTGGTCGAACGGGCGGTAGATGAAGTCTGTTACACCGAGCGAGAAAGCTTTTTCAACTTGTGGGGTAGATGTTTCTGCCGAAATCATCACGACCGGGGTTCCCTTGATCCACCCTTTTTCGTTCATGACTTCAAGAACTTGGAGACCGTCTCGTCCTGGCATAATCATGTCTAGCAAGACGAGCGTAATGTCTTTTGCCGTTGTTTCAAGAATCCCGATGGCCTCGTCACCGTCTTTTGCTTCGATGATATCATATTCGTCAGAGAGCAGGTCCGAAAGTACGACTCTGTTCATGGCGTCATCATCGACAATCAAAATTTTTGCACGTTCGTTGCTCATGGTCGAAACACCAATTTTTATTTTCTCGTTCTTAAGTGGTTGTACCTCTTTAATTTAAGAAAAATGTAACGAAAAAGAGCGTTTTGGTCCGCGAAAAATCAAAATACCCCGTCCATTTGCGCAAAATCACCATATTGAATTGCTAAGCTTGCTTCAAAACTCTTGTCATTCCCCTAACGGGGCATGACTTATTCGCCTCGGATATAGAAACATGCAAGCATTTTTCTGCATCGCTCGGCTCAGTTGTCATTCCCGCCTCCGAGCGGGAATCTCCCTGTTTTTTCTAAATTTTCCTCGAAATGCCGAAACCAGCAAATTATTTCCCCGCTATTGACGGTCTCCGTCTCCTCGCAAGCCTGAATATTGTCATGCTCCATTTGGGCAGTTCTAACGCCCTCATGTACATGGCTGATTGCAAGTGGGTGATGCCCATTATCTCTGCGCCTGCCTTTGCCGCGGGGATTTTCTATGTGCTGGCCGGTTTTCTTTTCGCAAGCAAGTACAGCGACCCGGACCGCAGTATCCCGGTCATCCCGTTCATGTTCAGCCGCATTGCAAAGCTTTACCGCTTGCACTTCTTTATGACGCTCCTCATGTTCGTGCTGATTGTGTTCAAGATGAGCGGCTATACGCACTTGCCTGCATTCTCTGAGATTGGCGATTGCGCTTCGGCTGGGCTAGCAAAGATGTTCCATCCGTGGCGTAGCCTCATCATGCACCTCACGCTCACGTGGTCGATTGTCCCCGATCTCGGCATGAAGCTGAATGAACCGTCCTGGTCACTCACGAGCTTCTTCCTTTGCTATGCGATTACGCCGTGGTTCAGCCGTTGGCTTATCAAGCAGAACCGTCGTACGCTCTGGATTCTGTTCGGCGGTGTGTTCGTTCCGGGACTCCTTTGGGCTATCGTGTATGGCAAAACGGGCAATTTATGGTTTGATGGATTCGATGCCAAGTATCGCTTCTTCCACATGTTTGCTCCGGTGCGCGTCTTTGAATACATCTTTGGCATGGTGCTTTACCGCCTTTACAACGAGGGCGTCTTTGACGTTTTCAAGAAGGACTTTGTGAGCGGTGTGACTCAGGCGCTTTTGCTCCTCGCACTTTACGGGAGCCTCTTCCTCATGCGTCCGGATGCCAATCCTGGCTATAATTATTTTATCCATCATAGCCTTCCGATTTTCATTTACGGCATGTTCGTGGTAAGTCTGCTTTCGGGCAAGGGATTCTTGGCGAAGTTCTTCTGCATCCCGCTTGTGCGCCATATCGGTCGCGCCTCGTTCTACCCGTACTTGATCCATCTGCCCATCATCACGTTTGCATGGGGCATCTGCAACCTGAACCGTCCGAAGAATACCATCCTTTTGCTCATCTTCATTTACACGGTCAGCACGCTTTACATGGAATTTAAAGTCTGGCGCCGCAAAAAAGCGAAAGCGAAGGCCTAAATCCGAGACTTTATTCGTCTTTTCTCAAACAAGTCCGAAAAATAAGTGTATTTTATACCATAGGGCGACTGGAGACGCCCGTTGGAAGGGATATCTTGTCGGAGGAACTGCAAATCATGGATTGTCTTGAATCGTCAGACTTGACTCATGCGATTCTATCGAGTGCAGGCGTCGGCTTGTGGGTCATCGAAGTAGATGAAGGCCACCCTCCACGAATGTATGCCGACAAGGCCCTCCTCCAGATTTTAGGATTCCCCGAAGAAACGCTCCCCGAAGACCTCTACAATTTGTGGTGCAACAATGTAGACATCTCGTATTACGAGGCTTATGCCGAGTTTGTGGACCAGATGACCCGCGGCGAAATGTCGGAACTGGAGTATGCCTGGAACCACCAGTCTCGTGGAATCATTTTCTTGCAAAATCACGGTAAGCGCAATGAAGCGTACACGCGCGGCATGCGCCTCGAAGGGTGCTGCACCGATGTGACGGAACAGGTCGAATTCAAGATGCACGTGCGTGAACTCGACCAGTATTCCGATATCGCGAACACACTTGGTGACGGCTTTGATAATATTTATTACGTCGACATCAATGACAACTCTTTCATTGAGTTTAACGCTCAGGGGGTTGTGAAGACTCTCGATGCCAAGAACTGTAAAGACTTTTTCGAAGGCTTTGAACAGGCGCTCGAAAAGGTCGTTTTCCGAGAAGACTGGGATGCGGTCAAGAATTTTGTCGACAAGGAAAAATTGCTTCACGGTCTGGAAAAAGACCGCGCTGTTTCGGTCTCGTTCCGTTTTTCTTTTGACGGGCGCCTGGTGTATTACCGTTTAAAGGCGGCCAAGACTCCCGATTCCGAGAACCACATCGTCGTGACGCTTGAAAACGTCGATGAAGAGGAATCCGCCAAGGCCGAACGCAAGGCCATTGCAAACCGCGACATGGCTGTGATTTCTGGCCTGTCCGATGACTTTGGATGCGTCGTGTACGTGGATTACGAGACGCTTTCCGAGGTGCACTACCGCTTTGACCCGATGTTTGACGAGATGGTTCCTGGCTGGTCTAAGATTGACAACTTTGGCGAACGTCTAAAAGTGCTTGTCGATACGGTGGTTCATCCGAGTGACCGTGAATCATTCTGCGCAGCGACTGAACCTACGAAGGTTCTCGACATGGTGGATCGGGAACACATGTACTTTGTCAACTTCAGGTTGCAGGTCGGTGGCGAAGATATTTACTACCAAATTAAGTTCGTCAAGGACGAAAACTTCAAGAATCACGTGATTGCCGGTTTCCATAGCGTCGATGCCGAGACCAAACGCGAAATGGCAAACCTCGAAAAGGCGGAACTTGCAAACAAGGCAAAGAGCGCGTTCCTTTTCAACATGTCGCACGACATCCGCACGCCGCTCAATGCGATGATTGGCTTTACCGATATGGCGGTCAAGAATATTGACGACAAGGCCAAGGCGCTTGATTGCCTCAGCAAGTCGAAACTTTCGAGTGAACATCTTTTGTCCTTGATCAACGATGTGCTGGACATGTCGCGCATTGAAAGTGGTAAGGTGGAACTGGACTTGAATCCTGTTAATTTGGATGAAAATAGCGAAGATTATGTGCCGATGCTCCGTTCCCTAGCCGAGAAGAAAAACGTACACTTTGAATTTGTGCATCACGATATCCAGAACCGCTACGTTTATGTAGACTTCTTGCGTTTGAATCAGGTGGTCATCAACGTTGTCTCGAATGCGGTAAAGTACACACCTTCGGGTGGCTCGGTGACGGTGGATATCACCCAGATTCCGTCAGAACGCGAAGGTTATGGCCTGTATCAGATTGTCATCAAGGATACGGGAATTGGCATGAGTGCCGAATACCAGCAGCACCTCTTTGATGAATTCTCCCGCGAGCGGACATCTACGGTCAGTAAGCAGCAGGGGACAGGTCTTGGGCTTGCCATTACCAAGCGCATTGTCGATATGATGGAAGGCTCCATCGACGTTGAAAGCAAGGTGGGTGAGGGGTCCAAGTTTACCATCCGCATCCCGATGCGCATTCAGGAAAATCCTGAAGCGGTGGAACAGGTGCGCTTCGCGCATTCTGAACAGGAATCGATTTCGTTCGAGGGCTTCAAGGTTCTCGTCGTCGAAGATAACGAGCTGAACCTCGAAATTTCTAAGGATATTCTCGAGAGTGCTGGCGTTGTCGTGGAATCTGCCGAAGATGGTTCCATTGCGGTGGAACGTTTAAAAGAAAAAGGCCCGGACTATTACGATTGCATTTTGATGG
The DNA here is from genome assembly GCF_002210425.1 of Fibrobacter sp. UWB2. Taxonomy (NCBI): domain Bacteria; kingdom Pseudomonadati; phylum Fibrobacterota; class Fibrobacteria; order Fibrobacterales; family Fibrobacteraceae; genus Fibrobacter; species Fibrobacter sp. UWB2. The sequence continues at coordinate 51,140 of NZ_MWQK01000008.1, read as the reverse complement.
ATATCCAGATGCCTGTAATGGATGGCTTTGAAGCGACTCGTGAAATTCGCAAGATGTTCCCGGACAAGCGGATTCCGATTATTGCCCTTTCGGCAAATGCCTTTGATGAAGACCGCCGCAAGTCCTTTGAAGCGGGCATGGATGGTCACTTGGCAAAGCCCATCGTCATTGCCCAGCTCGAAGATTCGCTGAAGAAGTATCTCAAGCGTTAAGAAAGTTGCTTGATTCCAGCCACTGCTGCAACGTAGTCTGCTTCGACTTTTTCCAGGAGCGCCTGCGAGTTGGCAGTGAATGCTTCCGGGCGCAAGTCTTCAGTGAGTTCGCTGCTCGATGCAGAGAGCTTGTTCAGCCCGAGATTGGCAGCAACGCCCTTAAGCGTGTGCGCAGCGCGGAATGCCGTCTTCGCGTCATTTGCTGCAAAGGCGGCCTTGAGTTCACTGAAACTCGGATCATTCAAAAAAAGTCCCAAGTACTTTGCTACACGAGATTCCATGCGGAGTCTTTCAAGAACTTCGTCTAATGATTCACCGAGAGAGCTGTAAAATTCAGAAAGTGTCATAATATCATCCTTGATTAGTGTATAACGTCGATGTGCCCGTAAACAGAGGCGAGCACGGGAGCTTCGTTTTGGCCTTTGGCCCAAATTTGGAGCACCTTGACATTGCAGGGAGTGCTCTTGCCGTCGATGTTGAATGTTTGCTTGATAAGGAACGGCTTATCCTTGGGCGCCGAATGGCGCTTCAAAATCTTCTTGATTTTTTCAAGGTTTTCGGCGGCACCATGTGTGTCATCGCCTGGCTTGTAATCGTCGACGATTGTTCGCGGGAGCCCAAGCTTTGTAGCGGCTTTCGTGGTAAGCTTCATCACGGCCGGGTTAAATGTGTATTCAAAAAGAATTCCGTCCAGAGTCGTTTCGAAGAAGTGGCTCTTTTTGCGCTCGTCGATGAACTGCCTGAAGGCCTGGTTGTAAATGGGGTGCTTCTGGTCGTTCATCATGGCGTCTGCGATGTAGAAAAAGTCCTTATCGGCCTGCTTGCTCCAGTCAAAAGTCTGTAGCGAGATGACGAGCTTGTCTGCAATGGCATCGAGGCATTCAATCAAAAGCGGGTTGAATACGCCGCATTCGTTGTTGTGGATCATCTCGAGCGCTTTCTCGTGAGTGAAGGCATGCTTGTAGCAGCGTTCGCTCGTGAGCGCATCGTAAACGTCAGCAATCGAAACGATTTGTGCGGCTATGGGGATTTCGTCCCCTTTGAGGCCATCGGGGTAGCCGCGGCCATCCCAGCGTTCGTGATGCCAGCGGCAAATCTCGTAGGCGTATTTCATCAGCGGCTCGTCTTTTCCGACGGGCACGGCGTTGAGCATCTGGGCGCAGTTGACGGTGTGTCCCTTCATGATGTTGAACTCTTCGGGCGTAAGCTTGCCGGGCTTGTTCAAAATCTCGTCGGGGATAGTAATTTTTCCGATATCGTGCATGGATGATGCCGTACAGATGACGCCGATATCATTCTTGTTTATGGTGTACTTTTTGGTACGGTGCAAAAGCTCGCGCAAAAGCATTTCGGTGATGGTGTTGATATGCAGCACGTGCATGCCGCTTTCGCCGTTTCTGAATTCCACGATGTGGCTCAGCATGGTCACCATCATGCTATTGTTGCGGGTCTTTTCGTAAATCTGGTTTAAGACGAGGTCCGAAAGGCTCTTTTGCTTTTTATAGAGGCGGATGGTATTGTTCACGCGGTTCTTGAGCACCATTTCGTCGAACGGGCGTCCGATAAAGTCCGTGACGCCGAGCATGTAGGCGCCTTCGATGAGCGCGTGTGCTGTTTCCCCAGAAATCATGATGACCGGAATCTCGTTAATCCATCCGTTCTTGTTCATGATGGCAAGGACTTCCATGCCGTCTTTTTCGGGCATCACCATGTCGAGGAGCACAAGCGAAATTTCGGATGTCCGCTCCCTAAGCAAAAGCAACGCTTCGTTGCCGTTTTCCGCTTCGATGATATTGTACTTATCACTGAGTACGTCGGATAACAGGGCTCTGTTCATGGCCACATCGTCAACAATCAGTATAAGCGGACGTTTTTCATCCATAAAAGCATTCCTTTAAAACCCGAATACAATACGTAATAAATGTATATAATTTTGAATTTCAAACGTAAGAAAAATGTAACTTCCGTCAATTTGTGTTCATAATCACAACACTTTTTTTGTGCTAAAATGTTCAATATTGCCGTTTTTATAAAAATCGTATATATTCTGTAATATAAATGTAAGCTTGTTTGGCAGGATGTTTGCTTATGCTTGCGAAAAAATGGATGTTTTTGTTTTTTCTGCTGCTAGGAGGGGTAGCCTACGCGGGTCCACTAAATGTTAAAGTGGGCTTTTTCGCCTATTCCGGCTATCACGAAATGTCCCCAAAGGGTGAAAAGAGCGGGTACGACTATGAAATGTACCGGGGGCTTTCCCGCTACGCGAATTTGAACTTCCAATTCGTCGGTTTCGATAAGTCGTGGGACGACATGCTGAAGATGCTTGAAAATGGTGAAATCGATATGGTTTCTCCGGCGACTCGGACTAAGGAACTAGAAGAACGTTTTGCCTTTTCTAGGCCCGTTGGACTGTATCCGGATTACATCATCCTCCGGAAGTCAGACTCGTCTCTGCTTGCTGAAATCGACCAAGCTATTCGCGAGATGGACCTGACGGAACCGGCATGGAAAAATCAGCTGTATCGCAAGCATTTTGGCGAGGACGCCTTGGATGTGTCTGCCCTTTCGGCTCGCGAGCTTGCCTTTTTGCAGGATTTCCGCAGCAAGGATAAAATGCTCAAGGTGACGGTCCGCGATGCCGTGTTCCCGTATGCCTATATCGATCAGGGCGTCCCGCGTGGAATCCTGCTTGACATCTTTGCCGAAGTTGCGCTCCATAATGGGCTCAAATATGAATTTGTCAAGACTTACGATACAAAGAAGCCTTTAATTGTGCTTGATGGATCTTACGGTATGAAAGGCGGTGATGAATCCTGGGTGTTTACGCCGCAGTACTTGCACGAACAGGTCCTTGCGGGTTATGATAGCCTGCTGTATGGGATGCGCGTTGCCGTTCCTCGTGAATATCCGCGTGAACTTGCGTCCATTTTGACAAAGGGTATTCTCTCCATCCCGCCGAATGTCGTCCGTGCGAAAATTACGAAGTATGCCGGTTTCCGCATGCCCGATTATGCCGGTGAACTCATGCATGAACAATCCCGTATCGCAGTTGTCTTTGGTTCTATTCTAGGGCTTCTCGGGATTGTGCTTGTAGGCTCCCTGGTGTGGATTGCGTTTAGGCGCAAGCTGAAAAACCGTGAGGATGAACTGGACTCTAGATTGCGTGAGGCGAACGCCTTTGCCGCCGAGGCAAAAGAGGCCAAATCGAAGTTTTTGCTCAACATGAGCCACGATATCCGAACTCCGATGAATGCGATTATCGGTTATACAGAAAGGGCGGAACGCCATATCGACAACCGCGCAGATATATTGGATGCGCTTCGGAAAATCCGTATGTCGGGTGGTTACTTGCTCCAGCTGATAGAAGAAGTTCTGGACATGGCAAAAATCGAGTCGGGCCAGATTACGCTTAAGGAGCGCATGGTGAATCTCACCTCGTACATGGCAGAACTTTGCGAATCTTGCGAACCCATGATGAAACAGAAGAATATTTCGTTCATATGGGAATTTTCAGAAGTGAAGAACAAGTTTGTCATGGCGAATGTGAACGCCCTCCGTCAAATTTTATACAACATTATTTCCAATTCGCAGAAGTTCACGACGTACGGTGGCCGCGTTATGTTTACCATTGAAGAACGCCCCTGCCAAGTGGATGGCTATGCCGTTTTTGATTTTGAAATCAGCGATAATGGACTTGGTATGTCCCATGCGTTCCTGGAACATATTTACGACGAATTTGCCCGCGAGCAGTCCTCGACTCAGAGCGGCGTGATGGGGACTGGGCTTGGCATGACTATCGTAAAGCGCCTTGCCGACATGATGGGGGCCGAAATTGATATCCAGAGCGAAATTGGCCTTGGAACAACGGTCCATGTGCGTACGCAATTCAAGATTGCAACCGAGAACGATGTAGACCCGGTCACTGTGAACACCGCCTACGATGAAGATTGCTTAAAGGAAAAGCGTATATTGCTTGTCGAAGATAACGAGTTCAACAGGGAAATTGCGCAGGACTTGTTGCATGACCACCAGATGATTGTGGAAGTTGCAGAAAATGGGCTTGAGGCCGTGACGAAAGTTTGCGACCATGCTCCGGATTACTATGACTGCATTTTGATGGATGTTCAGATGCCCGTGATGGATGGCTACGAGGCGACTCGTGCTATCCGAAAGACCTATCCCCATGCGCGCATCCCCATTATTGCGCTATCGGCAAATGCGTTTGAAGAGGATCGGCAAAAGTCCCTTGCCGCCGGAATGGACGAACATCTGGCAAAACCGTTTGTCGTTGCAAAGGTCCTTTCCACAATGTGTTCCTTAATGCAAAGAAAAGTTAACGTAAGTTGATGCATAGGAACATTTTAAGAACATTTTTTGTGTGATTTACCGCATTATGTCAATCCTTTTACAAAAGAAGGGTTGATTTTTGATATGCTATCAAACTATCTTTTAGGTTGGATGGGTGAAATCTTTTTTTTAAAAGGAATTCATATGAAGAATTTGGCAAAAGTTATGTTTGGCGTTGCTGCTGTTGCTGCAGTAACGGCTTCTGCTGGGCAGTTCCCGTTCCCGCAGAACATGAAGTATCCGCATGGCAAGATCATTGAATATGCCGATACGGATATGATCAAGGATCATTACAAGCTGTGGAAACAGGCTTGGTACCAGGCTAGCAATGGTTGGGTGCTCGCTCCGGAAGGAACTTGTTCTACCGTTTCTGAAGCTATTGCATACGGTATGTTGATTTCCGTGTACATGGACGATCAGGATGTTTTCAAGAATCTTTATAAGACTTGGACTGGCAACAGCGCTGGTGCCAATGGTGGTATGAACTGGCGTATCGGTTGCAGCGGTGGTACGGGTACCGCATCTGACGCTGACTTCGACGCCGCTCTTGCTCTCGTGATGGCTTCCAAGCAGTGGAATGACGCTTCTTACCTCTCTGCAGGCAAGTCCCTCATTTCTTGGATTGCTTCTAACGATATCGCTAGCAACAAGATTAAGCCGGGTAACCAGTGGAATGACGGTTTCAACCCGAGCTATGCAACGACAGCCAACTTCCAGCTTTTCCAGGACGTTGCCGGTGGTTCTTGGTCTAGTGTGATTTCCCAGGCTTATACGGACTTGAACGCTTGCCAGGATTCCAAGACAGGTCTTGTTCCGGACTGGTGCGACTGGAACTCTCACAAGCCGATTTTGACGTCTGCTGCCGTTTCTAACGACATCGGTTTCTACGATGACGCTGCCCGTACTCCGTGGCGTATGGCTATGGCTTACTACTGGTACGGCGATACCAAGGCTCAGGCTTTCAACAAGAAAGTTGTTAGCTGGCTCATCCCGGAAACCCGCACTGCTAGTGGCGTGAACTCCGGTTATAAGTACGAAGGTGGTGCTTATCATATCGACAACAGCGATATCCGTCGCTTTGTTTCTTCTACCTTCTCCGGCGGTCTCGGCCTTGCAACTTCCTCTATCGATAGCAAGGAAGCTGAAACCTACCTCGGTACCGTTTACAAGGTTCTCAAGGAAAAGAAGAGCTGCGCTAAGGCTCAGGGTTGCGGCGAAGGCTCTGTCGAAGGTGAAAAGTACTATCCGGCTACTTTGAACATGATCTACCTCCTCCTCGTGACGGGTAACATGCCGAACCTCTACAATACCACTGGTTTCACTCCGTTCACTCCGGATCCGTCTAAGGCTCCGTCCATCAGCGAAGGCGAAGGTACACACTTGGAATTCGGTGATACGACTGTTGCTGTTTCTGGTCTCTGGAACTGGGGTGCATACCACGACAAGCTCGGTATCGGCACCAAGATGGTCCCGGATTCTGGCGCATCTCCGCTCTACAGACTTGATGATGGTTCTATCGTTGCTCGCGCTTCTATGGAAATCGGTCCGGAACCGGAATGGACCGAAGCTGCTGCTAAGGCAGGCCTCCTCAAGTATCCGTCTGCTGGTATCGCTGTTTCCTTCAAAAAGGACGATTGCAAGAAAGACAAGAGCTGCGGTGTCAACTTCAAGACTCTCGGCATCCAGTACATCCGCGTGACGGCTAAGACTTCTGGCCCGATCCGCATGGCTATCCTCAACACCATCACCGACGAAAACGAAGAAAAGAAAGTTGAAAACGCAGGTGCAGGTTCTGAACCGGGTATCTATGTTGACAACTCCGAAGAATTCAAGGCTGTGACCTATGACATGACTCCGTATGAATACGGCTTCAAGGGCTTGGGTGATGGCAAGGAAATCAATATCCTTGACTGGGTTAGCAAGAACAACGCTCCGGAAGGCGGCGAAATCCTCGCCTGCATCAAGGGCCTCAAGTGGGAAGTCAAGGATGCTAAGGGCGGCCTCGGTGAACTCACCATCAGCGCTGTCGAATTCCTCGATGCTTCCAAGCAGGCTGTCGATCCGGTCAAGCTCACCGGTATGGAAATCAAGGGACCGACCATTGGCCTCTACAAGGTTACCTTTGCTCCGAGCTTCAGCGTTCGTGCCGATGGCATGAAGCTCCAGATCAGCGGTGCTAAGGCTGGTAACGTGTTCATGGTCTACAACATGCAGGGCAAGGCAATTGCTGGTGGCATGCTCATGAACAGCAACCTCACGGTTAACGTTCCGAGTGCTGGTTCCTACATCGTTCGCGTTGGTTCTGAAATGAACCGTGTCAACGTGAAGTAATCCGCGTTACAAAACGAAATTGCAAAAAAGCCGAGGCGTTCGCCCCGGCTTTTTTTGTCGCTTGTCTCGTAAATCTTTTGACTTGTTGGCCCCGTGCTAGGTTAGCCTCTCTGCTTATCAGGTCCCGCGAAGGCGGGGCTTTCGTGTTGCGTTTAAGCGGTTACCTGCTAATCTTTTTGGTTAAGGGCATGAGCCCCTTGGCCTCGGCGCGGATGATATAAACGCCCTTGGGGTAGGTTTCCGGGATGGCAAAACTGTTTGTTATCCCGAGCCTTTTCCCATGCAGGTCGAAAATAGTGAACCTAGTGTAAGCCTTGATGCTTTGCTGCGGTTTCGGGAGGGATATGGTTCCCGTGTTTCGCATGGTGAGGCTTTTCGTCATGAACTCGATAATGAAAGAACCGTCGCTTTCGGGCGTGATGGTTTTACCATTTTGCTCGATGGTTGTCTTGCTGCTAACTCGCGTCGTGTCGAGCTTGACTCGGAGCGGGACGCTTTTAGGCATGTGCTCGTGGGGGAGCTTCCATGTCACGGAATAGCCGTTGTCGATTTTGTTGAAAATAGCCTTGTCAAGCACAAAATGGGCACGCTGGTAGGCGGCGACAGTCCCGAGCGGGGCTACCCATAGGCCGTTTTTGACGGCGCGCTCGAAAAGAGTCTTGATATCGTCCGGGTTGATGGCGTAGTTGTCAATCATCCTTTCAGAAACGTCGTGCTGCAAAACAATGAGCCACGAACCATCGGTTATTGGATGTTCTAGCGGAATTGAGTTGTCGAACTTGCCGATGTATGCAGCCGTGTCGAGCGCGTTGAGCATTTCGTTTACGGTGGCGCCTGAACGGGACCATATTTTGGCAGGCAAGCTCATCCATTCGGGTTCTTCGTCCCAGAATGTTCGTGCTCCGTCATAGGTACAGTCGCGGTTGATCATGTGGCGCTTGTCGATGACGCTTTTGACCTTGTCGTTGTTTTCGCAGAATGGGGTGGCAAACGATACGACCTTGACATCGGCGCCGTACTTTGCCATTGTTGCTTCGATGGTGTCTGCAAATTCGACAACATCCTGGTTCAGCTCGGCATAGGTGTAATCAGTCAGGTGCCAATGCGATATGGTATGGTTGCCCATTTCGTGTCCGGCGTTCGCGAGAGCCGCAAAACCGGCCGCGTTATCTTTTAAGCGGTCCTGGAATGCCGTCAAGAAGAATGTGACGTGCACATCGGGCATAGCGTCCAGCAAAGGCTTCAGGTTCAGCACCTGAGTTTCGAGGGCGTCATCAAAGGTAAAGCTCACGGCACCGACGTGGCCGTTCCAGGGTACAGTTATTAAGGGGGCTGCTGTGCTGATTCCTGCAAGCCCAAGAGCAATACCGCACGATAATGCGATAAATGTGGACCTATTTGAATGATTGCAGTTCATAGACTTCTTCCCCTTCAGCTAATAAAAATAATCACATATTTTTAAAAAATCATAGGCCAAATCGTCCTAATCGGAATAATGCACAAGTCTTTGGGCTACAAAAAGAAAAAAGGTCCCGGAAAATCCGAGACCTTTGATGGGCTGATTTATAGCAAATCTTGTGATTACATGGCTTCGAGTTTCTTGCCCTTGGTTTCGTTCACCAGCTTGGCGACTAACACAAAGCTTATTGCCGCAAATGTCGTGTAAATCAAGTAGGTCGGGCCGATGCCGATGCCGTCCTTGCCGACGAGAACCGGGAAAGACCAGCTGACCAAGAAGTTTGCACCCCACTGGGCAAGGCCGCATATTGCGATTGCCACGGCGCGGATGCGGTTGTTGAACATTTCGCCGAGCATCACCCACATCACCGGGCCCCATGTTGCGGCAAAGAATGCCACGTAGAAGTTTGCAGCGAGGAGGGCGAAAATACCACTATTGCCTGTGAGGTTACCGCTTGCATCGGAACCGAAGAGGAAGCAGCATGCGAGAATGCCAAGCGTAACGGTCATGCCAGCAGAACCGATGAGCAAAAGCGGCTTTCGACCAATCTTATCGATAAGGAGAATAGCAGCGATAGTCATGGTCAAGTTGATAACACTGGAAATCACGCTCGTAAGGAATGCATCGCTTTCACCGAAACCGACACTCTGCCAAAGCATGGAACCGTAATAGAAAATCACATTGATACCCACGAGCTGCTGGAGGATGGCGATACTGAGACCTGCCCAGACAATCGGAGCGATGCGCTTTTTACCAGCGACCGTTTCGAGAAGGTCAGAAAGCTTAGCCGGCTTGTGAGTCTTGAAGGTGTCTTCAATTTCCTGAGCCTTTTCCTTGATGCCGACGGATGCAATCATCGAAAGCACTTTCTGAGCTTCTTCCATGCGGCCCTTGCTCACGAGGAAACGCGGGGATTCCGGGAGCTGCCAGGCGGCGACACCATAGAGGAATGCCGGGATAGCTTCGACCCAGAACATCACCTTCCAGGATTCAATGCCCATAATCAAGTTGCTTGCGGAACCCGAAATGCGGACGATGATGTAGTTCGAAAGGAGTGCCACGAAGATACCGATAACGATGGCGAACTGCTGCATGGAACCTAGACGCCCACGCAAATGCGCCGGTGAAGTTTCGGCAATGTAAATCGGGGCGATGATGGATGCCACACCGATACCGATACCGCCAATCACGCGCCAAGCGATGAAATCATAGATGGTGAACGGGAGACCAGAACCGATTGCACTGATAAAGAAAAGGACGGCGGCTGCAAGCATGCAACGCACACGTCCAAACTTATCGGCCAGACGGCCGGCGAAATATGCACCGATGGCAGCGCCGATCAATGCGAGAGAAACCGCAAGACCAAGCTGCATGTCGTTACAGTTGAAGTAACCCTTAAGGGCCACGTTTGCACCGTTAATCACGGACGAGTCAAAGCCGAATAGGAACCCTCCGATGGCGGCGGAAAGGGTTATCATGACGACATGTCCAACTTTGTAATTGTCTTCTACTGCCATTTTCGTACCTCTGTTTTTGATTTTGTCAAATGGATTAGCCGCTAATATAGCTATCAAGAAATTGTAAATTCAAGGTTTACAATTGATCTCGATAGTCCAAAAAGGACTAACGTTTTTCTTACATAAGTCGAAAGACGAGTATTATTGCTCCCGCCCTATTTATAAATAGATATATATAATTTTCTTACAGCGGACGAACTTTTTGCATTTTTTTTGTGAATTTATTTTGGAGTATTGGGGAGGTGGAAAATTTGAATTGTATGCGAAAACACGTGAAAAACGATGTTTTTTGCTATGGTGATTTGAAAAATATTGTTATCTTTTGATTGAAAAAAGAGTTTTTGCTCTTGCCCTTTAGTCGAAATCTCGAAGTCTCACATACATGAGAGCGAGACAAACGCTTACGCAGATATGCCGTTATTGCGGTGTGTTTTAGTTTGCTATGCCGACTTTTTGAGTCGGTCTTTGATTGTATGGTCAAAGGCAACGGCCCTTTGGGGGCGTGTGTTAGCTTTCCGAATGAGGGTAAACTCTATAGTTTTTTTGATTGATGGAGATTGTTATGGCTTTGAATCAAAATGCGAAAATAAATGAATTCGTGGTGGGCTTGCTGAATGTTGGTATAGCTGTCTTTTTCACGCTTCTTCTTGCCGCTTGTGGCGACGATACGTCTTCAGAACCTGTGGCTGCAGTAGCAGTAGAAAGGCCGTCTTCCATTTATTGGGCAGGTTCCTTTGCTGGACCAGAAGAAATTTATAATCCTGCTTATTTATGGGTGTATTACAACACTACGGATGGCTGTTCTTACATCTATACATATTCGGGGTGGACTTTATTTGCTAGTGGAGCAAAAAACGTTAATAATGAGAGTAATGCAACGACTATTGATGGTCATGATGGCATCGATGGAAAAAATGGTGCGGATGGTCGAGATGGTATTAATGGAAAAGATGGCTTGAATGGAGCCAATGGTAAGGATGGCGTTGATGGTAAAGATGGAAAAGATGGTATTGATGGGAAAAATGGCAACGATGGTCGAGATGGTATAGACGGAAAAGATGGTAAAGATGGTAAAGATGGAAAAGACGGTATTGATGGGAAAAATGGCATCGATGGTCGGGACGGTGTTGATGGAAAAGATGGTGAAGATGGGTTTGTTTTCGTAAGGAGTACTGAGGAAATTAGCGATGGAGTTGCTTATGATGTTAAATCGTACGCTCAATTAGAAGCGGGAAATCCTTATTTCTATATGTATTATAAATTTTTCTTTGTAAGCAACAATCTTGCCAAATCGTATGTATGCTATCACAATGCTGCAAATATGAATTCTAAACAAGTTTCCTATTTAGATTTTACCGAGAATGATTGTGGTGAGTCGTCTTATGTTAAAACTTATTCGAAAACTGGTTATGTAACTTCAACTACGCAAATGATGTATTCTCTTAATACTGAAATAAAAATAATTTATGTTTATTATCCATCTTCAAGTATTGTTCATTATTACGCACAATATCAGGGGAATAAACTACTTACAGCTACAGAATATGATGAAAATGGAAAAGCTTTGTCGACAGGTTCCTCCGTAGTTTTGGCGGCGATAGAAAATACCCAAATTACAGAAGATTGCTCCTCTGTGAAAGACTCGAATGAAACGAGTTTATTCGATGTTAAATCCATCACACTTGACAGATACCATGTGTTGGGATTGTCGACTGATCGAAATATCTTGGCAACGGTTCTTGTAAACGATATTTCGCTCATTGATACTAGTGAAGGTATTTTTATTCAGGTGACGAATTCAAATCAGGATACTGTTATCAATTTCAGGGCTGTAGCAATATCGCAGGATACAATAAGGGCTACTATTTCAGCTCCTATATTGGATAGCTATTCCTATAATGGTAAAGAATATATGGTGCGTCTAAAAGTTGGTGAACAGGTTTTCAAAAATACGAACACAAAATTCAATGTAAGTGATTCGTATTATAATATCGCTATAAGTACTCCATCTAGAATTAACTTAGATAAGGCGACAACGGATTCGTTCTCTGTATGGGTGAAAGGATATAACATTGATTTTGTAAACAAAGTGCAAATCATTGTCATGGATGGTGAAATGAATCAACTGGGTGACACTGTAAGTGTTGATTTGACTCCTGTTCAGTGGCTTAGTGATACTTGTAAAAATTTACAGAAGGTTTCCACTTGGATTCCAATTCCTCAAAAGGAAGGGACCTATGATTTGATATTGTTTGTGGATGGTGAAATATACGGAACAAAAAAATATTCCTTCATAGTTCATAAGAATCCGTATTTTACATCTTTTTCTATTCCTGATGCGTCCATTGACAATGTCGATAGCTATGTTAATGCGACCTTGGCTGGAAAAAATTTTGAAAAGGCCGGGCTTGATATTTCCGCATTGAATTTGATATTTAGCAAGGACTACGAGATTATTGATACTTTAAAATATGAAGCGACTCGCCGTTATAATAATGATTCTATAATTACTCTTAAGATTTATATTCCGCGGGATGTGGGGGCCTATGAAATTACAGCACGCTACGATGATGCTAGTATTTCATCAATATTTACGGTTATAGGAAGTTGTTCCTTAAGTCAGGAAGGTAAATTAGTTCAAAAGGAAGGTGCTTTTTATGTGTGTGATGCCGACACTTTCAGGGTTGCTAATACTTTGGAGATAGAACTCAATAAGGGGTGTGTCGATAAAAATGAAAGACTTTCTATTTTGTATAAGGACGTGTATTCAACTACGAAATGGTACTATGTTTGTAAAAGTGGTAGTTGGGAATTTACACCAATTTTTGAATATGGAACGTTAACCGATGATCGTGACGATCAAATGTACAAAACGATTGTTATCGGAGAGCAAACTTGGATGGCGGAAAACCTAAACTACGCAGATAGCATTAATTATCCGAGTATGTTGAAACGAAATTGGTGTTACGAAAATAGCTTGGATAATTGTGACAAGTATGGGCGTCTTTATACATGGGCGGCGGCAATCGATTCCGTGAAACTTTATGATGATGGAAATGGCGTGAATTGTGGTTACGGTAAAACCTGTGAACTCCCCACAAAAGTTCAGGGAATTTGCCCAGATGGTTGGCATTTGCCGGATTCTACGGAATGGAACGCCTTGTTTGTTGCTGTAGGTGGAACAACAAATGCGGGGAGAGTACTCAAATCGGCCACGGATTGGAAAAGCAGCAGTTACAAAGGTACTGATATTTATGGCTTCTCCGCATTGCCGGCAGGCTATGTATCTGGTGGTCGCAGCTTTAATTCAATAGGAGAACGAACTTATTTTTGGAGTTCTTCTGTGGATAATGACAATTATGCGTATGTTAGTTACTTGCGTTACAACTCTAACTATGCGTTGATAAGCAACTTTCAAAGTGAGAACTATGGATATAACGTTCGTTGCGTCAAGGACTCGAATTAACATATAATGTAATAATTTTGGATTCGTGTTTCCATCGTATTTTGAGGTGATTAATGGAAAAGAAATTTGATCGGCAATTTCTACAAATTGATTTCTATAGTAAGCATGACTATATGATGCCTTTTGTAGGTGATTACTACGAACAAAAAAGTCACAAAAAGCTTTTGCTGCTTGGCGAGAGCCATTACCTGCCTAAAAAGACATCGGTATGTTTTGATGAAAAAGAATGGTACGATAAAAAGATTGACTTGAAAGGCGAAGATTACAATTATTGCAATACCCGTAATACTTGGGTAGGAGGTGCAAGTCCTTTTCACCACAATGTTCGAGAAAGCCTGAACTTTATTTTTAAATGTAACGATCCGTGGCAACATGTCGCTTTTTTCAACTATTTTCTCCGTCCGGCGCCAAAAGGTAAAGAGTTTAAGGTAGGCAAAAAGGATGCGGAATTGGCTGTTAAAAATCTGATTCAAGTTGTGGATATTTTAATCCCCGACAGAATTGTTTTTTTGAGCAAAAAAGCGGCAGAGTCTGCGGAGGGGAACTATCCCTCCTTAAAATTGGGGTATAAAGATTTTTGGAATTGGGCGGAATCGAAAAAAATCGAATATTGCTATACAAATCATCCTTCCCGTAGCTGGGATTCCCTGATGCCTGTGAAATATTGGCGGGACAAATGGCATTTGCGTCCCAAAGATTTGTCCGCCCGTAATTTTTTCAATGATTGGCTGGCAACGAGATTGTAAAAACAAAATCCAAGTTGCCGTCCCCCTCGTCTTTTTCTAAATTTACGCCCGAAAATTTAATGCCCGTGGCTTGGTGCCGCGGGGTTTGAGGTAACCCATGTTCCGTGAAGTAAAGAAAGAAGAGACCTTCCCGCAGATCGAAGAGCGCGTGCTCGGCCTGTGGGACAAGGACGAAAGCTTCAAGAAGTCGCTTGACAGCCGTCCGGAAACCGAACCGTACACTTTCTACGATGGCCCTCCGTTTGCAACGGGCCTTCCGCACTACGGTCACTTGCTTGCCGGTACCATCAAGGACATCGTTCCGCGTTACTGGACCATGAAGGGCAAGAAGGTTCCGCGCGGTTTCGGTTGGGACTGCCACGGCCTCCCGATTGAATCTCTCGTGCAGAACGAACTCGGTCTCGCTGGCGTTGCCGAAATCCAGAAGCTTGGCGTCGACAAGTTCAACGAAACTTGCCGCGGCAAGGTGCTCAAGTACACCAGCGAATGGAAGAAGACTGTGCGCCGCATGGGCCGCTGGGTCGACTTCGACAAGGGCTACAAGACCATGGACAAGAACTTCATGGAATCTGTGTGGTGGGTGTTCAAGCAGTGCTTCGACAAGGGCCTCATCTACCAGGGCTACCGCATCCAGCCGTACAGCCCGGCTCTCGCGACTCCGCTTTCGAACTTCGAAACGAATCAGGGCTATAAGGACCGTCAGGACCCGTCTCTGACGCTCATCTTCCCGCTCAACACGGACGAAGCCAAGTTCAAGGACACGAGCATCCTCGTGTGGACGACGACCCCGTGGACACTTTATTCCAACTTCTGCATTGTTGTTGGCCCGGATATGGACTACAACCTTGTGGAACAGGATGGCAAGAAGTACTGGATTGCCGCAAGCCGTACCGCTGCTTACTTCAAGAACCCGAACATCGTTGATACCTGCAAGGGCTCTGAACTCGTGGGCAAGGACTACGAACCGCTTTCCCGTATCTCCGATGCATTCGTGACGCCGGACCAGCTGTCCCGCCACTACAAGATTTACCCCGCCGACTACGTGAGTACCGAAGACGGTACTGGCGCCGTGCATACCGCTCCTTCCTTCGGTGAAGAAGACTTCCAGAAGGGTGCTGAACTCGACCTCGGCCTTTTCGACCCGCTCGATACCGAAGGCAAGTTCACGGACAAGGTCCCGATGTGGAAGGGCCTTGGCGCGAAGGAAGCTGACAAGGAAATTATCCGCTTTTTCAAGGAACAGGGCCGCGTGTTCAAGCAGGACACGATTGTGCATAGCTACCCGCACTGCTGGCGTACCGGCGTTCCTCTGATTTACCGTGCCCTCAAGACTTGGTTCTTGAAGATTGACGCGCCTGTCACAAGCAAGGACGGCGTGACCAAGACTTTGAAGGAATGGATGGTCGAAAACAACCAGACTGTGAACTGGGTCCCGGACCACATCAAGAACGGCCGTTTCGGCAAGTGGCTCGAAGGCGCCCGCGACTGGAACCTTTCCCGTAACCGTTTCTGGGGTACGCCGATTCCGGTGTGGCTCTCTGACGACGGCGACATGATTGCCGTGGGTTCCATCGAAGAACTCCAGCAGCTCACCGGCGTGAAGCTCGATGACTTGCACAAGCACTTTGTGGACAAGCTCACGATTGAAAAGAACGGCAAGGTTTACCGCCGTACGCCGGAAGTTTTCGACTGCTGGTTCGAATCCGGTTCCATGCCGTATGCCAGCCGCCATTACCCGTTCGAAAACAAGGAACTCGTGGAACGCAGCTTCCCGGCTGACTTCATCGCCGAAGGCCTTGACCAGACTCGTGGTTGGTTCTACACGCTGACCGTGCTTTCTAACGCTTTGTTCCAGAAGCCGGCGTTCAAGAACGTTATTGTGAACGGTATTATCTTGGCCGAAGACGGTTCCAAGATGAGTAAGTCCAAGCGCAACTACCCGGACCCGAACGACCTCATTGAACGCACGGGTGCCGACGCCATTCGCTTGTTCATGATCAACTCCGCCGCTTTGAAGGCTGAAGACCTCCGCTTCAGTGAAGAAGGTGTGAAGGGCATCGTGAAGCAGGTGATGCTGCCGCTTTGGAACGCTGTGGCATTCTTTGTCTCGAACCACAACGCCGACGCCGCCAAGGGCCAGCTCACGTGGAAGCCGGGTCAAGAAGTCAAGAGCGACAATGAACTTGACCGCTGGATGCTTGCAACCTTGCAGGATTTGGCTGCCAAGGTTGAAGTGGAAATGAAGGCTTACCGCCTGTACAACGTTGTGCCTGCTGTGATTGCCGCAGTTGATGACCTCACGAACTGGTACGTGCGCCGCAGCCGTCGTCGTTTCTGGAAGTCCGAAAACGATGGCGACAAGAACGCCGCCTACGCAACCATGTACAAGGTGCTGGTGGATTTCTCCAAGATTCTCGCTCCGTTCCTCCCGCTCCTCGCCGAAGAAATCTATCAGATTCTCGTTCGCGAAGTCGATGCCAACGCTCCGGTGAGCGTGCATCTCTGCGAATTCCCGAGTGCTGACAAGTCCTTGATGGACGAAAAGCTCGTGGAACGCATCGCCATGGTGCGTGGCATGGTCGAAATGGGCCGCGTGATTCGTGCAACGAACAACGTAAAGAACCGTATGCCGATTGCTAGCATGACGGTCGTTGCTCACGGCAACGAAGAAAAGAATGTTGCTGAAACGATGAAGGACTTGATCCTCGAAGAACTCAACGTTCGCGAAATGAAGTTCCTCGAAGACGAAACCAAGCTCGTGAAGCTTTCTGCTAAGCCGAACTTCCTCGCTATTAAGGCAAAGGGGCCGGATTATGCAAAGAACATGAAGGTGATTTCCGCTAAGCTCAACAGCCTCTCGGTCGATGAAATCAAGGCTCTGCAGAATGGTGAGACGATTAAGTTCGACTTCGGTGAAGTCGGTGCCGACTGCTTGATGCTCAACCGCATCGTGGCCGATGGCATGGCTGTGGAAGCCAACCAGCACTTCACCGTGGCTCTGGATTTGAAGATTACGGACGAACTCCGCCGCGCCTGCGTGGCACGCGAACTCGTGAACCGCATCCAGAACCGCCGTAAGGACCAGAACTACGCCATCACCGACAAGATCGAAGTGACGCTGTTCTCTGCAAGCGACGTGTTCAAGCAGGCCGTCGCGGAGAATGAAGCCTACATTGCTGGCGAGACACAAGCAGTCTCCATCAAGTGGGCTGCCGCTGCCGATGGCTTGGAAGCGAATGACGCCGACGGCGAGGCATTCGCTTTCACGACCGTCCGCGCTTAGTGTCATTCTGAGCCCATTCGACTGGCTCAGGGTAAACTCCGAGGCGTAGTCTCGAAGCCGAAGGTTCTAAGATTCTATGAAAAACGCTCTTTCCTTGCGAAAGGGCGTTTTTTTTGTTCAGATTTTCAAATCATTTTACTTTTTCTTTTTGTTTTACGATAATAATTATGCATGTATTAGCATATATGCGCCCGACGTGCGTGGAAGGGGCCTGATTTTAGGGGACCTGGGGGAGCATCGTCGAAAATGGTGAAATTGCCGATTATGATGGAAAAACGGCGTTTTTATTTAAAAAGGAGTCCAATATGGAAGAAAAACAAATTGAAAATGTTCAGAACCAGAACAACAAACCTGAAACTAACAAAATCGTTCTTCCTCCAAAGAAAGGCGATCCCGGTTACGACGCGTTCATGAGGAGACTTTTTAGATCGGCTGCTTCGAACATGCTGAGGGATGACGAAATATAAAAGTGGGTAGAATGATTATACAAGATTTGAAATCAACGCTTAACAATTTTTGGTTTTGGGCGAGTGTTGTTTTTTTTTATATCCACGTTTGTCACAGAGTTGATTATTGAAATCAATAGAGAACGAGAAAATTTCTTGAGGGAGTATACGAGCAAATGCCCTGATGGATTTACCAGTTGGGAAAACACTGAATTTGAAACTACAGACAAGTTTGAAAGAAAAGGCGATACATTGCTCTATTTTGAAAAGCGAATTGAGTCGGGGTGCCGCCCTTTTGATTTTTCGAGAGTTCCTCGTGCTACTGTCGATAGTCTAATTCGTGTCCACAATGTCATTCACTATACTTGGATTGATGGGCTGGTGAACCTTAGTGAAGGAATTTTATGGAAAAGTCGACAATCAGCGATGACCAGCAGGCGTTGCACATGGAAGAACGTGCCATTGCTGATATTTACAGGGCCCGTAAGGAACGCCGTAGACGCATCCTTCGCGAGAATGTGCCTCTATTTATTCGTAACAGGGAGCGCATTCTTGCTGATGGTAAGATGGCGCGTTGCCATATAGACTGCATTCGTTTTGGGCTAGCTTATTCTGGAGAATGGAATGTGCCGGTGGCTTTCTTGGGCGGGTTGCTTCGCTTGTGGGAAAAGCCGATGTTTCAGGCGGAATGCCCGAAGTGTCACGAAACTGCCTATTGTACCGGTGGTGGCGGGAGTCCTCTTTCGGGGGCGAAGAGCGTTGCTATGACCTGTGGTTCGTGTGGTCATCGGTTTACGACTTCGGCAACGAAGGCGGATAAGAATGCGATTGCCTTTGGGAGATCCCTGATTGCAGCGATCAACAGCTCAAATGCGGGGCTAGGAAGCATGGATGATGAAAGCCTCCCCATTGAAGATGTTGTACATTTATTGGAACTTGAAGAGTCTAACGCGAAGTAGGCTATGTATTACACTTTCTTGTTTAATCTTTTACATAAAATGTAAAACTCAAAGTTGTGATTTACAATTTATGTAAAACTTAAAAAGTGAGAGAATCCGTTAAAATTCCTTAAAAATGCTGATTTTAGCGCAAAATCGGCATTTTTAACAATTTCTGTAAAATTGGCACGTTCTTTGCATATTGGGGGCGATAAATTAACCGCCTTCAATGGATTGTGCTTATGAATTTTTCAAAATGGACCGGGTTGGGCAACGATTTCGTGCTCCTTGAACCGGGTGAGTCGCTGGATTTTAGCAGCGGATTTGAACAGCGTATCATTAAACTTTGCGACCGTCGTTTTGGCATTGGTGCCGATGGCGTAGTTGTTGTGACTCCGATGGAAAACAATAACGGCGTGGATTTTGAAATGCGCATCTTTAATGCCGATGGTTCCGAGGCGGCGATGTGCGGGAATGCGACGCGCTGTGTGGCAAAGTACATCCAGACTCGCGGTCTTGCAAAAGATGCTGCTACCAAGGTTTTCAATTTGCATACGAAGAGCGGGCTTGTGCGCCCGGCGCTCCTGGATGATGGCCGTGTGTGCGTGGATATGGGGCTCCCGAGGACGTTCCTGGGCTCGATCAAGCTCACTGCTGACTGCTATGATTTTACGGCCGAGACGGTCTCTATGGGCAATCCGCACGCTGTGATTTTTGTGGATGATATTGAAAAGATTCAGCTTGAAAATTGGGGGCGCATTCTCGAAGTCGATAGGCAGTTCCCTGACCGTTGCAACATTGAATTTGCACAGGTAATTGCTCCCGGCAAGATCCGTATGCGCGTTTGGGAACGCGGCTGCGGTGTGACGATGGCTTGTGGAACTGGTAGCTGTGCAACTCTCGTGGCGGCCCAGCGTACAGGCCGAGTGGGCGTCGAAGCCGATGTCATCTTGGATGGCGGCACGCTCCACATCAAGCATGAAGAAGGTGGCCCGGTGCTTATGACTGGCCCTGCACAGGAAGTATTTAAAGGAACAATCTAATGAACGAATCAATTGTAAATACCAATTACGACTTGCTGCCAGGCAGCTACCTTTTCTCTACGATTGCCCAGAAAATCAAGGAATATCAGGGCTCGCATGCGAATGCGGATATCATTCGTTTGGGCATTGGCGATGTGACGACTCCTTTGATTCCCGAGGTCATCAAGGCCATGCATGCCGCTGTTGACGAAATGGCGGTGAAGGGTACTTTCCGCGGTTATGGTCCGGAACAGGGCTATGATTTTGTACGCGAGGCGATTGTCCGTGGCGAATATACGGCCCGTGGCATTGAAATGGATCCGAACGACATCTTTGTGAGCGATGGTTCCAAGTGCGATGTGGCGAACATTCAGGAACTCTTTTCAGAAAATGTAAAGATTGCGATTCCGGACCCGGTTTATCCGGTTTATTTGGACTCGAACGTGATGGCAGGACGTACCGGAACGCTCCAGGCGGACGGTCATTTCTCGGAAGTGACTTACCTTGCCTCGACTGCGGAAAACGATTTCCAGCCGGACTTGCCGAAGAACCCGGTGCAGCTGATTTACCTTTGCAGCCCGAACAACCCGACGGGTACGGTGCTTAGTCGCGAAACGCTCCAGAAGTTTGTCAACTACGCAAACGAAAACGGAGCGCTGATTTTGTTTGATGGCGCCTACAACTGCTACATTCAGGACGAAACGCTCCCGCATTCGATTTTTGAAATTCCGGGTGCTCGTACTTGTGCGATTGAGTTCCGCAGCTTTAGCAAAACGGCTGGCTTTACGGGCGTGCGTTGCGCTTATACGGTGATTCCGCATGAGCTTTCGAAACTCCATGCGATGTGGAACCGTCGCCAGTGCACGAAGTTTAACGGTGTGAGCTATGTGACGCAGCGTGCGGCCGAAGCGATTTATTCGCCGGTGGGCTGGCAACAGACAAAGGAAGTGATTGCGGGCTACATGCGCACGGCTGGCGTGATTCGTAAGGAATTGAGTGCGGCCGGTTACACGGTGTTCGGTGGTGAACATGCTCCGTACATTTGGTGGAAGATTCCGGATGGCGAAAAATCGTTCGACTTCTTTGACCGCCTGCTTGCAACTTGCGAAGTCGTTGGTACTCCGGGAAGTGGTTTTGGTCCGTGTGGCGAAGGGTATTTCCGCTTGACGGCCTTCGGCGACTATGAACGCACCTGCGAAGCCCTGAGAAGAATCAGAGAAAGGTTGTAAAATAGGTCTTAAAAATTCTAGTAACTGATAACTATTAACTAGTAACTGCGCCGAAGGCGCAAATACGAATTACTATCTTATGTCCATGCCCTCTTCTATCGGTCCTGAAATTTCGGTCATCCAGAAGATTAGCGTTGCGATTATTCACGAGCGCGATGTTGAAAAGCTGCTCGAGAATGTGCTTGGCATTTTGGAAACTGAACTTGGAATGCTGCGCGGAACTTTTGCGCTGCTCTTTGGCGATACGCTGAAAATCGAGGCTTCGCGCGGGCTAGATGAATCCGAAAAGCAGCGTGGCCTTTACCGTATGGGTGAAGGCATTACGGGGCACGTGGCCGAACGTGGCTTGAGCCATGTGATTCCGGACTTGCGTAAGGATTCCAGATTCTTGAACCGTACGGGTAGCCGCCATTACGAAAGCCAGGTGGCGTTTATCTGTGTTCCCCTGATTCATGATGGTTCGGTGATTGGAACGCTCTCGATTGACCGCCCGGTGGACGGCTCGACCGACCTGGATCGCGATGTGGCGTTGCTCGAAATTATTGCAAATATCACGGGTGATGCGGCGAACGAATGCATTGAGCTTCACGGCGAACGTGAGGCGATGCTCGAAGAAAACCGCAAACTCCGCGATATGCTTTCGAATAACCCCGGCGAACTGGTGGGTAACTGCCGTGAAATGCGCCAGGTGTACGAACAAGTGCGCCAAGTGGCTCCTAGCGATGCTACGGTCTTGATTCGCGGTGGTAGCGGTACGGGTAAGGAAATGATTGCCCGTGCGATTGTGAACTTGTCTGCGAGAAAGGATAAGCCGTTCATTACGCTTAACTGCGCGGCACTCCCAGAAAATCTTGTTGAAAGTGAACTTTTCGGTCATGAAAAGGGCGCCTTTACGGGTGCTTTGAACCGCCGTGTTGGCCGTGCTGAAGCGGCTGATGGGGGTACGCTCTTCTTGGATGAAGTTGGCGATTTGACGATACAGACTCAGGTGAAACTCTTGCGCTTTTTGCAGGAACGTACCTTTAGCCGTGTCGGTAGCAACGAAGAACTCCATTCTGATGTGCGCTTCTTGGCGGCGACTAGCCGTAATCTCGAAGAGCTCATTGCTCAGGGCAAGTTCCGCGAAGACCTTTTCTACCGTCTGAATATTTTCCCGATCACGATGCCGGACTTGGCAAAGCGTAAGTCCGATATCATCTTGCTTGCGGAACACTTTATCGAAAAGATGAATTTGCGTTACGGCAAGAAGGTGGCTCGACTTTCGACGACGGCAATTAATTTGCTTATGAGCTATCACTGGCCGGGCAACGTGCGTGAGCTGGAAAACTGCATTGAACGTGCAGTGCTTACGGCAACGGACGATTGCATCCATAGCTATAACTTGCCGCCTTCACTCCAGACGAGCCTAAGCGTTGGCTCTGTGGGTGGAGCCCCGAACGACAAGATTGCGCCTCTTGAAGTGATGATGGAAAATTACGAACGTGAGATCATTACCGAAGCGATTAAGCGCAATGATGGAAACATCTCTGCGGCAGGGCGCGATCTGGGTGTCTCTCCGCGTATGATGAATTACCGCATGAATAAGCTCGGGATTAAATCCGGACGATAGCGCTAGTTATTTTATAGATAAAAAGGTTGTACGTTTTATGGCGTACAGCCTTTTTTGTATGCTGGAAGTGCGTTCTTTTGTGTGTGGCAGGGTGCTGTTGGGGACCAATGCGGTGTTGGCTGGATGCAAAAAAGCCACTCGCCAATGGCGAGTGACTTGTCTTCGGTTTTGATGTGCTTAAATTAGAAGTTTGTCATTAGTAGATGAAGAGCATCTCGCGGTACTTCGGAAGCGGCCACTTTTCGTCCGGGACGATCTTTTCGAGAGAGTCCACAACCAAGCGGAGGTCGAGCATACCGTTCAAGATGTCTTCGTGCTTCCCGGCGAGGGCCTTTTCCATCACTTCGATTGCAGCGAGGAGCTTCTTGATGCCTTCGCCAAGCGGCTTGGCGTAAGAATCGAGAGCCGGGAAACCTTGGTTCAGAGCCATTTCGTTTGCCTTGAGAGCGGCGGAGTAAGCTTCGATAGCCTGCGGGAGAATGATGTCCTTGGCCATGTCGCGAGCGATTTCACCTTCGATGTGAATCTTCTTGTGGTAGTCTTCCATGTTGACTTCGTAGCGGGAATCGAGTTCGCGCTTGTTGAACACGCCGTACTTTTCGAAGAGGGCGACGTTTTCTTTCTTGTTGAGTGCCTGGAGGGCTTCCATAGTGGTGCGGGTGTTCGGGAGGCCGCGCTTTGCAGCTTCTTCGACCCATTCGTCCGTGTAACCGTTGCCGTTGAAGATAACGCGCTTGTGTTCCTTGACGATCTTCTGCAAGAGGTTCTGGAGTTCTTCGTGGAACTTTTCTGCAGGAACGTTGGCGAGCTTGTCTGCGATGATGTCGAATGCTTCGGCAACGATCGTGTTGAGGATAACGTTCGGTTCAGAGCAGCTCTGGCTGGAGCCCGGTGCGCGGAATTCGAACTTGTTGCCGGTGAAGGCGAACGGAGAAGTACGGTTGCGGTCCGTAGCGTCGCGCGGGAGCGGCGGGAGAGTGTCGGAACCGAGCTTGAGTGCGCCAGCCTGCTTACTGGACTTCGGATCGCCCTTTTCGAGCTGGTCGACGACGTCAGCAAGCTGGTCGCCGAGGTACATGGAGATGATTGCCGGAGGAGCTTCGTTTGCGCCAAGGCGGTGGTCGTTACCAGCGCTTGCAACAGCCATACGGAGCAGGTCAGCGTGAGTATCGACGGCGTAAATGACAGCGCAGAGCGTGGTGAGGAAGATGGCGTTCTGGTGCGGGTCCTTGCCCGGGTTCAAGAGGTTGGTCTTACCATAGTTCACAGACCAGTTGTTGTGCTTACCAGAACCGTTGATGCCTGCAAACGGCTTTTCGTGGAGGAGGCAGACGAGTCCGTGGCGGTCAGCAACCTGACGGAGGACTTCCATAATCTGCATGTTGTGGTCGCAAGCGAGGTTCACTTCTTCGAACATCGGAGCAAGTTCGAACTGAGCCGGAGCGACTTCGTTGTGGCGGGTCTTTGCCGGAATGCCGAGCTTCCAGAGTTCCTTTTCCACATCGTTCATGAAGTTCAAAATGCGAGACGGAATGCTACCGAAGTAGTGGTCTTCCATCTGCTGGTGCTTAGCCGGAGCGGCACCGAACAAGGTGCGGCCTGCCTGGTAGAGGTCCGGGCGCTGGAGGTAGAAACGCTTGTCGACGAGGAAGTATTCCTGTTCGGCACCGAGCGTGACGGTGACCTTCTGCGGAGCGACACCGAAGAGGCCCATGAGGCGGTCGGCGGATTTCTGCAAAGCCTGGATGGAACGGAGGAGCGGAGTCTTCTTGTCGAGTGCTTCACCAGTATAGCTGCAGAATGCAGTCGGGATGCAAAGCGTTGCACCGTTGCCGTGACGCTTGATGAATGCCGGAGAGGTCGGGTCCCAGGCGGTGTAGCCGCGGGCTTCAAACGTAGAGCGAAGGCCGCCGCTCGGGAAGGAAGATGCGTCCGGTTCGCCGACGATCAAGTTCTTGCCGCTGAACGCGAGGATGGCTTTGCCATCTTCGGGTTCAAGGAAGGAGTCGTGCTTTTCTGCAGTAGAACCGGTAAGGGGCTGGAACCAGTGAGTAAAGTGAGTGGCGCCGCGATCGATGGCCCACTTTTTCATAGCGTGTGCAACTTCGCCTGCGATGCTCGGGTCGAGCGGTGCGCCGTCATCAATAGTAGCGAAGAGCTTTTTGCAAATGTCTTTCGGAAGGTAGGTGCGCATCGCTTCGGCGTTGAAAACATCTTCGCCGTAAAAGTCGATGTTTGCAGGTGCTGCCGGCATTACGCCCGTTGCGTTTTCACTTGCGATTTCCTTGATAGCTTTTAATCTGTATTCGTTGCTCATGGCAATCTCCTATTTGAATTTTTCGGTCTGCCAAATGCAAAAAGTGTGCCAAAAGGGGAGGCGAACCAGAAAATGGCGAAATCTGCGTGATTTCGAAAATGTAAAAGATTACACTTGATTTTTACTTAGTTGTAAAAATTACAATAAATGAAAAACTTTAATCGAAAATACATAAAGTGTAAAACTTAGTGGGCTGAAAGGTTGTGTAGAAAAATTTCCGAAGATTATGAAAATTTTCGTGCTGCCAAGTGATGTTTACATGTTGTGTAAAATTACGATATTTCTTTACAATTTTTGTAAAAAGAATACTCTTTAATGCTCCGATATAAATATGAAAAGCCCCAAAAAACGCCTGTTTTACATTTTATGAGCGGTTTTCCAAAAATTGGCACGGATTTTGCAAATAGGAAGCGCAAAAATTAGGAAAGGATATATATGAACGCTCAAGCACTTTACGATCCGGCCAACGAACACGACGCCTGCGGTGTCGGCCTGGTCGCTAATATTAATAATGTTGCCTCGCACCAGATAGTGTTGCAGGGTATCACGGTCTTGAAAAGACTTATGCATCGCGGTGCGGCTGGTGGCGACCCGGAAACGGGTGATGGCGCTGGCCTTTTACTTTCTATGCCGCACAAGTTCTTCCGCAAGCTTTATCCGACGCTTCCGGCACGCTATGGCGTTGGCATGTTCTTTGTCGAAAATACGCTTGAAGCGGAATCCTTTGACGCTAAGATTCGTGAAATTGCTGAAGCTGAAGGCGTGAAGGTTCTCCAGTTCCGCGAAGTTCCGGTAAACCCGACTAAGATTGGCCATACGGCTCGCGAAACCTTGCCGCATATTCGTCAGGTGTTCTTTGACGGTTCCGCTTTTGAAAACGACGGCGCGTTTGATATTAAGCTGTATGTGGTGCGCCGCTTGATTGAAAAGGCTTGCAAAGGTCTTTACGTCTGCAGCTGCAGCCGCCGTAGCATCGTGTACAAGGGCCTTTTGCTTGCAAGCCAGATTGAAGGCTTCTACAAGGACTTGAACGATCTTGATTTTGAATCCCCGATTGCGCTTGTCCACCAGCGTTATTCTACGAATACGTTCCCGACTTGGCCCTTGGCCCATCCGTTCCGTTACCTTGCTCATAACGGCGAAATCAATACGTTGCGTGGAAACCTCAACAGCTTGCGCGCTCGTGAACCGCATTTGAAGAGCTCTGTTATCGGTGATGACTTGAAGAAGCTTTTGCCGCTAGTTCCGGGTGGTCAGAGTGACTCGGCTAGCCTTGATAATATGTTTGAACTTCTCGTCGCTGCGGGCCGTAGCCTTCCGCATGCGATGATGATGCTCATGCCGCAGGCCTGGGGCCAGAAGCATTACCTCGGCCGCGATGTGCGTGGTTTCTTTGAATATGAATCCATGCTCATGGAACCGTGGGATGGCCCGGCCGCTGTCGCATTCTCCGATGGTATTAACGCTGGTGCAATCCTCGACCGTAACGGCCTCCGTCCGGCACGTTACACTTTATGTAAAGACGGTCTCTTCGTGATGGCTTCTGAAACGGGCGTGCTTGACTTGCGCGATGACGAAGTCGAAGAAAAGGGCCGCCTCAAACCGGGTGAAATCATTTACCTCGATTTGGAAAATCACCGCATCTTGAAGAATGCCGAAATGAAGGCTCAGGTTGCCCGTAGCAAGCCTTACCGACGCTGGGTTGCCGAAAACAAGATGAGCGTGCGTGGCCTCTTTAGCGAAATCAATCCCTCTGATGTTCCGGATGACTTGCTCGTGCAGCAGAAGCGCTTTGGCTATTCTGCCGAAGATTTGTCTGTCATCTTGAAGCCGATGGCCAAAAACGGTGCAGAACCGATCGGCTCCATGGGTAACGATGCCGCTTTGGCCGTGCTTTCGGACAAGCCGCAGCCGCTGTTCAACTACTTTAAGCAGTTGTTCGCCCAGGTGACGAACCCGCCGATTGACCCGATTCGTGAAGAGCTCGTGATGAGCCTTACGACTTACATCGGTAACCACGGCAATATTCTTGAAGAAACTCCGGAACAGGCGCACCTCATCAAGATCCCGCGCCCGATCGTGACCGAAGACGAAATCCGCCGCTTTGAAAACATCGGTGACAAGAGCTTCAAGGCTAAGGTGCTCAAGATGCAGTTCCCGCTGGGTGGAAACGGCGAAGTACTCGAAGCCGCTTTACAGAATTT
This sequence comes from Fibrobacter sp. UWB2, assembly GCF_002210425.1. NCBI lineage: Bacteria > Pseudomonadati > Fibrobacterota > Fibrobacteria > Fibrobacterales > Fibrobacteraceae > Fibrobacter > Fibrobacter sp. UWB2. The sequence goes on along the minus strand of NZ_MWQK01000008.1, from coordinate 24,014 downwards.
GGCAGGTGATGCTGTGCGTGCTGTGAGCGACGGTTTTGATATCATCGTGCTTTCGGATAAGAACGTGGATTGGGGCTATGTGCCGATGCCTTCGCTTTTGGCAACGGCTTGCGTGAACCGCACCTTGGTCGAAGCTGGTGTTCGTCCGGAAATCGGTTTGATTGTACAGTCCGGTGAAGTCCGCGAAGTCATGCACTTTGCATTGTTGCTCGGTTACGGTGCAACGGTCATCAACCCGTACCTTGCGTTCCAGAGCCTTACCAGCATGTGCCATAGCGGCGACTTGGATGTCGATCCGGTGACGGCTGCTGCAAACTACGTCAAGGCTGTGGACAAGGGCCTCTTGAAGATTATGTCGAAGATGGGTATCTCGACGCTCCGTAGCTACCGCAGTGCTCAGATTTTTGAAGCCGTCGGCTTGAACAAGGAACTTATCGAAAAGTTCTTGCCGGGTACGGCTAGCCGCATCGAAGGTATCGGTCTTGAAGAAATCGCCCGCGAAGTGGGTGAACGCCAGAATGTTGCATTTGCCGATGCAAGCAAGGTTCTTCAGTCGGGTGGCCAGTACAGCTTCCGCAAGGAAGGCGAAAAGCACTTGTGGACTCCGCAGTCGCTCGCTACATTCCGCCAGGCTGTGCAGGGTGGCGATTACGAAAAGTTCAAGGCCTACAGCAAGCTCATCAACGACCAGTCTGAACGTCAGGCAACATTGCGTGGTCTCTTCAAGTTCAAGCAGACGACTCCGATTGATATTTCTGAAGTCGAATCCCGCGAATCCATTATCCACCACTTTGTGGCTGGCGCAATGAGCCTTGGCTCCTTGAGCCCGGAAGCCCACGAAACGATTGCTATTGCCATGAACCGCATCGGTGCCATGAGCAACTGCGGTGAAGGTGGTGAAGATCCGGACCGCAATACTCCTGCCGCAAACGGTGATATCCGTAGCTCTGCCATTCGTCAGATTGCTTCGGGCCGCTTTGGTGTGACGATTGACTACTTGCGCCATGCAAAGGATTTGCAAATCAAGATGGCTCAGGGTGCAAAGCCGGGTGAAGGCGGTCAGCTGCCGGCTCACAAGGTGAACGAATTTGTGGCACGAATACGCCACTCGATTCCGAACGTGTCCTTGATTTCTCCGCCGCCGCACCATGACATTTACTCCATCGAAGACTTGGCTCAGCTCATTTACGACTTGCGCAATGCAAACCCGAAGGCTCGTGTCTCTGTGAAGCTCGTTTCTGAAGTGGGCGTGGGTACGATTGCTGCCGGTGTCGCAAAGGCTCATGCCGACGTGGTGCTCATTTCTGGCCATGATGGCGGTACGGGTGCTTCTCCGCTTACTTCCATTAAGCATGCAGGTCTTCCGTGGGAACTCGGTATTGCCGAAGCGGAACAGACGCTTGTCCTCAATGACTTGCGTGGCCGCGTGAAACTCCAGGTCGATGGCCAGCTCAAGACGGGCCGTGACGTGGTGGTCGCTGCCCTCCTCGGTGCCGAAGAATTTGGCTTTGCAACGAACTTGCTCGTTAGCCTTGGCTGCGTGATGGATAGAAAGTGCCACACGAACCAGTGCCCGATGGGTATTGCAACGCAGGATCCGGAATTCCGTAAGCGCTTTGCCGGTAAGCCGGAATACGTTGAAAACTTCCTCTACTTCATTGCAGACGAAGTCCGTGAAATCTTGGCAAGTCTTGGCCTGCGTTCTCTCGAAGAAGCATGCGGCCGTAGCGACTTGCTCGAACGCGATGAAGCTATCGCCTTCTACAAGGCTCATAACCTTGACTTCTCGAAGATTTTTGAAACCGTCAATGGCGGCATCAAGTCTTACGACAAGAACTACGTGAAGGAAGCTCTCGAAAACTTCGACCGTCGTGAACTCTTGCCGTTCGTTAGCGATACGCTCAAGAGCGGTGCCAATGTGGAACTCTGCACGGTTGTTCACAATACCGACCGTACGGTGGGTACGGAACTTTCCGGTGAAGTCGATGAACACTTTGGCGTGAAGGGTCTCCCTGAAGATACGATTAAGGTTCACTTGCACGGTGTGGCAGGCCAGAGCTTCGGTGCATTCCTTGCTCCGGGTGTAACGCTTGACCTCGAAGGTGAAGCAAACGACTTTATGGGTAAGGGCCTCTCGGGTGGTAAGATTATCGTCCGCCCGCCTAGCAATGCAAGCTTCAAGGCTGAAGACAACGTCATTGCCGGTAACGTTATCGGTTACGGTGGAACTTCTGGTAAGATCTTCATCAACGGTCTTGCTGGTGAGCGCTTCGGTATCCGTAACTCCGGTATGCTCCTCGTCTCGGAAGGTGTTGGCGACCATGGTTGCGAATACATGACGGGTGGCCGTGTGGTTGTGCTCGGCCGCGTGGGCGTGAACTTCGCTGCCGGTATGACGGGTGGCTTTGCTTACGTGTACGACGAAACGGGTCACTTCGACTTGAGCTGTAACGTAGATTCTGTGGACCTTGAAAGCGTGCTCCCGGGTACCGATAGCGAAAAGGAATTGCTCGATATCATCGGTCAGCATGTGAAGGCTACAGGCAGTGAAAAGGGCAAGCGCATTCTTGAAAACTGGAATAGCGAACGTCCGAAATTTGTGAAAATATTCCCGGTGGATTACCGTAACGCATTACAGGGGAAGGCATAATGGAACAGGTGAAACGCATACAAGATGTCTACCGCCCTGTTGAAGAGCGCGTCAAGGACAACAAGGAAGTTGAACGTAAACTCACTTCGATTGAAATAGTAAACCAGGCGGAACGTTGCCATAGCTGTGGCATTCCGTTCTGCCATGGCGCTGGTTGCCCGCTTGGTAACCTTGTGCCGGAATTCAATGCTGCAGTCGCTTTAGGGAATGCGGAACGTGCTTATGACATTATCAGTAAGACCGCGTTCTTCCCGGAATTTACGGGTCGTGTTTGCCCCGCACTTTGCGAATCTGCTTGCACGGGCAATGTCCATAATGATCCGGTGATGGTCCGCCAGATTGAAAAGTTCATTATCGAGACCGCTTTTGAAGAAGGCCGTGTGGTGCTCCCCGAAGCGGAACCGAATGGCAAGACAGCGGCAGTGATTGGCTCTGGCCCTGCCGGGCTCTTTGCTGCCGAAGCGCTGCGTCGTAAGGGCTTTGCTGTCACGGTTTACGAAAAGCGTGAAAAGGCCGGTGGCCTGTTGCGCTATGGTATTCCGAACTGGAAACTCGACAAGTCTGTGATTGACCGCCGCGTGGCTTTGCTTGAAGCTGCTGGAATCAAGTTTGTCTATAATACCGAAATCGGTAAGGATATTGCTGCGGAGTACATACACAAGAATTTTGACGAAGTCTTCCTTGCAATTGGTACACCGAATGCCCGTGACCTTAAAATCCCGGGCCGCGATGCCGAAGGCATTTTCCTTGCTCTCGACTTCTTGCATGGTGCCGAAAAGCCGGGCGAGACGAATCCGGAAAAGTTCTCTGCCAAGGGCCGCAAGGTGCTCGTGATTGGCGGTGGCGATACGGGTAACGACTGCGTCGGTAAGGCCATTCGTGAAGGTTGCGAAAGCGTTTTGCAGGTAGAATTCATGCCGAAGCCGCCTGAGGAACGTTCTCCGTCCACTCCGTGGCCGGATTGGCCATATATGTTGCGTACAAGCTATGCACAGCATGAAGGTGGTGAACGTCGCTGGAATGTGTCGTCTAAGCAGTTTATTGTGAAAGACGGTCGCGTTGCCGGTGTCGAAGCGGTTCGCGTGGAATGGGAAATGTCCCCACAGGGTCGTCCGCTCAAGCCGAACGAAGTTCCGAATTCGACCGAAGTCATCGATACAGATTTGGTGGTGCTCGCCATGGGCTTTACCGGTGTGCCTGCCGAAGGTATCGTGAACGATCTCGGACTTTCGCTCACTCCGCGTACGGCGATTATCCAGGATCCGGCCCGACATATCTATGCAGTTGGCGACTGTGCCAATGGAGCCTCCCTTGTGGTGCGCGCCATGGCCGATGCCAAGGCAAAAGTTGCTACAATTAAGTAGCGGAGTTTTATAACCAAAAAAGATATGTTTGGATTCTATCGATTTGCGAGCGTTTCCCCGGTCTTGAAGGTGGCTGATACGGCCTACAATACCGAGGAAATCATCAAAAGTGCGAAGGAAGCTGCCTCTAACGGGGCGGCTTTTGTCGTATTCCCGGAACTGTGCATTACGGGTTACACGTGTAGCGACCTGTTCCATCAGGAACTGCTGTTGCAAAATAGCTTTAACGCTTTGTTGAAAATCGCGGGTGCTTTTGCCGATAGCGATGTTGTTCTTGCCGTGGGGCTTCCGTTGCGGATGTTCGGGCGCTTGTACAACTGTGCTGCGTTCTTGCAGCATGGCAAGCTCGTTGCTGTGACGCCCAAGATTCATTTGCCGAACCAGCGTGAATTCTATGAGAAACGCCATTTCTCGAGCGGTCGCGACTTGTTGCGTGGTGCCGTTGGCGGCTCTGTTGGAGCAATCCGTTGCTATTTCGATGGCGTTGGCGAAGTGCCGGTGACAAATTACTTTACCGTAAAGTGTGGTGCGCTTGGTCAAAACGGCAGCGAATGCGCGGGTTCCGAAGTTCGCGTTGGCGTTGAACTTTGCGAGGACTTGTGGACGCCTGTACCGCCGAGTGGTGAACTTGCACTTGCCGGTGCAAATGTAATTGTGAATTTGTCGGCAAGCGATGCTCTCGTGGGTAAACGCGATTACCGCAGGAATCTTGTATTGAATCAGTCGGCAAGATGCATGGCTGCCTATGTGTATGCATCGGCAGGCGTTCACGAATCGACAACGGATATGGTCTTTAGCGGTCACTTGATGATTGCCGAAAACGGTTCGTTGATTGCCGAAAGTAAGCCGTTCTCGCGCGAAACGGAAATCGTCTATGCAGATGTCGATGTCGAACGCTTGAATATGCAACGCCTGAGCGAAGGCTCGTTCCAGGATTTCGATAGCCGAGAAATTGTAGCGCGTGCCGCAAGTTTTGATGGCCTGCGTGCTGTCGAAAAACTGCAATATCGATTTGTTTCTCCGACGCCATTTGTGCCGGGCTCTCTAGAATCTCGCGATCAGTCTTGCACTGAGATTTTCAATATCCAGTGTGCAGGTCTTGCGAAACGTCTGGAAGCTTCGCGCTCCAAGCGTGCTGTGATTGGACTTTCGGGCGGTCTTGATTCGACGCTTGCATTGCTTGTTGTTGCAGAAACATTCAAGTTGCTGAAACGCCCTGCGTTGGAAATCTTGTCGCTCACGATGCCTGGATTTGGAACGACGAAGCGCACGAAGAACAATGCTGTTTTGCTTGCGGAACTTTTGGGCGTTGAACTGCGGACTGTAAGCATCAAGGATGCGTGCCTCCAGCATTTCAAGGATATCGGCCATGACCCGCAAAAGCTTGATGTGACTTATGAGAATGTCCAGGCGCGTGAGCGCACGCAGATTCTGATGGATGTTGCGAATAGCGAAGGCGGAATTGTGATTGGAACGGGCGACCTTTCCGAGATTGCGCTTGGCTGGAGTACGTACAATGCCGATCACATGTCGATGTATGCAGTCAACTGCGATATTCCCAAGACGCTTGTGCGCCATATCGTACACTGGTATGCGGACAATTCGCTGAAGTTTAGCGCCGATGCAAAAACGGCTATGGAATTGAAGAAGGTCTTGTACGACATTCTCGATACGCCTGTGTCGCCGGAACTTTTGCCTGCCGATAATAACGGACAAATTGCGCAGAAGACCGAAAGCATTTTGGGCGCGTACGAAATCCACGATTTCTTCCTCTATCATTTTGCCAAGTACGGTGCGGCTCCGCAAAAACTTTTGTTCCTTGCGAAGTACGCATTTGCGGGCAAGTTTACGGATGAAGAAATTGAAAAGGCGCTTACGGTCTTTGTGCGTCGATTCTTTACGCAACAGTTCAAGCGAAGCTGCATTCCGGATGGTCCGAAGGTCGGAACGATTTCACTTTCGCCCCGTGCGGACTGGCGCATGCCAAGTGACGCAAGTTTTGCGGACTGGCTTTAAGAAAGAGAATCCTTAAATTTTTGCCGTAATACATGAAACCCCGGAACTTTCGTTCCGGGGTTGTTTAGTCAACAGAGAATTCTTTTTGCGTTTGCGCTTTAGCCGCAACGGGTCTTGTTCGTATCAATCCCGATGTAGTCTGGATAGTTGTTGTCAAAACAGGCGGCGCAGTAATTTTCGCCCTCGCCCGTGCATTCCTTCATGCCTTCGACGCTTAAGTAGCCGAGGCTCTCGACGCCGAGCATTTTGGCAATTTCGTCTGGAGTCATGGAACTTGCGGCAAGTTCGCCCTGGCTCGGGAAATCCATGCCGAAGAAACAGGGGTGCGCTACAGGAGGCGATGCAATGCGGATGTGGACTTCGAGTGCGCCTGCATCGCGGAGCATTTTGGACAAAATCTTAAGCGTGGTGCCGCGAACGATCGAGTCTTCGACGACGCATACGCGCTTGTTCTTGAGAACGCCTACGATGGGGTTGAACTTGAGCTTGACTTTTTGTTCGCGGACGTTTTGCGTGGGATCGATAAATGTGCGGCCAACATAGTGATTGCGCAAAAGGCCGATTTCAAATCGGATGCCGCTAGCCTGTGCGTAGCCGAGCGCTGCTGTTGTGGCGCTGTCGGGCACGGAAATCACGATGTCTGCATCGACGGGGCATTCCTTGGCGAGCTGCTTACCCATCTTGCGGCGGATTTTGTCGCAACTTTGTTCGAAAATCTTGGAATCAGGGCGGCTGAAATAGATGTATTCGAAAATGCAGTGTGCGAGTCTGTCTTTTTGCGTGAATCGTTCCGAGTGGAGCCCGTTCTGTGAAATTGTCAGGAATTCGCCTGGCTGGATGTCGCGAACGTAATGGGCGCCGAGCAAGTCGAATGCGCAGGTCTCACTAGCGACGCACCAGGATTTTCCCATGCGGGCGATGGAGAGCGGGCGGAAACCGAAGCCATCGCGGGCAACGTACATGGTGTCCTTGCTGATAAAGACTAGGCAAAAACTTCCTGTGAATTTTGTAATCGCTTTTTTGATTGCTTCGCCCAAAGTATCTGCGTGGGTACGTGCAATTTCGTGGAGGAGGATTTCGGAGTCAGACGTTGTCTGGAAAATATGTCCGTCAGCTTCCATTTCGGCGCGAAGCTCGTTGGCATTGGTGATGTTTCCGTTGTGTGCAACGGCAATTTGTCCCCATTTGCAGCTCACGAGAATCGGTTGTGCGTTTGCGAGTGTGGATGCGCCTGTGGTACTGTAACGTACGTGGCCTATGCCAGAAAAACCTTGTAATTCGTCGATATTGTGTTCCCGCAAGAGCGTGGAAACAAGCCCCATGGATTTTCGGATTCTTATTTTATCGCCGTCTGTAACAGCAATGCCTGCGCTTTCTTGGCCGCGGTGCTGTAATGCGTAGAGACCCATAGCGACGTTGCGTGCCACGTTATCGCCGTTATAGATGCCGATAACGCCGCATTCTTCATGTAATTCTTCGAGCATAATGCCTCTTATGAATGGATGTTTCCCTTACCTTTTGGTCATAGCCCACCCGGACGGGTGCAAGCGAGGAAACGGACGAATTTTAATAGCAAAAAATGTGCCAAATAGAGATGGATGGCGTTTTTGGACTAGAAAAGGCGTTTCCTGAAAAAGTGCGTTTTATGGTTTACAGAAAACGTAAAACCCCGGAATTTTCATTCCGGGGTACTTTAGTCAACAGAGATACCTTTTTAAGCGGGAGCGCAACTACATGTTGCTGAAGATTTGGAATCCGCTGTAAGCTTCTTGACCGTGTTCAGCTTGGTCAAGGCCACGCATTTCTTGCTTTTCAGTCACGCGGAGACCCATGGTCTTCTTGATGACGAAGAAGATGAGGCTTGCGGCGGCGAAGCACGGGACAGCGTAGGCGAGGACGCCAACAGCCTGAGTACCGAGCGTGTAGTCACCAGTGATATCGAAGATACCGACAGCGAGCGTACCCCAGACACCGTTGACGAGGTGGACAGAGAGAGCACCGACCGGGTCATCCAAGTGCAAGCGATCGAACATGAAGACTGCACCGACAACGAGCACACCAGCGATAGCACCGATAATCCAGGAAGAAAGCGGGGACACGACGTCTGCACCAGCGGTGATAGCGACGAGACCAGCAAGGCATCCGTTGAGGGCCATGGTGGCGTCCGGCTTCTTGGAAACGATCCAGCTTGTAAGCGTTGCGGTGATGATGCCTGCGACAGCAGCGAGGTTCGTGGTCACGAGAATCCAGCTAGTAGCCTTCGGGTCGCCGTTAAGAGCAGAACCGGCGTTGAATCCCCACCAACCGAACCAGAGCATGAACACACCGATTGTTGCAAGCGGAATGTTGTGAGCCGGGATAGCGTGAACCTTGCCACCGACATACTTACCGATACGCGGTCCAAGAATCATCACACCAGCGAGAGCTGCCCAACCACCTACAGAGTGGACGAGGGTAGAACCGGCGAGGTCGTGGAAACCGTGAGCACCGAAGGTGGAGAGCCAGCCGCCGCCCCATGTCCAGCTACCGACAACCGGGTAGACGAGAGCCACGTAGGCGATGGTGAAGACGAGGAAGGAGTTGAGCTTCACACGTTCAGCAACGGCACCAGACACAATCGTTGCGGCGGTTGCAGCAAACATTGCCTGGAAGAGCCAGTCCGTGAACAGGGTGAAGTGTCCGTTGTAAGCGGCGGTAAAGTTTGCCGGATTTGCCCAGTCGCCAATGCCGAAGCCTGCGAAACCGAGAATTCCGTTGAATGTGCCCGGGTACATAAGGCCAAAGCCGAGCAGAGCGTACATCGTGATACCGATTGCCGGCACGGCGATGTTTTTGAAGGCGACGTTTGCAGAGCACTTAGCACGCACGAGGCCTGCTTCGACACATGCAAATCCGAGACCCATGATGAACACCAACATGGCGCTGATCATGATCCAAATGTTTTCCGTCATAAAGATGGCGTCGTTGACGGTTGCGACTGTTGCTACTTCGTTCATTTGTTAAATCCTTTTTGAAAATTTTAGTTTCTAATTCTGAATTCCTGATTCCGAATTAACCAATCGCCTCCGGGCCAGTTTCGCCCGTGCGGATGCGAACGCACTGTTCAAGCGACGTGACGAAAATCTTTCCATCGCCGATTTCTCCCGTGCGTGCGCCCTTGATGATGGCGTCGATGCATGGCTTTACGAATTCGTCGTTCACTGCAATCTTGAGGCAAATTTTCTTCAGCAAATTAACTTCGGTAACAACGCCGCGGAAACGTTGGTTGTAACCCTTCTGCTGGCCGCAGCCAAGTACGTTAGTGACGGACATCTTGTAAATCTTATTTTCGTAAAGGGCTTGCTTTACGAAGTTAAGCCGTTCTGGTTGAATGTAAGCTGTGACGAGCTTCATGTTTGTATCCTTTTTTGAGGTTTTTAATTTTTGTTCGCTACCCCTAATGCAAAGCCCGTGCCAAAAAATCAAAATGGCGAAATTCGTTCAAAATCGCCAAAAGTAAAAGAAAAATCGCAACCGAGCTGGCCGCGATTACAAATTTTAGATTTACAATTTTTGCGTTAAATTCACAAAATGTAAAAAGAAACGAGACGCTTTTGGGCGTCTCGTGAGCATGTTTGTATTACTTTGTTTTAGCCTTTTTCGCTTTTTCGGATGGCGCTGCAGGCTTTTTCCCGTTCGCTTTTTTCTGCTCGAGGGCAGCCTTTACAAGACCTGTAAACAGCGGGTGCGGATCTGTCGGGCGGCTCTTGAATTCCGGATGGAACTGGCAAGCTTCAAAGTATGGGTGATTCTTGAGTTCGACCATTTCGACGAGCTTTCCGTCGGGCGATGTACCTGCAATCTTGAGTCCCGCCTTTTCGAGTTCCTTGCGGAATTCGCTATTGTAGTTGAACTCGTAACGGTGGCGATGGCGTTCGCTGATCTTTTCGCTCTTGTAAAGCTTGGCCGCGTTGGAATCCTTGGCGAGCTTGCAGGGGTAAGCGCCCAGGCGCATGGTGCCGCCTTTTTCCGTGACGTTCTTCTGTTCGTCCATCAAGTCGATGACCGGGTGCGTTGTATTTTCGTCGAATTCGGTGGAGTTGGCGTCCTTCCAGCCGAGAACGTCGCGCGCAAATTCAATCACGCAGCATTGCATGCCGAGGCAGATGCCGAGCAGCGGAACCTTGTTTTCGCGAGCGTAGCGGATGGCAGTGCACTTGCCGTTGACACCGCGGCTTCCGAAACCGCCCGGAATCAAAATGCCGTCAGCCTTCTTGATGAGCTTCGGATTCTTTTCGAGTTCTTCGGCTTCGATACATTCCACATTCACCTTGGCGTTGTTGGCCATGCCGGCGTGCTGCAAAGCTTCGTGCACGGACTTGTAGGCATCGCGAATGGCGATGTACTTGCCGACGAGTGCGATGGTGCATTCGTACTTGGGCTGCGTGGCTTTCTTGACGAGGCTATCCCATTCAGAATGTACAATCGGGTGAACGCTCAAATGAAGCTGTTCCAAAACGCGCAAGTCGAGTTCCTGCTTGGAAAGTTCGCGCGGCACGGCGTAAACGGAATCCTTCACGTCCTTCTCTTCGATGACGCATTCGGGCTTCACGTTGCAGAAAAGTGCGAGCTTGTCGAGATGTTCCTGCGGAATATGCATTTCGGTACGGCACACGAGAATGTCCGGGAAAATACCGATGTTGCGGAGTTCGGCGACGGAGTGCTGCGAAGGCTTGGTCTTGAGTTCACCTGCAGCCTTGAGGTACGGCACCAAAGTCAAGTGGATAAAGCAGGTGTTTTCGACACCGACTTCGAAACGGAACTGTCTTGCTGCTTCGAGGAACGGGAGCGATTCGATATCGCCTGCCACACCGCCGATTTCGCACAAGATAATATCTGCACCGCTTTCGGCTGCCGAGCGGAATGCATCCTTGATTTCGTTCGTGATGTGCGGAATGACCTGTACCGTACCGCCCAGGTAATGGCCTGCACGTTCCTTAGAAAGTACGGAAGAATAAATACGGCCCGATGTGTAGCTCGATGCCTTGGAACACTGCACACCTGCAAAACGTTCATAGTGGCCAAGGTCCAAGTCGGTTTCGTAGCCATCGTCAGTCACAAAAACTTCGCCATGCTGGTAAGGGCTCATCGTACCCGGATCCACGTTCAGGTACGGGTCGAGCTTTTGCATGAACACCTTGTAGCCGCGGCTCTTCAAGAGGAGCGCGAGCGATGCCGAGGTGATTCCCTTGCCGAGCGAGCTTACGACGCCGCCCGTGATAAAAATGTACTTAGGCTGCTTTGCCGAATTCTTTGCGGTTGCCTTAGCCATGTAGCGTCTCCTTGCCGGCCACTGTGCCGGGGGTTGTTATAAAGTTTGTATAAAAATAAAGGCAAAAGCCAGTAGCTTTTGCCAAACGATAAAGACAGTTAAAGAGGGGAAAAATCGGGTGCTTAATAGCTTGTTCGGAGGGGGTCGCCTGATGACGTTGCGAAATCGTTGCAACGGCTGAATACAGGTGAGCTTCGATGGTGTCCGATATTTTCATCGGACTTATAATGTAGTAAAAAAGTGTCGGTGGGCAAGAATAACCTTGAAATTTTTTGTAACAATTTTTGTACTGTTACATTTTGTGTAAAGCAATTTTCTCTAAAACAAGAAAATGTAAAAGATTGGCGCGACGCGAGGTGTTCTGCGATTCCTTTATCAATGTTTGTGACTATTTTTTAATCAGGTATTTTTATGTCTATCATCAACGAAATTCAAAAAGCGCTTTTCGCAAAACAGGATTTGAAGTTCAAGGCTTTCCATAGCAAGCTAATCCCGACGACGGATGCAAAGTCGATTATCGGCGTGCGCACTCCCGATTTGCGAGCCATCGCAAAGGAATTTGCAAACCATCCTGACGTGGAAAAATTTTTGACCACGCTCCCGCACAAGTATTACGACGAAAATCAAATCCATGCGTTTATTTTGTCTTTAATTAAGGACTATGATGATTGCGTGTCGCACATCGATGCGTTCTTGCCGTATGTGGATAACTGGGCAACTTGCGACCAGATGCGCCCGAAAGTTTTTGCAAAGGCCGCGAACCGCAAGCGACTTTTGAAAGATGTCGAACGCTGGATGAAAGCTCCCGTGACGGACGTTTACACTGTCCGCTTTGGTATCGAAACTTTGATGTCGTTCTTTTTGGATGATGACTTTGATCCGAAATTTTTGAAATGGGTTTCGAAAATCCGCAGTGAGGAATATTACCTCAATATGATGGTGGCGTGGTTCTTTGCGACGGCACTTGCAAAGCAGTACGAGGCGACGCTCCCGTTCATTGAAAAACGCGTGCTCAATGCATGGACGCACAACAAGACTATCCAGAAGGCGATTGAAAGCTATCGCATCACGGATGAGCAAAAAGCATATCTGAAGACCTTAAAATTATAGTATCTTTAAAATATGATTGATTATACCGTACAGACCGTAAAAACCGACAATTTTGAAATGGACTACCTCAAGTTTGGCACGGGCGCGCGTACGCTCGTGTTACTGCCGGGGATGAGTCTCAAGAGTACGATGGGCCTTGCCTCGATGGTGGTGGATTCGTACAAGATATTTGCAGACGATTTTACGGTCTACATGTTCGACCGCAAAAAGAATTTCGGTGAATCGTATCCGATGGAACAGATGGCGGCTGATACTGCCGAAGCGATGGATGCGTTGGGCATTGAACGCGCCTGCTTCATTGGAATTTCGCAGGGTGGCATGATTTCGCAAATCATTGCTGAACAATACCCGCAGAAGGTCGAACGCTTGGCGCTTGGTTGCAGTGCTGCTCGCTTGAACGATATGTCTCGCGCGGTGATGACGGAATGGAAACGCCTCGCCGAAGCTCGCGATATCGAAGCCCTCTGCTCGAATTTTATAGATAAAGTTTTTTCTGCCGAAACAATCCGCAAGTACAAAAAGAGCCTGATGCGCATGAATACGAATGCGACTGAACAGGATATGGCTCGATTCTGCGTGCTTGCCCGCGCTTGCCTCGAATACGATGCTTTTGCAGGACTTGAAAAACTCAAGTGCCCGACGCTCGTTTTGGGCGCCGAACTTGACCAGGTCTTGGGCGTAATCGCCTCTCGCGAAATTGCAGAAGTGCTAAAGCAAAACGGTGTGCCGGTAGAACTCTACGTTTACGAGAACTACGGCCATGCCGCCTATGACGAAGCCCCGGATTACCGTGCAAGGATTCTGGCGTTCTTGAAGGGGTAGGGAAAATTTTTTTTGCTGAAGACAAAACCCGATGACGCAAAGGTCACCGGGCTTTTTCAACTAGGAGGTTACTATGGAATTTTACGATATCGACTAGGCACTACGCCGCCATGAGGAGGCGGCATTCGTCTTCGAGCCCGCAGTCGATCAAAAACTTGCAGATGTTCTTCTTGATCTTGCCTGTGTTGGCGCGGGTGCAGTGCAGCGCCTGGGCGACTTCGACGTCGGTGTACTTGTCGCAATTGCGGCTCACCTCGTACATGGTGTCGAATGCCTTGAGCATCTTGGGGCTGTTGGCGAGGCGGAGCCTGATGATGTCGATGATTTCGCACTGTTCGTAGTCGCTTTCGAGCACGTTGCGTTCCCCGGTGAACGGGTTCATATCGCCGTTGTCAATGATGGAGTCGGCTTCGTCATCGTTTTTTTTCAGCCTGCTTTCGGCTTTTTCTTGTTTGTCGCACTTGGTGTTTTTGCGCTTTTCGTCAGCCATGTGCCAGCTGATTTTTTGGGCGAAGAACGCTTCGAAGGGAACTTTCAAGGTCGGGTCGAAATCCTGCACTGCCTTGCAGAAGACCATATAGGCGTCGCCGGCCAGGTTGGCCTTGCGTTCCTTGGGGCTGCAGCCGTTGAGGCTAAAGTCGGAGCTGATTAGGAACGAGTTCTTGGCGACGAGTGCCATGAAGTAGTCCCCGAAAATGTCCCAAAGGGCGTAAATCGCCTTGTCGTGGGCATATTCGCTCGGGGCGGCCTGGGCAATGGCGATGAGGTTGTTGATCTGGGCTGCGGTGGCCTTGGTGTTGTTGTGCTGCATGAGCAATCTCCTTTGGGAAGGTGAAATTCTTGTGGAAAGACGGCAAAACGCCCTTTGATAACTTTTTATCAAAAGACTATGGCGTGAATTGCGAAAATGTTGATTATTTGGTCAAGCCGTTTGCTGGACCTATAGAAGCAAAAACCGATGTTGCGCTGTTGGAGGCGCAGGAAAAACAAACAGAGAAAATCTTATTCAATCTCATATTCCTAAATATAGCAAACCGGTATGTCATAATATGACAGCCGAAAACTTTCTTTGTAAAGTTTTTTAAACTTTTGAGATTGAAGAATGTAGACGTCCAAATCATAGCCGTGTTATATATCGACTGTTAAAGTAAAAAAGTAAACTGAAAAAGTTGAGCTTTTTTCAAAAAATTTTTTGTTTGACGTGTTTACATGTGATTGTGATGAATCGATATCATGGTGTATGCATCTTTGGAGGTTCGCGTGAAACTCTTTAAACCCCTTTCATTTAAAATCTTTGGCTCATCTTTAGGCGAGTGGTTGTTGTGGTTTACTATCGGCTTAATCATTGGTGGGGTAATCTCCATATTTATTAGTAGGGTGGAAATTTCGTGGAAGCCTCCCCGTAATTATGCGCATTGCCCTGAAAAGGATATTGATAGCTACTATTTTCAGAAGCTCGAGACCTTTGTGGACCCGCGCGACAGCAATGAATATATAGTGCTGAAGTATGCTGGGTATACTGGCTGCGACATGTCGGAACACGATTCGGGCTTTGTGGCGGGTGGTGATACCGTGACTTTCCACTTGATGCTGGAAAATTTGCGATACAAGACGCATTGCAGTTTCTGCCTGGATTCCACATGCGAACGAGGGCGCTATTATTCTTCTATAGGGCGACTCAATGCGTGTCCTGCGGGCTGGAAAATCGCCTCGGCGGAGCAGAATGCGGGGCTGTTTTTCTCCCCAAAGGGGCATTTGATGTATTGGCCGACATTTAGCCCTACTAAGGTTGTGGATTCTTTGGACCCAAGCGGCTTGAAACGTTTGCGAGCTCGCCTGCACGAAGAGACTTATGGGTGGGTCGATACGGTTGAACTGAACCTGTCCGGGTTTTACAATAACGAGAAGGATTCTATGGAATTTGTGGACTCCCTGAGCGTCGTCTGGACGAGTGATGGATTCCCGACTGTGATTGTACCGAACCATTACACGAAAGAGCAACAGGAAGGGGTTAAGGAAACCATGAGAGGGGTCCTCTTGAAACAGGATTATTATTACCCAATCCGCTGCATCCGTATTGACGATCCGAACCACAAGATGGATAGCCAGGAATCAAATATGACGACGTTCTATAATAATATGAGGCAACTGCCGTACCTGTATCGGTAAAAAGGAGAGTCTATGTTTTTTGGGAAAAAACGCTGGATATGCGACGAGGTGGAACAAATGCTGCTGGCGCTCCACCCGGCGTACGACATCCGTGTCAAAATCAAGACTAACGGGAAAACTGTGGATTTCCCGTTCCGCGATAACGAGGGCAAGATGTTCGTGGACCCTTATCGGCGCGATGTCGTCAGTGTGGATGTTGATTACATGCGGGAGGGCTATCCCGTAGAAACATTTTATGTCGGGAAAGACGGACTCGCTGATTGGAGCGTGCCTTACATCAGGGAACGTCTGGATCGGTATGTCTCGCAGTTCCCCAAGATGAGCTGGACAACAAGTTTGAAGCGTTTGGCAAATATGCGCGAAGAACTCCGCACGGCAATCTGCAATAGCATGGGGGTGAATTTCACCCGTTTGGAAGGCGATACTTCGTCGTCTATTGGGGTCGTCTTTAATTGTCTTTCTCTTGAGCAGAGGCGGCGAGTCTGCGATGTCATTTGTAACTTGGATAGCGATGCCATCTCGATTCAGGCTGACTTTTTGCTTGATAACGTGGATGAAAATCGCATTTACGCCACGCTCGATGAACTCGCTCTGTACGATGCCGCGAAAGAAGCGGAACAGTACGGATGTGGAGAGGAGGGACTAGGATTCTAGTGGAAAACATTGAAGAACGCAAAAAGGGAACGCGGTGCGTTCCTTTTTTGTGTACAAAAAAAAGAGGATTTTAAAAATCCTCTTCTCCGTTTTCCCAGTCCTCTTCGACGTCAGATTTTGGAATCTCAATTTCGCTGAGGAGCTTACCCTTGGTCTTCTTGATGAATGACTTGAGATTCTTCCATTCAGCGCGCGTCACGTAAATCAGGTAGCGGAGCCCGTCGTAGCATTCGATCCCCTCGTGATTCTCGAAGAGCTCGGCATAGCTTTCGCCTTCGTACAGCGAGGCTTTGTTTTGTAGTTCAATCAGGTCGCTTTCATGTTCGGCCTCGTTTATGAACCAGTCGAATACGGAAGTTTCTGTCTTGAATATTGCTGGCATGCCGTCGACTTCATCGATGGTAAGGAAAAGCGGCTTGCCTTTTGCGGTTTGGGGTAGAAGTTCCAACTCAGCAACGAGGATTCCTGGCCCTGGACCTCCGCTTAACACTTCTACGCGAGCGTTTACGATTTGGTATTGCTTTTTCTTCGGCATAGTTAACTCCTTGATGAATTGTTCTATACTCATATCGTTATGTCAGTTGCAGGTGTAAACGAAAAAATTGACTAGACATGAAATTTTGTTTTTTCTAAATTTACCCCCGTCCAAGCAATATCGCCTGGGCATAAACAATCACCGGCTTGCAAGAGTCGCTTCGGTGGCGCGGTACAATTAATATTGACTTCGCTTTGTGGCTTAATTGCAGTCCGGGTAGTAACAACCGAAAAGGAAAATATACTATGGCTAATTTGCCTTCCGTCGAAGATCTGCTTGCTGCAGGCTCCCACTTTGGTCACCAGACTCAGCGCTGGAATCCGAAAATGAAACCGTACATCTTGGCAGAAAAGAACGGCATCTACGTTCTCAACCTCTCCAAGACTCGTGACCTCCTCGAAGAAGCTGCTAAGGCTGCTGCCAAGATTTCTGAATCTGGCAAGACCGTGCTCTTCGTTGGCACGAAGCCGACTGCACGTCAGTGCGTGCTCGACGCTGCTGCTACCTGCAACCAGTTCTCCGTCACCAACCGTTGGTTGGGCGGTATGCTCACGAACTTCCAGACTGTCCGCAAGTCCATCAAGAAGATTGACAAGATCGACACCATGGAACAGGACGGCACCTTCCAGGCTTTCTCCAAGAAGGAAGTCCTCGACAAGACTCGTGAACGCGCCAAGCTCCTCGACGTGTTCGGTGGTATCCGCGAAATGGTGAACCTCCCGGGCCTTCTCGTCGTGACCGACCTCGCTCACGAAAAGATCGCTGTTGCAGAAGCTCGCCGTCTCCACATTCCTATCATCGGCATCTGCGACACGAACGTCGATCCGACCCTCGTGGACTACCCGATTCCGGCAAACGACGACGCTGTGAAGTCCCTCAAGCTCATTGTGGACTACATCGCTGCTAACGTCAAGCCGCGCGTCGCTGCTGACAAGAAGGAATCCAAGGAAGAAGTGAAGAAGTTCGACAACGGCGAGGACAAGTAATATGCAGATTACCGCTTCCCTCGTTAACGAACTCCGCCAGAAGACTGGCGTCGGCATGATGCAGTGCAAGAAGGCACTCGTCGAAACTGACGGTGACATGGACAAGGCCGTTGAACTCCTCCGCAAGCACGGTGCTGCTGTCGCTGCAAAGCGCGCAGACAAGGCTGCTAAGGAAGGCCGCGTTTACCTTATCGAAACTGCTGACAAGGCTGCCGCTTTCGAACTCACCTGCGAAACTGAACCGGTTTCCAACAACGACGACTTCGTTGCCCTCGCTGCTATGGCCACCAAGGCTGTTGAAACGCAGGATATCGCTTCCGTCGAAGATCTCAAGAACGCTGTCGTCGATGGCGTCAAGATCAATGACCGCCTCCAGGACGTCCTCGTGAAGATTCAGGAAAACATTGACTTCCGCAAGTTTGCAGAAATCAAGAAGGTTCCGAACTCCGTGTTTGGCGTTTACAGCCACATGAAGGGCAAGATCGGTGTTATCACTGAACTCGCTTTCGAAGGCTCTGCTGACGAAGCTGCTCTCAAGCAGGCTGCTAAGGACATCGCTATGCAGGCCGCTGCTTTCGCTCCGGTTGCATTGAACGATGCTGCAGTTCCGGCTGAAACGATCGAAAAGGAAAAGGAAATTGCCAAGGCTCAGATCGAAGCTTCTGGCAAGCAGACCAAGCCTGAATTCATGCAGCGCCAGATTGATGGCCGCGTGGCTAAGGTCCTTAAGGAAATCGTTCTCGAAGACCAGGAATTCTTCATGTCTGAAAAGAACCCGAAGAAGCTCTCTGTCAAGGACTACCTCCAGGAAGTCGTTGCAAAGCAGCTCGGCCTTACCAGCTTGAAGGTCGTGAACTTCATCCGCTTCGAACGCGGTAACTAAGTTCGCCTGCTGTCATCCTGGAGCCTCGATAGAGGCGATAGGATCCAGACCGAAAATTAAATTGGTCGTCCCTCGCGGGGCGGCCAGTTTTTATTCGCGCTGCTCCAGATTGACCTTGTAGCCGTGTTCTATGGTTGTCCCGAGCCGCAACTGGATTAACTTCATCGCATGCTCGCGTGCTCTGCGCTTGAGCTCCTCGCTGTTCTCCTGTTCGTATTTCTTTTGTTCAGAAATAAAGAACTGCTTGAAGTCTTCGAAGCGGATGTTGTTGAACCAGCCTTGCTTTTCCCAAAGAATTTGTATGCTCTCGAAATCGATGCTGTGGCTTAGAATCCTGGGCTCCGGCAGATAAATAAAAATGCTTTGCGTGTTCG
The DNA here is from genome assembly GCF_002210425.1 of Fibrobacter sp. UWB2. Lineage (NCBI taxonomy): Bacteria > Pseudomonadati > Fibrobacterota > Fibrobacteria > Fibrobacterales > Fibrobacteraceae > Fibrobacter > Fibrobacter sp. UWB2. The sequence continues at coordinate 5,140 of NZ_MWQK01000008.1, read as the reverse complement.
GCTCGACAAGAATCTTGATGTCCTTCAAATTGTAACCCAGCTTGACATCGCCCTCATAAACAAGCGAAAATTCCTTGATGGATTTGTTGATTCTCCAGTTGGGCATGTATTCGAGGAGTTTTTTCGCGTCCTGGTAGTTTGCATTTTTGCGGTAGTGGTGGTGGAGGGTCGCAAGCTCCGAAATCTCGCTAATTTGCTGCTCCACAAACTCGCTTGTGATGCTCGTCCGTTTTGTGTCGGAGTACAGCTTTTTCATGACAAGCGCAGTCGTTACACTTGTAACGCAAATGATGAGCAAAATTGCAATTATTTTTAGAGCGGGTTTCATGCTATAAATTTATGCAAAAAAGATGCGAAAGGTAAAGCTCATCGGATTTTTCTTGTCGTCATTTCTTTCGTCTATAGCGTCTTCTTCATGCTCCAGCTGCCGATTTTTCGGCCGTTGTGCTCGATTTCACATTCGTGGAAGACCTCGTATCCTCGCTTGCTGTAAAAAGCGAGATTTTCTTTTGAATTTGTGAATAGCGCCAACTGCTTGCCGCCGCGTTCTCGTACATAATCTTCTATATAAGTTAAAAATTGCGAACCGACGCCCTGCCCCTGTGCAGACGGGTCTACTTCGAGCATGCTGAGATACCAGATGTCCGGCCCTGATTTCTGAAAATCGTGGCAGGGCTTGCTGGCGCCTTCGTCCATGGCCACGAATCCATTGATTTCGCTCCATTTCGTGTTAAGGTATACTCGCCAAAAACCGTGTATGATGTATTGGAATGCGGAAGGTTTCTTGAAGCCGGGTGCCTCCAGTGTTGCGCGGGCAACCAGCTTACCGTCCCGATGCGCTGCCAGTAAATCTGCTTTTCCATAATTTGCTTTTAGGACGCAGTTCATAAAAATCTGCACCCCCTTTCGGCTTTTTTCTGCATCACGGAAATAGAGTGTGACATAGTCGTAATCCTCGTATGCCCTGGCCATAATTGCGCTCGCCTCGTCGAGTTCTTCGCGAGTCTGTAAACCGAATTCGAGTTTCATGGTTACTCCTTACCTGTGTCTGACTGGTCCAACATCTGAGTGAGAAGAGCGAAAAATTCCTCGGGCACATTTTTATGGAACGCTATTCCGAACATGTACGGAATTTTCGCTGCGGCAAATAGCGGAAGTCGGCGTGTCGCCTCTTCGATGCACTGCGGATCATTTGTGCCGAGATAGGCCGTGAAGAAAATGTTCCAGTGGGCTTTCATCGTTTCAGACGGCAGATGGAAAAGAAAGTCTAGTTTGTCTGCATCTGGCATGTGCGCCAAGTTCCACATAAGTGCAAGGTCCCATTCCGGAGCACCGTATCCGAACCCACCCAAGTCAATCCAGAAAGTCCTCTTTCCGTCGGTGATGGCATTGCCAATCTGCAAATCGCCATGGAGGCAAGTCTCAGTATCTGGAACTTTATCCAAAAATTTCAAGATGCGATTTCTGTAGTCTTCCGGTACGAAATCCTTTTCGGAATAGAACTGCGTAATCATCTGCTTGTAAGACTTGAGCCGCGAAGTATCTGCTTTTGTTGCGTGGAGCTCTCGTGCCATGCGGGCAAATTCCAAGGAAATCTCTTCTAGCCGTTCGGGCTCCTGCGAAATGATTCGCGAAAAAGAACGCTTGCCTTGAATGAGCTCGTATTCCCCGCCAAAACGCTTGCCTTCCGTAATCAAACGAAACGGTTCCGGTGTAGAAATGCCCAACTCGAAAGCCGTCCGCGATGCCCAAAATTCATTTTTTATTGTATTTGCGTCAAAATCCGGATTGTACAACTTTGCAAGCGATTTGCCGTTCCTATGCGTATACGCGAGCGCAGTCCCGCCTTCGCCCGTCTGGATGTAATCATTCAGATCAATCTTCTGAAAATCGTTGTTCGCTCCCATAAAATTTCTCCATCTATTTATAAAGCTATACAATTTTTCGGGTGATAGCGCATGAGAAAGAAAATAATTGGGATATAAACAAAACCCCGACTCGTCAGAGTCGGGGCCTTCAATTTCGCGTTAGCGAGGCTTATGCCTGCTTGTAGCTTTCCAGCGATTCCACGCGGAGGCTCTTCACAAAGTTGTAGTGCTTTGCGACTTCGGCTTCGGCGAGGTTCAAGTACACCTTCATGCTCTTGTCGAACAGTTCCGGTGCCTTGGTGGCATCGCGGAGGAGCAACTGGGTCATCACGCAGTTGGCGGCGAGTTCGTACAAGTGACGGCTGCAGAGGTCGGTGAATTCGTTGTTTTCAACGGACTTCACGTATTCAATAGCTTCGTTGTACTTTTCGTCCATAGCCTTGGCGCGAGCCTTGAGGCTTTCGTATTCCGGGCGAACGTCCATGGCTTCGAGTTCTTCGAGCATGAGGCCGTAGCTGCCGGTGGTGATGTGCGGAAGTGCTGCAACCGTCTGGAGCTGCGTCGTACCTTCGTAAATGGAGGTGATACGAGCGTCGCGGTAGAGGCGCTGGCAAGCGTATTCAAGCATGTAGCCCGAACCGCCGTGAACCTGGATACAGTCGTAGCTGTTCTGGTTTGCGTATTCGGAGTTCATGCGGTCACACGACCGTTCGGCTTACGCCAAATAAAGTAGCTTTTTTTTGAACAAGCGTTTTGGGCTTATGGATAATCGATATGATACTTGCCACCTTTGCACCTTTTTAACCGGTCAATTGTTTTTATTGTTCCTCGAATAGAACCATATTTATTCAACGCTAATAAGGCGTATTCCGAACAAGTTGGCTTGAAAAGGCACATTCTGCGACGAGATTCAGGGGCGTATCGTTGATAAACATGGATAAGTCCAATCAAAATACGTTTAGAGAATATTGAGAGCGCAATGAAAAAGGAAATTATGGTAACGGCAATGTAAAATACAATTGAATTTTCGCTCGTCCAAAACGAACGGCAATTAGATGAAAAAAATGCCCAAAAGTGGCATAAGCAAAATATCAAAAAAAATGAGGCTATAACGATATACAGAAATATAAATGCGTGAATGCCGATGGAAAAATAAGAAATAGGCGGACGCGTCATTTTTTTGTTCAAGACATAGCGTTCCGCTTCTGAGGCCTCATCCGATAAGTAATTCGTTGCTAAAAACTTGTCCATCCGCACACAGCTTTATGTTTTCTAAGAAGTCGGTCGCGACAGTGCTTGCAAAAATAGTCGCTAGGGCTAAAGCCTTCGTCTCTAAGAAAGTCCCATGTGCTATAATTTGATGGAACTTTGGCTTGAGGCGTTACGCCTACGCTAGCTCCGTAAGTTCCAAAAGCATCTGTATCGAGGCATCCGTTTGATATGTGTTCCTTCCCGCACATTGCACAAACTTGTTTCATATCATTTCCTTTTTGTCCTAAAAAAGTGAACTTTACAATTGCATAGGACATCTACAGTGTAAAGAGATGAACTTGTTTATATTAAAGCTAAAACCTGTTGCAAGACGCTGCTGTTGTCCGAATTGGTTGCGGAACTTTTACGCACGATCGTTATCTTTTGGGCATTTTTTAACCACTCACGGCTTAATGTGGCGTGTTTGGTGTTGTATGCTGTTATCAGTATATCGGATTGCTTGTATTTACGAATGACTGTGGTTACACTGCCGACAGAATCGCCCATGGACATCAGGGCTATGTTTTTCCCATTATAGTTCAATTCAGCGTCGAAATCCATTCGACTTCCACCTTGCTGTGTTTTGGCGTTCTTTATGGATGCTCCCTTTTTAACGAGGTCGTCGTAAATTTCATTAATTACGGTTGTTTTTCCGACATTATTGTCGCCGTATATTACAATGATTTCTTTCATAAATACAGCCTTTTGGGCTACGGTTGTGTTTTATCATAAATATAAAAAAAAGGAAACATTGTCAAGTAAATTTTTGAAAATGTAAAAGACGATGTTCGCGGTGATGTCGCCAGCGACTTCGAGAACGCGGTTGTAGTTGTCCATAGCGTCGGCAAAATCTTCCGGCGCATAGTCGAAGTTGTCCTTGTCTGCGTAGCCGCGCTCCTTGTGCTCGATTTATATAAAGGGGGGGGGGAGAGTCCCCCTCGCTCCAGCCCTGGCCCCGCCCTTATAGTCATTCCCTTCGGGAATATTGTTCCGAACCCGCCCCGACCAGGTCTTACGCTACCCCCACTGCGGGTGCTCAAACGCCGCACCCGCAACGCCCGGCTTGCCCGGCCTACCCGCCCCTAGAAAAGAAACAACGCTGCCCCAATTGAGTCTGCGCCTTTTCGTAATGCAAGCCCTCTTGCGTGTAATGATAAATGGGGGTATATTTGTAGCGACAGGACTCCCCGCACCTCTCGTTGATGTGTCCCAGTGGGAGACATTTTTATTTTAGGGATTTTCCCAAGTAGTTGTTGTATGAGTGATGCTGAAAATAATACAAGCGATGAACTGCGTTGCGATGCTCTATTAGAAACAGACGAAGAGTTCGAACGCAAAATGGAACGCGGTTATGCCGATGCTATAGAAAGCCGTGGAAAACCGATGGAAGATGTTTTCTCCGATTTGTGAATTAAAGAAAAAACCTCGGTTTATCACCGAGGTTCTTTTGTAAAGGGAGATCCCCGCCTTCGCGGGGATGACATCCTGCAGGGCTTATGCCTGCTTGTAGCTTTCGAGCGATTCCACGCGGAGGCTCTTCACAAAGTTGTAGTGCTTTGCGACTTCAGCTTCGGCGAGGTTCAAGTACACCTTCACGCTCTTGTCGAACAGTTCCGGTGCCTTGGTTGCATCGCGGAGGAGCAACTGGGTCATCACGCAGTTTGCGGCGAGTTCGTACAAGTGACGGCTGCAGAGGTCGGTGAATTCGTTGTTTTCAACGGACTTCACGTATTCAATAGCTTCGTTGTACTTTTCGTCCATAGCCTTGGCGCGAGCCTTGAGGCTTTCGTATTCCGGGCGAACGTCCATGGCTTCGAGTTCTTCGAGCATGAGGCCGTAGCTGCCGGTGGTGATGTGCGGAAGTGCTGCAACCGTCTGGAGCTGCGTCGTACCTTCGTAAATGGAGGTGATACGAGCGTCGCGGTAGAGGCGCTGGCAAGCGTATTCAAGCATGTAGCCCGAACCGCCGTGAACCTGGATACAGTCGTAGCTGTTCTGGTTTGCGTATTCGGAGTTCATGC
>NZ_MWQK01000007.1 GCF_002210425.1 Fibrobacter sp. UWB2 | reverse complement strand
CCAGGATCAAACTCTTCATTGATTTTTAAAATAGTCTGTCCTGTTTTTCGTAAATTTGACTTCCAAGAAATTTTCTTGGGCCGTCACTAAGCACATCTCCGATTCCTTCAATCTTCCCGAAAGTCTCGCGGGCTTTCGTCTCTCGTTCAGGTCGTTTTGGGTGACCCGTTCGAGGGTGAGACCAATTATAGAATTTTCAGGAATAAAAACAAGGGGTCATTGGCAAAAAAAATCACTTTTTTTCACTTTTTTCGATAAAAACGGGTTGTCTTCCGGTTCTACATCATGATATTCACATTCTATTCACCACTTTTTTAAGGGCACCCCAAAAGAAAAAGGGCAATTTGCCCTTTTCAAGTCCAATTTTTGGAGAAAAATTTTTCAGAGAGTCCTAAAAATGCCCCTTTTAAGGAGCAACTATCCTATTATGGATATATTCCAAAGGGTTCGTACAAGTATCCAAGTCCACTTCAGTCGATTTCACCTGCCAACGGAACCACGTCAACTGTCGTTTTGCGTAATTTCGCGTTTTTCGCTTAACTTCTTCGAGGACCGATTGCACTTGATTGCCGTCTTTTGCACACAAAAGTTCTTTATAGCCGAGGCTCTGCCATGCAGGGGCTTCTAACGGCACTGTTTTAGCAAGTTTATGAATTTCATCAAGCCAACCGTCAGCCATCATCTGGTCCACGCGTGCATCGATCCTCGCATAAAGATTTTCGCGACTACGGTTCAGCCAGAACACAGGCAATTCACCAATACCGCCTTCACGTTCCTTTTGCCATTCCGAAAGCTTACGACCAGTCAGCTGAAAAACTTCTAAAATCCGGATAATGCGCTGGACATTGTTCGGTTCAACCTTTTCCATCGCTTCGGGGTCCGCAAGCTTCGCTTTTTCGTATAAAGTTTTACTTCCAAACTTAGCGACATCATCTTCAAAAGACTTGCGCACAGATTCATCAATTTTAGGAATCTGAGGGAGTCCAAGCATCAAGGATTGAAGATAAAGTCCTGTGCCCCCCACCAAGATATAATTTCGACCAGGGTTATCGGCTAAAAGCTTTTTCACATTCGCACAAAAGTCACCCGCAGAAAACACCAGCCGGGGATCAAGAAAATCAACCAGATGATGATGGACCCGAGCCATATCCTCTAAAGAGGGCTGAGCAGTCCCGATAGCAAAGCCCTTGTAGATTTGACGAGAATCTACACCGATAATTTCGGCATTAAAGCGTTCCGCCAGTTCCAGTGAAAGGCGAGACTTGCCAACACCAGTAGCTCCAACAAGTGCAAATAGAATAGGCATGCGCCCAATGTAGTTATATTTACAGGTGAAATGATAAAGCTTAAACACATTGTCGCTCTTTTTTTAGCACTGGGGATTTTCGCTGGTTTGTCCGTCTTTTTGAACAACCAGGAGAAAGCGCAGCAAATTCTCGAAAAAATCGAGGAGACCACGGGTATGCGGGAACCTGAAACCGCCCCCGTTGTAAACGATACCATTCCATTTGAAAAAAGATTGCAGGACGAGATGAAGATAATCTCGTCTAGTTACTCCAAACGTTCCAAGCGCACCATCTGGACGCTAGCCCGCGGAAAGACAATTGTAGTCTATCTTTTGCAAGCTCAGAAATTCATCCAGAGCCACGGCGGCACCGTTCTTTTGATGGAAGAGCTCAACGAAAACCCGAACGCCTACCAGTCTGCAATGGTCGATATATTGACCCCCAAGGGCGATTCACTCAAGCTGACATTTCAGATTTCAGACAACATTTTCATGAACAATGCATCGCTCATGTCGATTGCATTCCAAACAACCAACCTCTCTCCGGAAATCATTGCAAAACTAAACAGCTTTGATTTTCCGTTCAATCTGTTAATCCCGCCATTTGGTCTAAATGAAGATTTCTACAAAAGCCTCGACAAAATCCGCAACAAGGAAATTGTCCTTTGGCTTACCATGGAATCGACTAAGCTAAACAAGGTTCACAACAAATTGCGTCCGCTCCGCATCCACCACACGGCCGAACAAATCGAAGAGACTATCAATGCGGCAAAAGAAGTTCTCCCAAGCGCAGCGGGCATTGCGACACGCTATGGAGAACAGGCTGTAAAGCACAAACAACTTTTGCAGGCCATTCTTAAGCCGACAGAAAAAAGGAACATGTGGTTTTTGGACTTGTCCATGGAAGACAGAACCGTCGTTCCGCAAACATGCAAGGACCTTGAAATCACATGTAAAATTGCGTTCCCGTACAATCCGGACAATAGCTCAATCGAAGACTATGTCCACCAAAAACTCAGGGAAGCACCCAAAAGCGGAACATCTGTAATGATCATCCCGCTAACAGAACAAAATTTGTCTAAAATTGAGGATATTTCCAAGAAAGCCGCCAAGCAAGGAACAACCCTCGTAGACCTTTCAACTTTATTCAATTCTAAATAGGAGATCCTATGTCTATCAAACTCGGTGTAAACGTGGACCATATTGCAACAATCCGTGAAGCCCGTAAAGGCAAGGAACCCGATCCGGTCGCAGCGGCCATGATTGCCGAACTCGCCGGTTGCAATGGAATTACCGCCCACCTCCGTGAAGACAAGCGCCACATTCAGGACCGCGACATCAGGCTCCTCCGCGGAACGGTCACCACAAAGTTGAATTTGGAAATGGCACCGACGCAGGCCATGGTGCAGTTCGCCATCAACCGCCAGCCGGACATGGTGACGCTCGTGCCGGAAGTCCACACCGAGCTTTCGACAGAAGACGGCTTGAACGTTTCTGCTAAGATCGATGAACTTGCAAAATACATCATGACGCTTAGGAACAACGACATCCAGGTGAGCGTGTTCATCGACGCCGAAACAGAACAGGTCAAGGCAGCCAAGAAGGTCGGCGCAAACTATGTGGAATTCAACACTGGCAAATACGCAACCGCATTTGAACTCGGCAGCCGCGAAGAAGTCGATCGTGAAATTTCTGCTTTACAGGATATGACGGTTCTTGCCCACAAGTATGGCTTGAACGTACTCGCTGGTCGTGGACTCAACTACAGAAACGTAGAGGCAGTCGCTCAAATTGACGGCATTGATGAAATCATCATCGGTCACAGCATCGTGAGCCGTGCCGCACTCGTTGGCATGGAACGCGCTGTAAAAGAAATGATCGAAGCCATTCGCGGATAAGGATTAATAATCCTTATATTCCACGTTTTCGAGCACGAGCCCCTGCGGGGGCGCCCACGTGCGTTCGCCTTTGAAATTTTTCTCAAAAATCTGGTTGACCGTCCCCTCGGGATAGCGGCCTCGACCAACATCAAAAAGCGTCCCGACCATCGCACGCACCTGACGGTGCAAGAAGCGGTTCCCTTTAATGTGGAACATGCAGCTCCAGTCGTTCAAGCGTTCCAAGCGGAACTCGCTCAACGTGCAAAGCGTCGATTTTCCATCGTTACGCGGGATGCAAAAATCAATAAAATCGTGTTCGCCAAGGAAAGACTGGGCCTCACGGCCCATCGCCTCGATATCCAAATTCAGCGAGCCGCACTCCCAGCCAAAGTCACGCATCAGCGCCACCGGGCGCGTAAAAATCGTGTACTGGTAATAACGTAAAACGGCATCGTAACGGGCATTGAAATCTGGAGCACAAGGCTGTAAATCGCGGATTCGAATCAAGCGCTTAGTAAGCCCGTTCACAGAACGCACGACTTTTACTGGGTCAAGTTCGCCATCAAAATCAAAGTGGACACACTGGCCTCGGGCATGAACGCCCGTATCGGTTCGGCCCGACCCCACCACGCGGATGGGCGCACGTAACGCCGTAGACAACGCCTCTTCGAGCGTTGACTGCACGGTTACAAAGCGGAGCTTGCCGCCACAATTTTGTTCTTGCCAACCGTAAAAGGCGCTGCCTAGATATTCGCAACGAAAGCGGTAACGCATTAGTTACCTGCTTCTACAGCTTCCTTGATAACAGCCTCGACCTTAGCCTGAGGAATCTTAAGCTTCGAAGCGATTGCCGAAGCTGGGAAGCCTCTGCGAGACATCTGCAAAATCTTGCTGTTCACCGAAGATTCACGGTCAAAGCGGTTCATTTCAAGCGGATGAGCAACAGCCGTTGCAACGACATCAGGCTTTGGTGCTGCCGCCGGAGCAGCAGGTTTCACCTTGGTGCGGTCATGATGCAACACATCGGAAAGAGACTGCATAGCAGACGTAATGCGTTCTCTCGCCGTCGGGCGGAGAACGGTTCTACCGTTGAACGGAGATGTCAAAATGCGATTTTCAGGAACGCCATGTTCATCTTCAAAAGCGGCCTTCGTAGCATTCACGCCGGATGCGTTCACATCAGTTGCAGTCTGGTCGACAGGATTTGCACTTGCGGCAGCCTTCGTCTGGAGTTCCATCGTCTCACGACGCTTGGCAGCAAATTCTTCGGCTTCATCGATAATAGACTTCTTAGGAGCATGGACACGCGGCGTAAGGACCGTTTCCGTATCATCCACAGAAGGCATTTCCCCAGTTTCTCTCGATTTTGCAAGAGCTTCCATCATGCGAGTTTCAACAACTTTTCTGCGATGGATGAGCACAAGAACAAGAACTACGGAGCAAAGGAGCACGGCAAGCGTACCACCGATAATCCAGAGCCATACGCCACCAGAGAACCCGCCCACATTTTCTTCAGGAGATTCGGCTTCATCAGCGGTATTCGTACGCATCGTCGAAAGATCTTCCCAGGCATTGGCAAGCTCATCGCGAATTTTCACCTGAGCATTGACATCGCCCTGGGCATTCCAAAGCGCCACTTCCAAGGAATCAATCTTCCCTCGCGTCTGCATGTATCGGCTAACGTCAAACGAAGAGGACGATCCAGAAAAATCAACCTTGAGGTAAACTATTAAGGCGCAAGCCAAGACAAAAAGAACAACTGGAGCAGCGTATTTCTTCATGCCCGAAAATTTAGCAATAAAACCCTTTTCGTTATCAAAGTTTGACACTGAACAAAACCTCTTTTTTACATACCTAATATTAATTGTAGCAAATTTACAACAGCCCATTGAGAAGTTCACAACACTTTTCAACGCGAATATGACGAAAAACACATTATGGAGCCAAACTTTAAATACCTTTATGTTCAAGAACTCTTTGTTCTCCTCCTAACCCCAAAAAGAAACACTTTAGCCCCAACAGCTAAAGTGTTTTTTCGTTTTTTAAGACATTCAGCCACATTCACGGCACACTAGCAATTGTCCATAGCTCCAAAAAGGTTTCATTGGCATATTATGCATAACAATAAGCGAGATAAGAGGTTACATAATTTAAGGATAACGATAAATCGTCAATAAAATGGAGGCGTCGGCCAAGGTATTGTCTTCGCAGTAGCGTGCAAAACGAGAGTCGCGGGCGACTGCTTGCAGGCGCACATGACCGAGTGAAGCCGCTGACGCCGTAGGCGTCAACTCTGAGCTGGGGCCCCGCCCGCATGAAGTACTTTTAGCATCAAAAAAGACTTTTGGAGGTCATTCCCGTACAATCATTCCAATTTATACGGTCTTATTTGCACTTTTTCGCTTGCAATTGCGCCAAATGCGACTTTTTTCGAAAAGTTTTTATAGTTTCAAGCTATGCAGCCGCAAGCACTTAGATTGTCCCGCATTACGATTTCGAATCTCCGCTCTATCCAGCGCGAGACTTTTCCGCTTAGTGATTTTACCGCCCTTATCGGCTACAACAACGCCGGAAAAACGAACATTTTGATGGGAATCCGCTGGTTGCTTGCCAATTTTTCGCTGGACATCTCGTATTTTGATGACCCGAACCACCCCGTAGAAGCGGAGGGGCTTTTTGAAGGCATCACCGAGCAGGTTTTGAACCGCCTTGGAGAAGAAAAAGCGGCCGAAGTAGAGCCGTTCCTCTCGGGGACAACGCTCCGCGTCAAGAAAGTGCAGCGAATCCCAGGTGAACTCCCCGGCAATATTGAATTTTGGGCATTCTGCCCGCCAAACGGCAAGCGCAAAGGCAAAGACTGGGTACGCGTCAATGACAAGTTTACCGCAGCCTTTAATCGCATGTTCCCGGAATCCATCGCTATTTGGGATTTTGAGGGGAACCAAGCCTACACCAAGCTCATGCACGAGATTTTCAAGCCACTGGAACGCAGGTTTGGTGGCGAATTGAGCCAGGTCATCGAGCAGTTTACGGAACTGCTCTCCCCCGGAAGCGACAGCCAGGCCGAAGAAATCAAGGCTTTCGATAAAGAAGTCAACTCGGCACTACGTCCGCTATTCCCGAGCGTTCGCGTGGAGCTCGACATTCCCGTGCCGACTCTCGAGACATTCCTCAAGAGCGCAACGATTAAAGTTGTTGATGAAGATGACGGTTTTGAACGCGATATTTCGCGCATGGGTGCAGGTTCGCAACGCGCCATCCAGATGGCACTTATCCGCTATCTCGCGGAAATCAAGAAGCACCACAACAATCATTACCTGAGCCGCAAGCTTTTATTGATTGATTCGCCGGAACTCTTTTTGCACCCGCAAGCAGTGGAACTCGTGCGCGTGGCGCTGAAGAACCTTTCGAACGAAGGCTATCAAGTCGTTTTTGCAACGCATTCCGCACAGATGGTCACGAGCGAAGACGTGAGCACGTCTCTCTTGATTCGCAAGAACAGGGAACGTGGCACGTTCATGCGCAAGCGAATGGAAGATGCAGTTCGCCAAGTCGTGAAAGATGCACCGAGCCAGTTGCAAATGCTGTTTAGTTTGTCTAACAGCAATGAACTTTTGTTTGCCGACTACGTGCTACTCACCGAAGGTAAAACGGAATGGCGAGTGCTGCCCGCCCTTTTCGAGCGCATTACCGGGCAATCTTTTGCGCTCATCAAGTGTGCGCTCGTGCGTCAAGGCGGCGTCAGCAACACCCGCAAGAGTATGCAGGTTTTGAGCGCGATGGACATTCCCGTGCGTGCGATTGTCGATTTGGACTACGCATTTACCACGGCAACCCGCGACGGATTTTTGAGCGCCAATGACCCAGACATTACGGAATGCCGCAACTTGTTCCGCGAGCTCGCTTGCCACAACCATTTGCGATTGGTAAACGGCCTCCCCGTCAACAAGCACAGCAATATCAGCGCATCCACGGCATACGCAATGATGGCATCTATGCCAGAAGCAGAGCGCCCCATCCGCAATATCCACAATAAACTTTGCGAGCAAGGCATTTGGGTCTGGACACGTGGCGCGATTGAAGAGCACCTCGGGCTAAACGGCAAAAACGAGATGGTGTGGCGCAATTTTATTGAACGCAGCAAGTCCAAGAACTTTATCCAGACGCTCCCCGACTACGATGGCATTGAAGCATTGTGTCAATGGATTATCAACGGGAGCCGCGGGCAATTCTAAGAATTCACAGCGAAGCAAAAAAAAAAGGAGTGCGCATTTCTGCGACACTCCTTTTTTAATGCCTTGGATCCTATCGCTACGCTCCAGGATGACAAAGTCCGAGGTGACATTCTAGATGTTGTCGATAATCGCGTTGAACGCTTCGACGGGGCGCATCCACTTCTTGAGAAGTTCTGCCTTCGGGATGTAGTAACCACCAATATCGGCAGGCTTACCCTGTTCGGCAGCGAGAGCGGCGACAATCTCGGATTCCTTTGCGGAGAGAGCAGCAGCGATCGGAGCGAACTTGCCGGCGAGTTCTGCATCGTCCTTCTGGGCGGCGAGAGCCTGAGCCCAGTAGAGAGCGAGGTAGAAGTGGGAACCACGGTTGTCGAGTTCACCGATCTTACGAGCCGGCGTGCGGTTGAATTCGAGAATCTTGCCGTTGGCAGCATCGAGCGTATCGGCCAAAACCTTAGCCTTCTTGTTGCCGTCCTTCAGCGCGACCTGTTCAAATGCAGGCACGAGTGCGAAGTATTCACCGAGAGAATCCCAGCGGAGGTAGTTTTCGGCGAGGAACTGTTGCACCTGTTTCGGAGCAGATCCACCTGCACCCGTTTCATAAAGGCCACCACCAGCCATAAGCGGCACGATGGAGAGCATCTTTGCAGAAGTTCCGACTTCGAGAATCGGGAAAAGGTCCGTGAGGTAGTCACGCATCACGTTACCCGTCACGCCGATGGTGTCGAGGCCAGCCTTGGCACGCTTCATTGTTTCGACGATAGCCTTGCGCGGGCTCATAATCTTGATGTCGAGACCCTTGAGGTCATGTTCCGGCAAGTAGGCTTCGACCTTCTTTTGGATTTCGCGGTCGTGAGCGCGTTCCGGATCGAGCCAGAAGATAGCCGGAGTGTTGGAGAGGCGGGCTCGCGTGACAGCAAGCTTCACCCAGTCACGTACTGGAGCATCCTTGGCCTGGCACATACGGAAGATATCGCCAGCAGCGACTTCCTGCTGCAAGAGGACTTCGCCCTTGCTGTTCACAGCGCGGATAACGCCCTTTCCCTTGGCGACAAACGTCTTGTCGTGGCTGCCGTATTCTTCGGCACCCTGAGCCATAAGGCCCACGTTCGGCACAGTACCCATCGTCTTCGGGTCGAAAGCGCCGTTCTGCTTGCAGAATTCAATCGTTTCGTCGTAGATACCAGCGTAGCAGCGGTCCGGAATGCAGGCGACAACTTCTTGAAGCTTGCCTTCCTTGTTCCACATGCAGCCAGAATTGCGGATCATTGCCGGCATCGAAGCGTCGATAATCACGTCGCTCGGCACATGCAAATTCGTAACGCCCTTGGCAGAATCGACCATGGCGAGATCCGGGCCTGCGGCGAGTGCGGCGTCGATAGCAGCCTTGACTTCGGCTTCCTTGGCGTTGCCTTCGAGGCGCTTAAACAAGTCACCGAGACCGTTGTTGGCATCGATTCCGAGTTCCTTGAAGAGGTCAGCGTACTTCGTGAACACATCCTTGAAGAACACGCGGACAAATGCACCAAACAGCACCGGGTCAGAGACCTTCATCATCGTGGCCTTGAGGTGCACGGAGAAGAGAAGGCCCTTGGCCTTGGCTTCAGCCATCGCATTGGCGATGAACTTTTCGAGAGAAGCCATGCGCATGACGGTCGCATCGATGATTTCGCCCTTGAGGAGCGGCTTTGCGGCACGGAGTTCCGTCACAGCACCAGCTTCATCGACAAATTCAATTTTGAAGGAGTCGGCTTCGGCCATCGTGATGGACTTTTCGTTACCGTAGAAGTCATCGGCTTGCATGCTCGCGACATAAGTCTTCACGGATTCGTTCCACACACCGTTGCTATGCGGATTGTTGCGGGCATAATTCTTGACAGCGTTAGGAGCGCGACGGTCAGAATTGCCCTGGCGAAGCACCGGGTTCACGGCGGAGCCCTTCACCTTGTCGTAGCGGGCGCGGATAGCCTTTTCTTCGTCGTTGAGAGGAGCATCCGGATAGTCCGGGAGGGCGTAGCCGTTCTTCTGGAGTTCGGCGATAGCGGCCTTGAGCTGCGGCACCGAGGCAGAAATGTTCGGGAGCTTGATGATGTTTGCATCCGGTTCAAGCGTGAGCTTGCCGAGGAATGCGAGGTCATCCGTCACCGGCTTACCAGCAAACGTCGTACCTGCCGGGAGCGTGTCCGCGAAAGCGGCAAGAATGCGGCCCGGCAAGGAGATGTTCTTAGTTTCGACATCGATATCTGCAGTCTTTGCGAAAGCAGATACGATAGGAAGCAAAGACTGAGTCGCCAAGAACGGCGACTCGTCCGTAAGGGTGTAATAGATTTTAGTATTCATACGCCCCTAAGATAGAAAATAGCTCATGAAAGTTAAGTTCTATATCTTGGAAATGGGCTAGTCTTTGCCAAAAAGTTCTATATATCTATCAGGTTCAAACAACTCAAGCCAATCGATATAATAGTACGGCTCATTCGAAAAAGTCCATTCTCCATACGGTTCTATTTTCTCAAGAGTTTCCGGCTTGTCACAATTCCAGTTGTCGCTCACATAAGTCGTTTTAACAATGGAGCGATCTAAGACATTCCAGTCGGGAGAATCCGCCAACAATATCATCGAATAGTGGACCGTTGTATCTTCAGGGCAATTTCCACTTTTCACGATATCCGTCACATAGATTCCATCTGCATCATAATTTGTCACCAAGTGTCCCTTTGCCCCAACATCTTTCAAGACGATGATGTAGAAAACCTCCGGAGGATACCACTTCAAACTCTCTATTCCAGCCGGATAAGTCGCCAAAGTCGGGAAGAATTCAGCCACTAAAGAATCCGGCAACACATAAACACCTTCTTTGCGGTAAGCATCTGCAATTTTAGTATCTGGCAAGGTGTTATAAGCGAAGCCTAGGCTATTCGCATGCTTGAGTTCAAGTTCGTCATCTTCACTTTCTTGATAATAATATTGATTCCACTCACCTTCTACCCCTACTGTACTATCGACTATAGAAAATTGCCATCTATAAGCATACATGGAGTGTTTTTGAGCCTTTTTCCATTCATAAACCAATTCGCTAATCCTACTCACACTATCTTTATACAAGCTATCAGAAAAAGGGTCATGGTAGACATAATTTTCATCATCGTATGGAGCGTACTTTATAGAATCCTCAAGGCACTGAATTTTATACCCTTCGGTATAAGAATTCAATACTTCATCAGGAGTTTTACCTTCAGGAATAAAAGATGCACAAGCTAAACTCAAATCATTCATATTACAAGCATCTCCTAAATCCAAAAAAAGACCGTTCGATGCGCTGCAAGACTGCTTGAATTCTTTTAAGTATTCGCCACAAGAGACGCCATACCCAAAAAACGATTTGAAATCACCTGTCCCAATGGTATTCATAATAACGGGCACACCATCAACATCAATAATTTTTGTCATACGGTAAGTTTCGTGAGAGTGAGCAAACGCATAATCTTCTTCTCCAGAGCATACTTCAGCCCAATAATCTTCATTGCCTTTCATCTTTTTCAAATAACAATAGCTTCCATGAACATCATAAGACATCGCACGAAACACACCTTTTCGATCAACCCTTGGTTTTGATTCTTGTGAAAAGGTCACGACATCACAAACTTTACGTCCGTCCTTACTCGGATAACTAAAAAATTGATCATTCTTTACGCTTATTGGAATTATATTAAAATAACGATAGTTATCCTCGGTAATTTCAGTACCCAAAATGGCCTTTAACGAATCAAGTTTCGTCGAATCTATCAAAGTGTAGAACGACTTTGCCAAGATACTTTTCTGTTCTTCGGTCAGCTCCGCCTTTGGCGAGGTGCTTGGCTCTGTCGTTGCTCCGGAAATACCCGAATCAACGCTAGCATCATTGGAACATGCAGCCAAAAAAGCAGCCACTCCAGCCAGAATTACTTTATACATTTTTCTCATCTCATTCCTCCTTCCCTTTTGTAAGCGGGAATAGTTGTAAATTCAATCGATAGACTTTATCGTATTCTTTTTCTTTAGCCGCCATGGCAACCACCTGCTGCCTGAGCGTTTCAAGTTTTTGCACCAGCCATTGGTAAGTCTCTTCGGAGATACCAAGCGTCACGCCTGCGATGTGACGTTTTTCGGGCGGAATTTCGTCAATGGCTTCGGCTGCAAGCTTTGACATTTGACGGTTCATGGAACGCAGCGCCAACGGAATCGCCTCGGATGACCCGGTCACGACCTTTTCTGTCTGCTCATAGGTATCTTCGCCGACCTTCTTTAGAAATTCCGCATGGCACATAAAGTCAAGCGAATGGCGAACTTCGGTGGCACTCACAACCGGGTAGCAGTTACGCGCCAGTTCCAGCGGTTTTGCGCCCGGCATAATCGGGGCAAGTTCACGCAGCACCGGGTTTACCCACGATTCGAAATACTTAAACGCCTCGGCATCAACGACTCGTAAGCGGTTTTCTTTTGCAATTTTCTGCATTTCATTAAACGCCTGGATTTTCGTCGCATCGTTCTTGGCATCGCCAAAACGTTCCATCGCAAAGAAATAGTCGCGGTCAGCGCCAGCAAGCTCCATAGCATCGGCCACTTTTCCGACGCCCGTTTTGCTCAAGCGGCTTTTGCCTTCGCACACGAGCTGTATAAAGTTTGGCGAAGTGAACCCCGCCAATTTGGAGAATTCACGCCACGAGAACAAAGAACTGCGTTTGCGTTCTTCGTAGAAGTCGCGCATGTATTCTCGGTAGTCTTGATATTCAGTGATTGGTTTCATACCTATAAATTAGTTTTTGCGGCATAACTCTGCAATAGATTTTATTATACAAAATCAAGATTTTTAAAGAAATTTCAGCAATTTTTAGATTTTATAAAAATTTTTATAAAAATATTATACAGAACGTATTATAAAACGAAAAGGAGATTCCCGCTCGGAGGCGGGAATGACATGCAAGGGTGACAATGCGACAAGTTCCATTGTCCAAAGACAACACTTAAAAGAAATTCATAACAAAAATCGGCCTATTATAATGTAGATTATAGAGGTGGTGTGGGTTTAAAAACTCTTCTATAGGTCTTTTATGAAGAATTTTGGGTTTGGTAACTACAAGTTTTTTGTAGCGGCAATGTCTGTCGCGTCTTTTTCGTTTGCGGCAAGCTATACACCCCCGTCAACAGCAGTTTCGAAAATCAACAGCTATCGAGGCTATTCGGAGCTGACTTCAGCTGCATCAGGCATGGACATTGACCAGTACACCTACAACATGACCACATGGCAAATCGCAAACGGCGGTTTTTACAAAGCCATGGCCGACAAGTATAAAAGCGCGTATGGCGGCGGTCAAAAATCCGAATGGCGTGCACAGGGCGGGGCCGACCTCGGCACTATCGACAACAACGCCACCGTTCAAGAAATGCGTTTGCTCGCCGTGCGTTACAAAGAAACGACGAACAACAATTACAAATCCGCATTTAAGACAAGTTTCAATAAAGCCGTCAATTTTCTTTTGACCATGCAGCGCTCCAAAGGCGGGCTTCCGCAAGTTTGGCCCAAGCGCGGCAACTATTCCGACCAAATCACGCTAAATGACAACGCCATGATCCGCGCCATGGTCACGATGATGGATATCGCCAACAAGACAAGTCCATTTGATTCGGACATTATCGACGACGCCACACGAAGCAAGATGAAGTCCGCACTGAACAAAGCCATTGATTATTTGCTCAAAGCACAAATCAAAAATGGAAACTCGCTTACCGTTTGGTGCGCCCAACACGACACCAACAGCCTCGCCCCCGTAGGCGCACGAGCCTACGAACTCCCGAGCAAATCCGGCAACGAATCCATGGGCGTTGTGTGGTTTTTGATGAACTGGCCAGACCAAACCGAAGCAATCCAGAAGGCGGTCAAAGGCGCAATCGCTTGGTACAAAAAGAATAAACTAAAAGACAAGGCGTTTAGCAAGACCGCAGGCGTTGTGGACAAGGCGGGTTCATCGCTGTGGTTCCGCTTTTACGAAGTCAACAACGACAACTACTTCTTTTGCGACCGCGAAGGGGCTAGCACCAAGACGCAGGACTTCATGAAAATCAGCGAAGAACGTCGCAAGGGCTACCAGTGGGCAGGCGATTACGGCTCTGCAATTTTAAGCGCCGAAAACGCATACCTTGAAGCACTAGCCAAGATGGACGACAACTATGTTCCACCTCCGCCAGCACCAGCTATGTGCGGAAACGACACATGCAAAACGTACATTGACGGTGTAGACTTTATCGACATTCAAGGCGTCAAGGAAACAACCAACACGGGATTCGTTGGCGAAGGTTACGCAAACGTTGACAACTCCACAGGAAGCTATGTGACCTACGGCGTCACCGCATTCAAGGAAGGCAAATACACTTTGTTCATCAACTTTGCAAACGGTGGCGGTTCTGCACGTGGATTCAGCGTTTCCGCAGGTGATAAAACATTACTTGCAGACGGCAGCATGGAATCTACAGCCGCATGGACCACTTGGAAAATGCAATCCATCGAAATCGAATTGCCAATGGGCTATAGCGAACTCAAGTTCACAAGTCTTTCGAAAGACGGTATGGCGAACATCGATTACATCGGCTGGATGAACGATGATTTGAAAGTTGGCGAAGTTGAAGTACCACGCTCATCCATTGAAGCAATACGCGCCATCCGCAAAGCCCAGCAGGACAACCGCTACTTTGTGGACTTTGGCGGCAACAATAATAGCGCAGGGGCTTACTTTAAGCGTGGCATCAACACGTTCCGCGTGAATGGGAAGATGAGGTAATATGTTAAATAGTTGGGTTTACAGGTTTGCAATTTGTATGCCGCTTGCAATGGCGGTGAGCGCTTCCGCAATTACGAAGCACGGGTTCGACTTTGTCTTGGGCGTCGATGGCGACTTCAAGGCGGCTATCGCCAAAGCATCTTCTTCAGGCGCAACCGAATCCAAGCGGTTCATACTCTTTGTGCCGAATGGTGAATACAACATCACCAAGGTTACCGGTGACGAACACGGCAAATCGACGTTCAGCGGCTCGAACATTTCCATTATCGGCGAGTCCGTTGACAAAACGATTATTTGGAACACAACAGATACCGAAGGCATCAGCACAACGGCAACGCTGTACTTCCCTAGCAACAAAAACATGTACATGCAGGACATCACCCTGCAAAACAGAGGCACCTATAACTCTGGCAGCGCTGCACGCCAAGTTGCACTGCAGCAAAACGCAGGTGACAAGTTCATCTATAAAAACGTACGCCTCTTGAGCGGTCAAGATACGTACTACACCAAGAAAGGGCGCACCTATTGGGAAGGTGGCGAAATTGACGGCACTGTAGACTTTATCTGCGGTGGCGGCGACGTATTCTTTGAAGGCACCAAACTCGTGATGACGCGTAACGGGGGCTACATTACGGCATCGCAAAACCCAGACACCTGGGGTTACGTCTTTAACAACGCCATTATCGAAGTCAGCAATTCCAGTTTCAACAAGACATTCTACCTCGGACGTTCCTGGGGTCGCGCAAAAGTAGTCTGGTTGAACACCATCATGCGCGCAGAACCCAAAGCCGAAGGCTGGGGTCCCGACATGAATTCTGCCCCCGTAATTTTCGGCGAATACAACAGCAAGAACGGGAGCGGCGGTGCAATCAACACAAGTCAACGTAAAACGTATTTTAACGGAGGCAAAGACGCATCGACAGCAACAACACTCAAGACCGTGTGGAATGCAAACGATGCCGCGAAATATACATTGAAAAACGTCTTGGGCGGTAGCGATAACTGGGAACCGAACAAACTCACAGTACAAGTTTCCGCCCCGAAGATTTCGCAGGAAGGCGCCAACCTCATCTGGAACGATGACGACAACGCCATTTGTTGGGCCATCTTTGTAAACGGCAAATACCACAGCAACACCACGACAAATTCCATTGATGTTGGAGGCATTGCCGCAGGCTCCAAAGTTACGGTCCGTGCAGCAAATTCCATGGGCGGTCTCGGCGCAAGCTCCAACGAAATTACCGTCCTCGAAGCAAATGTCACTTACTACAACTTAACAATCAATTCTTCTATTGGCGGCTCCGTTATCGCCTCCCCGAATCGTGAAAAAATCGCCGAAGGCACCGCAGTCACATTCACCGCAGAACCCGCAAGCGGTTGGAAATTCGCAGGCTGGACAGGCAAAAGCGCAAGCGATGCCGGCAGCGAAAGCACTTGGAAAACAACAACGACCAAGGACATCGAACTCGGCGCCATCTTTGAAGCCAAGGGCACAGACACCTTCCAGGCCGAAGACGGCATCATCGATAACGCCATCAACGAAAGTACAAACGCAGGTTTTGCAGGCACCGGCTACATTAACTTCGGCACCGGGAAATCAACCGTCCAAATTCCGGTCTATGTAGAATACCCCGGCGAATACACGATGGAAATGACATACGCAAATGGCAGCGGCAAAACACGCAACCTCGCCTTCGCTGCCCCCGGCACATGCACCGCAGGCGTTGACGGATGCAAAGGCGCCGATGTCATTTCGTTCGAAGCCACCGACAAATGGACCACATACCAGACAAAAGAAGCGACCATTACACTCCCCAAAGGCGCAAGCTACATCACGTTCTCCATCGTTGACGGCAATGACGGTCCGAACCTCGACCAAATCAAGCTTACCGAAAAAGACGTGGACAAAGGAAGCGTCGCTATCGCAAAAATCACCCGCGTAAACGCAACAGTAACCGAATCACGTATCTACGATACGAACGGAAAGCTCGTGCGCTACACAAAAGGAAACGCTGATTTGACAGGCCTTTCCCCCGGAATCTATGTCGTAAAGACCTCTGCGCAAGGTTACAGCAAACAAAAAATGGTCCAAGTCCGTTAGATTTTGTTAATTTTAGGGCATGCTTGGAATCGAACAGAAAAAAGGAAATGACGAACAACTGTGCGGCAGAATGATTGCCTATGCGCGCATTTTGCCCTCCCCCGACGCCGAACCCAACGAAACGCCGTTTGACGACATGATCAAAAACGGGCTTTTAACGTTAGAAGGCGATTTTCGTCAGTTCGAACACAAGCCAAGCAGAAGAGAAGTCAACCGCGCTGTCGATGCAAAGTTCAACAACTTTCTCAAGACGATGGAAGAAAACGGTGTGGAACTCCCCGAGAATTTGGACGTTGACGCCATGCGCGAACGCCTCCATGAGCTTTCGAACATGGAAGTGATCCCCATACCCGCCCGCATCGGAAACTTCAACAACGAAGAAGACATTCTCAAGGAAGACGCCGACATCTACTACATCGGTGAATTTATCGGTGCAAACCAGGCGCATTACTGCCTCACGACGCTCCCGATTTATTACCAGGCAAAGTATCGCGAACAAGCTAAGCGCAACGAAATGGATATGCTCAACGAAATGCTCTTGCAGTTCGAAGAGGGCGATTTCGTGAACACCGAAGATATCCAGAAAGACACAGAAGAGCTCTTCCCGAAGGGTCTCACGCTCAACACATTCATGGGCGACCTCTCGAAGCTCCTCAACGTGCGCGTCATCCCGTTCTTGCTCGCCTGCGAATCCGACAGCGAATACGACACGCAAATCCAGCTTTTCTACGCCTTTATGAAGGGTTACCCCGACCAGAAGGACGTCAAGAGAATCGACAAGGCTCTGCGCGAACTCCGCAAGCAAAGCGATTCCATCGAGGCCCGCAATCTGCTCGAACTCAGCTGCAAGCGAATCAACGCCATCTACAACGAAGATTCTCTGCAAGCAAGCGAACTCAGCAAGCAGATTGAAGCCATCGAAGGGGTGTAAGGGTTCAACCGCAATTCAAAAACAGAGCGGCGCGTCAGCGTCGCTCGTTTTGCAAAGGGATTCCTTCGCTTCTCGTTTTATTCTTTCACGAGGAAGCCGGCGGTGGACTTTTCACGGACAAATGTTTTCTTTGCAACGTTCTGCACGTCGGAAACATTTACCTTGTCCAAATTATCAGCCCAATTGATGAAGATGCGGTAGTCGCCATAGACTTCGTACCAGCCAAGCATGGTCGCCACATTTTCCATATCGGTCAAGCTACGGACGAGTCCTGCATAGGCGCGATTCTTGACCTTCTGGAATTCACGTTCGCTGACCTGTTCAGACTTCAGCTTTTCAAGTTCTTCCCAGACGATTTTCTCGACCTTTTCGCGGTTGGCGTTGGGGCGGAGATTCACACGGACGGAGAATTCAGAGATGTACTTGTTCGGGCTGTTGCTTGCGCTCACGCCAACGGCAAGTTTTTCTTCTTCAACGAGGCGCTTGTAAAGGCGGCCAGAACGTCCGTTCAAAACGCCTTCGGCAATGTCGAGCGCATAGAGCGTGCTATCGCCCACAGCGGGAGTCTTGAAGACGAGCGTGTAAAGGTTCGGAGCATCCTTACGCTTGACGGTCAAACGCTTTTCGCCAGCCTGTTCCGGATCACGCACAGTAAGCGGAGGGAAAGCCTCGCCAGCCGGAATCGGGGCAAAATACTTCTTGACAGCCTTCATCGTTTCAAGCGTGTCCAAATCACCAGCCATCACAAGAATTGCGTTGCGCGGCTTGTAATACTTGCGGTAATGTTCTTCGGCCTGTTCACGAGTCAAGTTTTCGATATCGCTTGGCCAGCCGATAGTCGGCACGCGGTACGGGAAAGCCTCGTAAATCATAGAATTGAGCGTTTCATAGAAACGGCCTGTCGGGCGATCATCATAACGCATGCGGCGTTCTTCACGCACCACAGAGCGTTCAGAATAGAACTCGCGGAGCACTGCATTTTGCATACGGTCAGATTCGAGCCACAGGAACAATTCAATCTTGTTCTTGGGGAGTGTCACCGTATATGCGGTCAGCAAGTCGCTTGTAAAGGCATTGAGGCCAGTGCCACCGGCAGCCTGGTAGGCGCCCCACAGTTCATCCTTGACAAAGATTTTGCGGTGTTCGTTCAGCACGGAATCGTGTTCCGCAGAAAGCTTTTTCACGAGGGCGGTATCATCAGCAATTCTTGCCGAACGGATTAAAGCCTGCAAAGAATCTTGCGTTGCCATGAACCTAGCATCGGCAATGCTATCGGAAATGCCGACCTTCTTTGTGCCCTTGAAGAGTTCGTGTTCCAGAATGTGAGCGAGACCCGACTTGCCGGGGACTTCATGGACAGAACCAGTCACGTAAAACAAGCGGAAGCTCACCGTCGGGGCTTGCTTGTTGGGGTACAAAAGCACCGTGAGTCCATTGTCAAGGACTTCCTTATGCACGGGCAAATTTACCGCGGCCTTAGATGTCCCCGCCAACAGTGCCGGGACAAGCGCGCAGCTCATAGCAATTCTAGCAAAAAGTTTTCTCATGCTAGACAATTTAGATATTTTCTATAAAAAGGAAATCAGTTCATTCGAACTTTGTATGACTTTATCACGCGCCCGTCGTGTTCAAGTGTCACAATCGCAACCGCTTTACCACGCGTTGAACCCATACGAATTTCACAGGATTCTTCGCTAAACGATTTTGTCATAAGGAGCGTTCCGTTCATATCAAAGAGATTGACCGTCTTACGCCCGGCAATTTTTGTATTGACCATCAAGGAGCCATTCACCACAGACAAGTGAGCCGCTGCGGATACAGGCTGTTTTGACAGAATCATAGGTTCTTCCGAAGACGAGCTTTCGGCGGAATTCTTTGAATGATATGCAGAACTGCTCGAGCCCAACACAGAGGAAACCTGGCTCGAAGACGAAACATTCTGCACAGACAAAGTATCCTTCACGCTCGAAGAGGATTCCGCCTTGCTTGACGACGAGACTTTAGCGGAGCTAGACGAACTTTCTGGCACTGGAGAAACACGCTTTCCACGAGTCTTGAATTCCACATGGTCATCCACAATCTGGATATCGTAAATTTCAAGGCCCAGGCTATCGCCATTCGATTTCACAAAGCCGTTAAAGCTATTGACTCGGTTTGTCGGGAATGCATCCGACGACACCGTATAAGAGTCAGCCCTACCATCAGCCTCGACCAAATCAACACCCATTGGATCATGCGAATTCACCTCATTCGCCATCCAGTTATACCGATTATAGTTTATATGCCAAATAAGCAAGCCTTGATTCGGGAGACCCTTATCAAAATTCTCTTGCAAACGGAAATCGACAAAATAATATTCATTATCGTTATCGGATGTCAGAACAAGACCATCATTTTCCAAAATGGACTTTAATACAAATGTCGTATCCGAAATTTCCAAGCGACGCGGTTCTAGCCAACCAAGGCTATACCTTTCAAACGCCGACATATTCGCAGGAGAGCAAGAGGTTGTATTGTATTTATTTGTCGGACAGTCATAAGACCCTGCATCCATCAAGTCCCATCGTCCCGGCGTATAGAAAGGCTTTGTTCCCGTACCACTATAGGTAACATCGTAATGGTCCATAAGCCCAAGCACATGGCTGAATTCATGGCAGAACGTACCAATACCACTCAGGGCATCCGTGGATTTACGACGCATATACGCCTGACCGTCAATTTCTGAAGAACAGGCATAGCGGTCCATGGAATAGTTACGGGTAAGGCGCTTGGGCGCATTATAGGAATGCGGCCAAATAGCGGACTGAACATCCGTATCGGCAGAGCCGACTCCGGCATAAATCATGTAGACAAAATCGACAACATGGTCCCCATCGCTATCGTACGGCGAAAAATCTACGTTTTGGGCGACGAGAGAATCCATGGCCTCTTTAACAGCCTTGACCGCACCTGCGGCTATATTTCTCGAATCAACTAGAGAACCGTACGAATCACGAGTCCCCTTAAGCGTAATCGGGCCTGCGACATCAAAAGTCGGACGATACTTGCCACTCGAGTTCTTTATAAAAAAGTCTCGAGCGCTACCGACCATGCCGTAATTTGAATACCCTTCCTGATTGAGGTAATTCAAATACTCTTCCTGGGCGTTATCGCGTTTGAACTTAATATCGCTAAACTGGACAAGTACAACGAGCCCGCGAACATCACCTTCCTTTTGAACGGTATTCAAAGTAGGCTGCTTTGGCCAGTTGGTATTTTGCACAGGGTCTTCGGGCTGAGTCCAACCACCCCAACCCCAGCCGCCCCATTCATTAGCCATTTGGGGTGACGTACTAGAAGACTGGAGCATCATTGGCGATAAAGAAGTATCAGCCTGCTGTTCACGGAGCTGTTTCAAGCGCTTTTCGCGGAATTTTTCAAGAATTTGGCGGGAATTGCGTTTTTTGAGGAAGTTTTTCTCTTTCGTGCCGCGCTTAGACTTGGCATGGACCCTCATTCCCGTCTTTTTTCCGTGTTCATCGGCATAGTTCCAATAACCGAGAGAATCGCGAACAACGAGCACGCTATCTTCGCCTGTAAGCGTATAGTTAAAATGTTCGTTTCCGACTTTCCGGATTTGCACCACGGAACCATCTGGTTGTGTAGAATTGATTAAAAAGGGTGCAGCATTAATGGCCCACGCAGACGCGGAACCCATTAAAGACCCAATCAATATACACTTCCACCAACTCATACTATAAACATATATTCTGAATCGGGGATGTGCAAAAAAGCAATGTGTTTTTTACATGTTTTCCGTTGACAGAACGCCAACAACAGCCAAAAACCGCTACAAAAAGTTACAGTCTCTTACATTTTTGACAATGCAAGCAAGGCGCCACCGCAAATAATGACAGAAACCGCAATGGCAAGCTTAATTCGCTCCGGTTTTGTCGGGTACTCGTGGAAAACAACCACCCCCCAAAGCAAGTTCACCAAAAGGTTTAACTGCGTAAGCGGATAGCCAACGGCATAGCCCAAAGCACCCTTGGAATCGATGGCCCAGAAACAGCCATGTTGCCCAATGACCCAGAGGACACCCATAAACATGGATGCCACAGACGGGGCAAGTCCGTATTCAAAAAGCGCACGGCGCTTTATACTCAAAATTGCGACTAAAAGTTCTGCGGATACAAAAATTCCCAGGGCGAACGAGCCCATAAATTCGAGTATGGGAACATTAGCAAGCTTGTACGGAATGAGGAAAAGTCCAAAAATGAGACCGCCCAAAAGCGAGCGCCAATTTCTAAAGACGTTGCCCTGAGGAGGAGCAAGCTTACTTAAACCAAAAAGCAAAAGAAGGATTGCCGGGATCGAGAAATAAAGCAAGGTCGATTCCGAGAAAATGAGCACGCCCGTCACAAACGAGGCAAGGATGCTCACGCCCATCGAGCGGACACCCGCACCCGTCAAGTCCTGTTCGGCCTTGACCGCCCAAAAGCAGAACGCGCCTGCGCAAACCCAAAGGAACCCGCAAAGGAGACCCACCGGCAAAAGGCGGAACGAGTCCGTCGCAAACGAAATGCAAAGCTGACCAACGAACATGCCCAAGGCCATGCAAGAGAGGTATGCCCATGACGAGAACTTGGACCAAGCCTTGAGAGGGACCATGTAAGTGCCGAACGCAAAGACGGCAAGGACAAGACCAACGTAACTATTTCCCAATGCAGAACCCCGCAAATATTTGTTGTAAAACGTCTTCGGACGAGATTTCGCCCGTTATGCTCTGAAGCGAACGGCGCACCAGTTGCATTTCGAAAGCCAAAAGTTCCACCGCCGGATTGGTACGGATAAGGTTCAGCGCACGGTCGATGCCAGCAAGAGCTTCTTCGAGGCAGGTCTTTTCACGCTCGCTCGTAATCCAGAGGTCTTCGGAATTTTCAGTTTTCTTAAAAAGGACAGCGTTCATCGCGCGTTTGAGTTCCGCGAGTCCCTCACCTGTTTTGGAGGAGATACAGAGATTTCCGCCCTGACGAGACGCGCCCAAGTCCGACTTTGAAACGACGACAAAATCCGGTTTTATATTCTCTGAATAACAAGATGCGCCGCACATGTCCGATCCGTCGAGGACCAGAATCTTCATGTCCGCTTCGGCGAGGATTTCCTTGCTCTTTTCCATGCTAAGCGCATCGAGAGCATCGGTCGCCTTGTCCGCGATACCAGCGGTATCGACCAAACGGATTTCACCCCCATCCAAGAACAAGCGGACTTCGACAAAGTCACGGGTCGTGCCAGGGATGTTACTCACGAGGATTCGGTCTTCGCCGAGGAGCGCATTCACGAGGCTCGACTTGCCCGCATTTGGAGCGCCGTACAAAACAGCAAGCGGCAAACGGCTGACCGCCGCCTTGCCCTTAAAACTTTTCAAAATGGATTCTACGCTTTCGCGAATCGCAGAGATTTTCACGCCCCAGGTCGCATAATCCGGGTCGGCTTCTTCTTCGGAGAAATCGACATCCAATTCGAGGCGAGCCGAGATATCCATGACCTGTTCCGTGAGCGTCTTGACTTTTTTCGAGAGCGCACCGCCGAGCAAGCGATGGGCGTTCTTGAGTTCATCACGGTTAGCGCTGTGGATCACATCGGCGACAGATTCTGCCTGCACTAAGTCCATACGACCGTTCAAGAAAGCACGGCGCGTGTATTCGCCCGGCTCTGCCAAGCGCACGCCATCGACACTTTTGATGACCTGAATCAGTTCACGAACGATAATCGGGTTTCCGTGCGGGTAAAGTTCCAGCACATCTTCGCCGGTATAGGAATTCGGACCTTCAAAAAAGATGTAGAGGAGGCTATCGATGACCAATGCTGTTGCGCGGTCTTCGCCGACCATCGTACGGTAATCCCTAGCGGTCGCAAGTTTAGCTTCGCGAGGCTTCAAATTCTTGATTGCCGATTCACCGAACAGAAGGCGCACCACTTCGCGCACCTTCGAGCCGCTCACGCGGATAGCGGCAACGGCACTCACGCCCGCAGGCGTCATCGGAGCAACAATCGTCTGAGAATCCATAATAGCAAAGATAGTAATTGCTAAATTAAAAACATGAGCAACTTCAAACTTATTTCCCGTCCTTTGGGCACTGTGCAGTGCTTCGTTTTGCAGCGTGACGACGGCGCTGAATTTGAAATTTTGAGCGGATACGGCGCTGGACTCAACGCTTGGCGCATCCCCGACAATAACGGCAAGCTCCAAGACCTCCTTTTTGGCTACCGCGAAGGCGATGACATTTTCAAGATGGGCCCCGACACAAACGCGGGTTGCAGACTTACCCCGTTCCCGGGACGCGTGGCATACGCCAAATTCAACTGGAACGGCAACGATTACCAGCTCGTCAACAATGTGAGCTGGGCACCGCACGCCCTCCACGGCTTTTTGCAGAACAAGGAATGGAACCTCCTGAGCTTCGAAAGCGATAGCGAAAAATGCGTCGCAACATTCGGTATCGACTGGCCAGGTGCATTTACCGGGTTCCCGTTCCCCTTCCGCGCGGTCAACAAGGTTACGTTCACAGGCGAAAGCTACACCGTCGAATCGACCGTCACGAACATCGGCAAGGGAGACCTTCCCTATTCCGAAGGCTGGCACCCCTATTACTCGCTCGGTGAAAAAATCAACGGACTCCAGATGACCCTCCCGGAATCAAACCTCGCGATTCTCGACAAGGCTGACATTCCGACGGGCGAATTCAAGCCGGACACCCGTTTCGTGGGCGGTAGGCTCATCAATGACGAGTTCATCAACGACTGTTTCTGCTTAAACCAGGGCGAAGGCCCCTACGTTCTCAAAAACAAGAAAAATTTTGAGAACATTCTAGTCACCGTAGAACTCAAAAGCGACACAAAATCCCTCCAGATTTGGCAAAAGGCCGGCAAAGAACAATATAACGCCATTCAAATTTACACACCGCCTGACCGCACGAGCATCGCTATCGAGCCGATGACCGCGGAGCCCGATACTTTAAACCATCACCGCGATTTAATCGTCATCAAGCCAAGCGAAAGCCGCACGTTCGTTTTCGGAGCAAAGTTCCAAAAACGCTAAAAACGGGCTAAAAAGGCACCTAAAAATGCCCGTAAACATATTTTTTCCTTTCAAGCAAAAATGCTATTGCATTTTTGCTTTTTTCAATATATTTTGAGAACACGTATCTTAAGGAGAGAACATGGATTTTAAGAAAGTTTTCCTCGCATGTGGCCTTTCAGTCGCCTGCACCGCCTTCGCGGCCCCGTATGAAGCCGAAAACGCAGCCATCACCAAAGACGCAGCCGTTGCCTCTAGCACCGAAGCTTCCGGCGGTAAATACGTCAAGATGAACGGCGGCGACATCACTTTTTCCAAGGTGACAGTCGAAAAAGCAGGCAAATACACCATCGTTCTCCACTACATGAACAATTACGGTGGATCCAAGATTAACAACGTCGAAGTCGGCGGAGCCTCCTCTGCAGTGACGTTCGATGTGACCGACAAGGGCAAATTTGCCGATATCGAAACGGTCATGAACCTCGCTGCCGGTGAGAACACTATCGCCATCACCAATAGCTGGGGCTGGATTGACCTCGACTACATCGAAGTCAAGGGTTACGAAGCTAAAGCGTTCAACCTCTGCAACGCCCCGGTGACAAAGACCGCCACCCCGTCTGCCATCAAGCTCTACAACTTCCTTGTCAACAACTTTGGCAAGAAGACTATTTCCGGCGTGATGACCGGTAACATGGATGCCTACACCAAGGGTGACGCCACCCTGCACGAAGACGTTCAGGCCGTATTCAAGGCCGGCGGCAAGTACCCCGCACTCGTTGGAGTCGACCTGATGAACGCCACCGGCGCAAGCAAAAACAACAGCTGGTTCCAGGAATACACCGAAAAGGCCATCGATATCGCCAAGAGCACTTGGAAGAAGGGCGGCATTCCGGCATTCACATGGCACTGGCGTCCAGGTGACGAAGAGAACTTCTATGTGAAAGGCGCAAACGACAATTACACCGAATTCGACTTCACCGAAGCTTTCGTGACCGGCACGACCAACTGGGATACCGTTTCGACCGCTTACAAGGCACTCGTTGCTGACATCGATCTCGTTTCTAAGATTTTCCTTGACCTCCAGAAAGAAGGCGTCGCCGCCATCTTCCGTCCGCTCCATGAATCCGGTGGCAACTGGTTCTGGTGGAGCACCCACACAGGCAAGCAGTTCGCAGCCCTCTACCAGTTGCTCTACGAACGCATGGTGTTCACGAATGGCGTCAACAACCTCATTTGGGACTTCAATCCGAAGGATGCCGCTACGATGTCTTGGACTCCGGGCGAAACCTACTATGACGTGTTGAGCGTCGACATTTACAATGCAGCCAACGATCACCAGAGCAACAGCTCCGCATTTATCGACCTCACAAACAAGGCTGGCACCAACAAGATTATCTCCCTCAGCGAAAACGGCCCGATTCCTGACGTTGACAAGATGTACGAAGACGGTGCTACTTGGAGCTGGTGGATGCCGTGGTACGAATCCCCGAGCTGGAACGGCGGCTATGTGAGCCAGACTGCAGCAAGCGTATGGCAGAAGAACCTCGCTGACGAACGCATCATCACCCTCGACAAAATGCCGGGTTGGGACAACTATAGCGAAGCTGCCGCAGCAACAAACGTTTGCCCGACTTCTACACAGAATGCCAAGTTCGGTGCAGACACGGCCAAGGCCAATCCGGAAAATGTTGACCTCGTCATGGGCGTGACCTACAAGGCTATCAACGACAGCGGTGCAAACATCGAATTCAAGAAGGTTCCGAAACTGACCGGCGCAAAGAGCATCGCCGTCACAATCGAAAACAAGGGTTCCGGTGGCGAAATGAACGGCATCTGGATCGGCATGGCATTTGTCCGCGATGGTTCCGCCGATAAGGCATGGACCTGGGAACAGTCTCCGTCTGACGGCTGCTGGCTCAATGACGGCGCCAAGGCCACTTGCGAATTCGCTATCGAGACTTATACCGACAACGCAGGCGTTGAACATCCGATGGACCTCGACAACCTCTTCTCCGTCACCTTCATCTTGGCAGGCGCAAACGGTTTCGAAGGCACCGTCCTCTTTGACAACATGGTCACGGACAACGGAATCATCATTAACGGATTCAACAAGAAGACTGAACTCTTCACCGCCGCAGACCAGAGCAAGGGCCACATCGCAAGTATCGAGCTCTATAACAAGGACGGTACGCCGGTAACGCCTTCCGCACTTAAGCCGATTGCCGCCGCAAAGAAGGCTGGCATGAGCGTCAAGAACGGCAACCTCTCGCTCACCGCAAACGTTTCCGGTTTCGCAAGCATCGACGTGTTCAACATGATCGGCAAGCGCGTCGCGACACTCCACCGCGGAAACCTCAGCACAGGCAGCCAC
The DNA here is from genome assembly GCF_002210425.1 of Fibrobacter sp. UWB2. Taxonomy (NCBI): domain Bacteria; kingdom Pseudomonadati; phylum Fibrobacterota; class Fibrobacteria; order Fibrobacterales; family Fibrobacteraceae; genus Fibrobacter; species Fibrobacter sp. UWB2. The sequence continues at coordinate 183,784 of NZ_MWQK01000007.1, read as the reverse complement.
ACGTTCAGCCTCCAGAACCTCAACAAGGGTCAGTACATCATCCGCGCCAAGGGCGCCGGAATCTCTGCCACCCAGAAGGTTCTCATCAAGTAGACTATAACACAAAAAGCCAAATACCTAAAGGCGGCCGCACAAGCGGTCGCCTTTCCTTGTAATGTGCATTCCGTCACTTTTTGCCCCGAACAGCCAAAATAAAACGTTTATTTATCTTACATTTCCGTGAAAATATTGCACTTTATCACAGTGTGTCTTGACTTCATTTTTTACAAATCTATTTTTCAATACAGTTGTTTGGATGTCTGGAGTGTGGACATTTTTGACGGTTTTGTCAACACCCCCGCGATTCTAAAATAGCTTATTTTAACTTTTTTATTTAGTTTCAGCAAAAACATATCAAGGGATACCCAATGATCAACTTCAAGACTTTGCTCGTAACATCGCTCCTCGGAACAGCAGCATTTGCAGCACCGGGACTCAAGGTGAGCGGCACAGACCTTCAGTATAACGGCAAGAAGATTTTCTTCTCGGGTACAAACCTCGCCTGGAGCGACTACAATTCCGACGTGGGTGCTTCCCCGCTGGACGAGAATGCATGGCGCAAGGCCGTGGAAGGCACGCGTGCCGCAGGCGGTAACGCTATTCGTTGGTGGCTCTTTAACAACATGAGCCAGAGCCCAACAATTGACGAAACGACGCATTTGGTCACAGGCCCGAAGGAAAATACCATCGCAAACATGAAAAAAGCTTTGGACATCGCCGAAGAATACGGCGTGATGGTCTCGATGTGCCTTTTCAGCCACAACTTGATGGAGCCGAACCAGTGGGGTCTTTACAACGAAAAGCTCGACATCACTGCTAACGAATTGCTTTTCGAAGACGCGGGCACCAAGGCTTTTATAGACAACGTTTTGATTCCGGTCGTGAAAGCCATTGGCAATCACAAAGCGCTCATGACTTGGGAAGTCTTTAACGAACCCGAGGGCATGACTAGTGAATGTAGCGGTTGGACCACAAAGAAGATGGCGCTCGCCAAAATCCAGAAGTTTACGAACAAGGTTGCAGCGGCCATCCACACGACAAACCCGGAACTTCTCGTTTCGACGGGTAGCGTGAACATCAAGTATCAGAAGCATTGGAATGACGCAGCCCTCATCGAAGCGGGTGGCGAAGCCAACGGTACGCTCGACTTTTTCCAGACGCACTATTACCCGTACTGGCAAGACAATTCCGTAAGCCCGTTCGTGAATACAGCAGCCCAGATGGCTACCAAGTATAGCTACGATTCCAAGCCGATGATCATTGGCGAATTCCCAGCAAGCGGTTGGGCTGGCGATACTTACAGATCCAATTTCGCCGCAAAGACAGAAATTACAACGGAAGAATGCTACCGCAAGGCTTTTGACGGCGGTTACGCAGGCGCTCTCGCTTGGCAGTACATCGGCGACAAGACCGAAGCGAATTTCGGTGGTTACAGCTACACGATTGATCCCGCGCTCAAGGCAATGACGGCTCTCGCCGCAACGGAAGAAGCCTCCATCAAGATCAAGGATGTGGACATTTCCAGTTCCACGGGCGGAAACGGCATGATGGCCGTGACTTACGGTGCAGACAACGGCCAGGTCGAATACCAGAACAAGGGCGGCTGGGACCTCTCCGGCGCAACAACGTTTACGTGGACCGCCAAGAACAACGGCGCATCCACCGCAGACATCTACCTGATTTTCAAGCTCACGGATTCTTGGACCTGGACCGAAACGGACGGTAGCTGCAAGGTTCCGGCAGGTGAAAAGGTCACTTGCTCCATCGACATCTCTAGCTTTGCCGACCGCAACAAGACGCTCAGCATCACGCTTGCCAACTACGCCTCCGGCTACACCGGCACGGTGATTTACGACGACATCAAGGCCGGCGATTTGACGCTCTTTGACTTCAACACTGACAAGTACGACGCCTTCAAGCGCGGTTACGAAAACACCGAAGAAATGATTCCGGAAATCAAGATCGTCTTCGATGAAAACTACGTTTACGGCAAGACTTCGATTTCCAAGAGCAAGCTCGCCGCCACGTCCAAGTTCACCGTCAACGGCGACAAGATTATGCTCAACACAAAGGCTAAGGGCCAGGTCAGCGTCGATGTGTTCGGCATGAACGGAAGAATCGTTGCCACGCTCTTTAACGGAGTGCTTGGCGCAGGCAATTACGTGTTCAGCCTCGCTGATATGCCGAAGGGCCAGTACATCATCCGTATGAAGGGTATTGGAATCACTACGACGCAGCCCGTGATTGTGAAGTAAAAAGACGATTTATAAAATGTTTCGAGAGTCCCGCGAAAACGGGACTCTTTTCATATAACAAAGCAGCAATTTTAATGCATAAACTGGCCCCGGAATAAATCCGGGGAGACAAAGCAACAATAAAATCCTTTGAATTTGGGGTGTAAGAATATAGATTTAGGGGTGGAGATATGGATGTTTATGAAACACTTTAACTACACAAATTTTGTCGCTACGGCAACTGTCGCTGCACTCGCAGGCACTGCTTTTGCAGCCACCCCCATCCGTTTAGAAGCCGAAGACGCCGTCCTCGCCGATGACCACAAAGTCGTCGTTACCGAAGACGCTAAGGCTTCTGGTGGCAAGTACGTCCAGATGAAAGAAGGCAACCTGGAATTCAAAGTGACTGTACCCGCCACGGGTTATTACACACTTTGGGCCACATACCAGTTGCCAACAGCTTCCGGAAACAAAATCCAGAACTTGACCGTCAACGATGTTTCTGCCGGACAGATTTCTTTCGGCACATCTGATGATTTCAAGACCATCAAGGGCGCAGGCAAAATCAAGCTCACCACAGGCGAAAACAAGATTGGCATCGTCCACAGTTGGGGCTGGGTCAACATTGACTACATTGAACTCACGGAATACGAAGCAAGCCCGTGGAGCCTCTCCCCGACTCCGGTCACGCCAGAGCCGACCGAAAGCGCACAGAAACTCTACAACTTCTTGCTCAACAATTTCGGCAAGCACGTGATTAGCGGCGTCATGACGGAACGCCCGTTCGAAAACAACGGCCAGTACACCCCGCAAAACTACGAAACGCAAACCGAACTCAGCTACATCAACCAAGCAAGCGGCAAGAACGTGGTTCTCGTGGGCTTTGACTTTTTGCACGCTTCGGGCAAGAATTCCGACCAGCAATGGTATCAAGGCTACACGCACGCCTCGCTCGAAATGGCAAAGACCGTTTGGAAAGCTGGCGGCATTCCGCAATTCAACTGGCATTGGAAAGACCCGACGCTCGAAGTCGAAGCGTTCTACACCGAATCTAGTGGCAACACTCCTTTCGCAGAATTCAGCATCAACAAGGCTTACGACGAATCCACCGGCAAATGGAAAACAAGTAGCGATGAATACAAGGCCATTGTCCGCGACATGGAAATGATCGCCGACTCGCTTTTGACTTTGCAAAAAGAAGGCGTTGCCGTTCTTTGGCGCCCGCTCCACGAAGCAAGTGGTAAGTGGTTCTGGTGGGGCACCGATGGCGCCAAGCCGTGCGTTGCTTTGTACAAGCTCATGTTCGATATTTTCGTAAACCAGAAAGGTTTGCACAACTTGATTTGGGTGTGGACCACCGACGAAGCAAGCAATGCACTCGACTGGTATCCGGGCGATGAATACGTGGACGTTGTGGGCCGCGACTACTATTACTATCCGCGCGAATCCAACCACTCTAGCCTTGTCGGTAGTTTTGAAACCGTCAAGGAAATGTTCGGTGGTAGAAAGATTGTAACGCTCAGCGAAAATGGCTCCGTGCCCTACCCTGACGAAATGAAGGCTGATGGCGCCAACTGGAGCTGGTTTATGCCGTGGTATGGCGACTACGCGATGGAAGGTTGGGCAAACGACAACACCAAGGAAAGCTGGAAAATCGTGATGAACAACGAATACACCTTGACGCTCGAAGACATGCCGGGCTGGGACAAGTACGAAATCGTCACGCCGCCGACAACAGGAATCAAGAATACGTTACGTTCGCAGAAGGGCATCGCAAGTTTGTCCGTCATCGGCAAGAATTTGCAAATTAACGTTCCAAGCGCCAACGCAAAAGTCGCGATTTTCGATATGCAGGGCAATCAGGTGATGAGCCGTGCTATCAATGGCGCAGCAAGCATCAACTTGAACGAAATCGCAGCCGGGCAATACCTTGTGAAAGTGCAAGGCAATGGATTTAACCAGAACGGAAAGATTCTGATAAAGTAATTGAGAATACCGATCCCGGAATAAATCCGGGATGACAATGCAAAAAACAACGTTCCCGGCACAAGGCCGGGATGACAACGCAAAAAAAATGGAGTGTATGATTATGGGATGTAAATTATTCGCGGGCGCACGCTCCGCAATGGCTTTTGCCACAGCAATCGCGGCTACATCAGCTTATGCCGCACCGACAACTTACGAAGCCGAAGATTTGAGCGGCGCAACCGTTGCCGAAGACGCAGACTTCTCCGGAGGCAAATACGCTAAGCCCGCCGACGCTAGCGGCATTACGTTTACGGTCAAAGTCGAAGAGACCGCCGTTTACGATATTACCACAAAAGTTCTCATCAAGCAATTCGACTGGATTACCTCTAAAATCACAGTCAACGGTGTCGATGTAGGTTCCATGCTCACGACTCCGCGTAATTGCGATTCGAGCTATGTCGTGTCCGCATCGGCAAAAATGAAGGTTGGTGAAAACAAGATTACGGTCGGAAACCAAGCCATCGGCGTGGACTACATCACCGTTGAACGCCACCCCGATCCGGAATACAAAATCGGTACCGCACCTGTCACGCCCAACGCTTCGGAATCTGCACGCAAGGTATTCTCGTTCTTGCGCGAAAACTTTACGAAAGCAACGCTTAGCGGCATGATGATTAGCGACCAGAATTTCAACTACGATTACGGCAACATGCGACTCATTCCGCCAGGAGGCTGCACACCTGCCGATTCCTGCAAGTACACCGACGCAGAAGTCTCGTGGAAAGGCCAGACGGATATTGCCGAATTCTACAAGCGCTCTGGGCACTACCCCGCCATTGGCGGTTTCGACATGCTCTTTGCCGCCGGCGGACATTCCGATGAAGGCTGGTTCAGAGGTTACTCCGAAAACAACCTCCTGATGGCAGAAGAACTCTGGAAGTTGGGAGGCATCCCGACATTCACATGGCATTGGAAAGTCGGCGAAGATACCGTATTCTACACCAAAGACACCTACCCCATGAATGGCTACCGCAGCAGTGGCTGTGCCAATGGCGCAAAGGGTTCTAGCGAAAGCAACACGTGCTTCAACTACACCAAGGCATTCAAGGATTCCACCTGCAAGGAAATCAACACCGCCTCGCAGGAATACAAGGACATCGTAAACGACATCGATAAAGTTTCTGCACTGTTCAAGCAATTGCAAGAGAAAGACGTTGCCGTTATCTGGCGCCCGCTTCACGAAGCAAGCGGTGGTTGGTTCTGGTGGGGCGTGGGCAGTGGAGACTGTTACAAACAACTTTATCGTCTCGTCTTTGACCGCATGGTAAAAACAAACGGTCTCAACAACTTGATTTGGGTATGGAACATCAATACGGACCCGCAATTTGGTTACGATTACTCCGCCCTCAATGCAAGCTGGTACCCCGGCGATGAATACGTGGACATCGTCGCAGTTGACATTTACGATCCGCTCAACGACCATAATTCCGGAGCAAACTACTACAACAAAATCGTAAGCGATGTGGGCACGAACAAGATGATTGCCTTGAGCGAAAACGGAGCCATTCCGGACATCGATAGCATCGCCGAAGACAAAGCTAATTGGAGCTATTGGATGACATGGAGCCAAACCTGGAGCGGAAACTTCTTGGAAAAGACGACCACAGAAATGTGGAAGAAGAATCTCGATGATAAGCGCATCATCGCTCTTGATGACATGCCTGGCTGGGGAAATGTCACCGTCAACAACCCCATCATCAACATATTCACGCAAAGAGCAAACAACGTAAAACTTGCCATAAACGGGAAGTCGCTTTCGCTCTCCACAAATCAAAACGGCCGCGCCACCGTTACCGTTTTTGACCTGACCGGACACCGCGTTGCAACACTTTTGCAAGGTCAAATTTCGGCAGGAACGCATAGCTTAAGCCTCCAATCGCTCGCCGCCGGCAACTACATAGTCAAGGCAAGTGTCGGACATCACAATACCATGCAGGTTTTGCGCTTAAAATAGTGCGCGTCGCAACATGTATTTTAAAAAAAAGGTTCACTTTTGAACCTTTTTTCTATTTTTAAACCATGACCGAAAAGACCCCCCTTTACTTTACTATTCACGGACATTTTTATCAGCCCCCTCGCGAAAATCCTTGGACTGGTGTTATCGAGAACCAGCCAAGCGCACGTCCGTTCCACGACTGGAACGAACGCATTGCAAGCGAGTGCTATAGCCCGAACTCCGCAAGCCGTATTTTAAATTCTAAAGGCAAAATTGTCGACATCGTAAACAACTACGATTTCATGAGCTTCAACATCGGCCCGACTCTCATGGGCTGGATCCGTACCAACACGCCCGACACCTACAAACGCATTCAGGACGCCGACAAGCGCAGCCAGGAACGCATGAACGGGCACGGCAATGCGATTGCACAAGTTTACAACCACATCATCATGCCGCTCGCAAGCACGCAAGACAAGCGTACACAAATTCGCTGGGGCATTGAAGATTTCAAGTTCCATTTCGGTCGCATGCCCGAAGCCATGTGGCTTGCCGAAACCGCCATCAACTTTGAAACAGTTGTCGAGCTCATCAAGGCAGGCATCAAGTACACGATTCTCTCGCCCACGCAGGCTGACAAGTTCCGCAAGTTTGGCGACAAGAAGTGGACCGATTGCAGCAACACGAATATCGATACCACGCGCCCGTACCGCATTTACCCGCGCGACAAGGAAGGCAACCTCGTCTGTGACGGTTACCTCGACGTGTTCTTCTACAACCCGTGGCTTTCGAGCGCCGTCGGCTTTGAACATTTACTCCGCGATGCAGGCACTTTCGGCCACCGCATTGAAAGCGCCTGGGACGCCAACCGTAACGATCCCCAGCTCGTAAGCATTGGCACTGACGGAGAATCCTACGGCCACCATGAACCGTTTGGCGACATGTGCGCCGCATGGCTCTACAACAAGTTCGCCCCGCAGAACAACATGGTTCCGGTGAACTACGGTTGGTTCCTCGAAAAGTTCCCGCCCAAGCACGAAGTCGAACTCAAGAACTTCTACGGTGAAGGCTGCGCCTGGAGCTGCGCTCATGGCGTAGGCCGCTGGTACAGAGACTGCGGTTGCTCCACCGGCGGTGGCGCCGACTGGAACCAAAAATGGAGAGGCCCGCTCCGCGATGCCTTTAACCATCTCAAGGAAGTCGCCGACAACATCTTCGTTCGCGAATTCGAAAAGATTTCGAAGATTGATCCATGGGAAGCACGTAACAACTACATCCAGGTGATTGTAGCCCCCGAAGACGAATCCCGCAAGGAACAGTACCTCAAGGATACGCTCAAGGATTACGAAAAGCAAGAAGACCGCGCTAAGGCCATTCGACTTCTCGAAATCCAGAAGTTCTGCCTGTTCAGCTTCACGAGCTGCGGCTGGTTCTTCAACGATATCGAAGGGCTCGAACCGGTGCAGAACATGCGTTACGCTCTCCGCGCGATGCAGCTTTTAAAGCCGTTCCTCCCGATGGGCGACAATCTCAAGAGCGAAATTCTGTACATTCTCGCTCGCGCCACGAGTAACGAACACAAGTGGAACGGCGCTGAAGTATTCACAAAGTACGCCGAAGAAAACGTCCCGTCCGTCATCAAGCAGATGGCAGAACGTGCCGCGATTTACCACCTCGAACTTGAAGAAGACTACCTCAACAAGGATTCCCGCATCACGGCAACAAAGATTGCGTCCCGCCGTCGCCAGACGCTTGTGCGCACATCTTATGAAGACAACGATCTCGGAGAATCTTGCGTGACCACGAACTTGGTCGTCACGGACCAGCTCAGCCGCGTAAACATCGTCGTTGCCATGGGCGAAGAAAAGGAAAGCGGTCTCACGTTTGTTGAAAATACGAACATGACGACGGAACAGCTCCACGAGCTCTATCCGACAGCATACGTTGTCCGCATGAGCAATCTCGCGAGCGATTCTCTGAAGCGCATCAACCAGCTTTCGACGCAGATGCACCTCGAAAACATCACAAAGTCGTTCTCCGGCTTTGCGCTGAACCATGGCATTTCCATCGACAGCCTTGCCGACCCGGACCACACCTTGCCGGACACAATGAGAAAGATCCTCACTGTGGAAATCAACGCCCGAATTCACCATGCCGCATTGCAGTTGCTGAACGAGCACAACAAGGCGAACATCGAAGAAATTCACGAACTCATCACCGAAGCAACAGCGCTCAACACGCACTTTAGCTTTGGCGGGCTTGGCCACATGTTCTTCCATAAGCTCACGCTCCTCATCGACGAAGTAGCAAAGAAGTTCAACGAAGAAACCCTCAACTACATCACCGACCTCATCACGGTCGCCGATTGGCTGAAGATTTTCATCAACAAGACTTCTCTTGAAAACCACGTCTTTGGCATCTACAAGCAATACAAGGCAGAACCAGACGGAAAGTTTGCGGCCCTCAAGCCGATGTTCCAATGGCTGAACTTTGAGGTGGTTTAATGTACAAGCTGCCGAGCGCCCCACTCATTACAGCGCAAGAGATAAATGCGCGCGTAGACTCACTCGCCTCTGAACTGAAAGCGTTTGATTTCGACGTGATTTTATCTGCACTTACCGGCAGCTATATGTTTACCGCCGACTTGTCTCGCCGTATCGCGACTCCGAAATTGCGCATTGCATTTATCAAGGCGTCAAGCTACGGCGAATCCGACAAGCCAAACGCAAACGTCCATATTTCGGGCCTTGAAGATCTCGACATCAAAGGCAAGCGCGTTTTGCTGATTGACGACATTCTAGACACTGGCAACACGATGTATTCCCTCGTGAAAGCCCTCGCGGATTACTCCCCCGCCTCCATCACGACTTGCGTACTGTTGAACAAGGAATCAAGACGAACGGTGAATTACCATGCCGACTTCGTTGGTTTTGAAATTGAAGATAAATTTGTGGTAGGTTACGGTCTCGACTATGCAAATACGTACCGCACCTATCCAGAAGTATGGGCACTTGAAGAAGCATGATTGAAAACAACAATAACGTAAACAACAGCGATAACGATGATTTGAACGAAGTCAAGAAACATGCGACCATGACGTTTGCCGCTCTGGAACGCAGTTTCAACAGAATGGCTTACCGCAGAAGAAACACCATCCGCATCATCGTCTGCCTGCTGTTCTTTTTCTTAGGCTACCAGGCCAACAACTGGTTTAGCAGCAAAATTCCGACGGAAAAGATCATCGAGAAAATTGCAGCACAGCCGGACCTTCCGAACAAATGCAAGTTCCGTTACGACCGTTCCATGGAATACGCCATCATGCACGAATGCGTTTTCTCGCACGACACGCCGACAGACGACGTGAAGCTAATCCAGCGCATCAACTATTGCTCTTGCGCCTTGGAACGCGTACAAAAAAAGAAGCCCTTCCAGAAGATGTTTGAAAACAACCTGGAGGACTTCACATTTAAGATTCGCGAAGAAATCCTTTGCAAGGACGAAAAGATTCCGCAAGCGCTCGAAATGGAATCCGAAACGCCTGCAAAATAATTCCTTACAATATCAGCATTCCGTCGCCGTAGCTGAACAATTTAAGCTTGTTCTCTACGGCCATTTTGTATGCATCAAGCGTGTTTTCGCGACCATAGAATGCGGACACGAGCAAGATAAGAGAGCTCTTTGGCCAATGGAAATTGGTTAAAAGGCCGTCCACAATCTTGTACTTGTATCCTGGATAGAAGAACGCATAGGTCACGCCCTTTTGCGGTTTCAAGAATCCGTTAGCATCGGCAACCGTTTCAATCACGCGCGTACTTGTTGTGCCGACCGTTACAATGCGGCCGCCTTCGCGCTTCGCCTTGTTGATGATGTCGGCATTTTCCTTGGTGAGTTCGTAATGCTCGCCGTGCATCTTATGCTTTGTGAAATCTTCGACAGAGATGTTCTGGAACGTTCCCGGGCCCACATGGAGCGTGACTTCAGCAACGTACACACCCTTCGCCTTCAAGTCTTCGAGCATTTGTTCGCTAAAGTGGAGGCTTGCGGTCGGTGCAGCCACAGCGCCAGCGTACTTTGCGAAAATCGTCTGGTACGCTTTCTTGTCGTCTTCGTCATCGGGGCGGTCAATGTAAGGCGGCAGCGGAACGTGCCCTTCCTTGTTCATGACCTCTTCCATCTCGGCAGGAGTCTTTTCAAAACGAAGAACGCGGTTGCCGTCTTCTTCATGAACTTCTTCCACGAATGTGCGAACGCCTGCAAGTTTGAGTTCACGTCCGACCTGGAAAGCCTTGCCCGGATGCACCTTGGCTTCAAAGCGCGCCTCGCCCGCTTCAGACGGATTGAGCGCCTGCACCAGGAGAACTTCGACCTGACCGCCAAATTGCGTTTCGCCATACAAGCGAGCAGGAATCACTTTGGTATTGTTTACCACGAGGCAATCGCCCGGACGGAACAGGTCGACAATTTCAGGAGCCTTCATGATGCGGCGTTCGCCGCCATTTTTGGGGCAGTACAGAATATGAGTCTTGCCCTTGCCCGCCGTACGGGAGGCAATCAATTCTTTCGGGAATTCAAAGTTGTAATCAGAAAGACGGTAATCCATTACTACGCCTTCATGTCCTTCAATGTATTTTTCAATTTTTCAATCATTTCTGTGCGCAAAGATTCCGGCTTCAGAATCTTCACATCCGGCAACACGCCAAACAGCCATGTCTTAAAGTCCGGAGTCAAGCGGAGCTTCAGCGTCACAATCATATTGCCGTCTTTATCTTCGGTGATTTCGGCAGCCGGAGAGAAGCGGGACTTATTAAACTGAGTCTTAAGCCAGCCCGTCTTGATAAGGAGTGTCACCGTTTGCGGGTCTTCTGCAGAGACGTACTTGCCAAATGCATACTTGTAATGTTCATACACGCAGAACGGTTCACGAAGCGTCATGGCGCAGTTATTCGTCTGGACCACACTCATGATATTTTCGACAAGATAATTTTTGAAGACTTGTGTTTCTGCATACGTTTCATCAGCAGCAATCAGATAAAGCGTATCAATGCGCATCACGAGCTTGATTGGGCAAACTTCAATCGTCTTCTTTTCCGTTTCTTCGTTCGTGCTCCTGTACACAATGCGAATCTTAAAGCCTTCACGAATTGCTGACAAAAGCTTCGAGACCATCGTGTCTTGAGCCTTGTGGTCACAGAACGGGCCGTAATCCATGATGTAATTCGGGTCAAGCGTAATCGCTTCAGCCTTGAATCCATCCGGGTCCGTTGTCTGCATGGACGAAATAACGCTATCGATGAGCTTACGGTTTTTCAAGTCCAAGGGCGTTGTATCGTTCATCGTCTTTTTCAACTTTTCAAGTTGCTTGACGATTTTCTGGTTAAAGTCCACCTTCTGTTCGGTTTGAATAACGTAAAAAGTTTCGCCATCCTTTTTGAACTTATGGAGGCCGCAATTTTCCTGTTCTAGTGCATTTAAATGGCGGAAAATAGTTCTCGGTCCGCAATCCATCGCCTGTGCAAGCATCGACACCGTCATCGGCACACGAAGTTTGCATTTAATCTTATTTATCTTTTCATATCCTGTAGCCATTTTTCACTCCTCTTTTTCCTAAGTTTTTAAAATTCTTAGACGGTTACCCACCGCTACCGACCGAGCAAAACCAGCAACAGCCAATAGCGCAAACTCTCTCTGAACAATATTTGCCACACGCCCCTCGACCAAGAAACGCTTGCCCACATACGTGACATGAACAAACGAATTTTTCAAGAAACTGTATGACGCAAGCTTATCCATAATTTTCTGGCAAAGGTCTTTTTTGCCGAGATTCTTTTTTAGAATCGCAGTCCCATGCATATTCAACGAAACTATGCCGGGAATACATTCAATACGCGACTTCAGTTCATCAGGATAAACTTCATCTTCGTAATAGAACGTCACCTTTGCAGCGCCAGATTTCACCTTGACACTGTACTTGAAAATCGGATGAGCAATATCATCCAAAACATCCCAAATTTGTCGTTCCAAGTCCTCGTCGGAAACCTTGGAATTTTTGCGAACGCGAACCATGTTCACGCAGCCGCGCAGTCCTGCAATTTCGCCAATTTTGGTCTGTATTTTTCGCTTTGTTGCAAGACTATTCACAAAGCCACGCAAATAGACAATGCCTTGCCCTGCTTCGACGGAGACATCTTCGCTTAAACCATCAGACAAAAGTTCCAGATGCTTACGCACAACAGCGACAACTTCGTCATTTGGCGGATTTTCCGCATAGCGAGGATAGCTCATAAAGACGATTAATCCGTCATCCATCTTCACCACAAGCTTGTCCTTGGTTTCGTCTTTGACGACTCCAATGGCAATACCAAACTGCTTGCGGATGACATGGTAGACATGGTCTCCCAACAAGGTATTCACGCACTGCGCAGGCAATAACCGATAGCCTTCGGGCGACACCTCATGGTCTATCGTAATTTTCGGACCTTCGAACTTTGCATCCGCAGGTCCATTTTTATAGACGACAACTTCCCTATCGTTCGCCTGGAAAAAACTCTTGACGACACACGGACGGGTTGCCCCGTCAAAGTAAAGCCAGTCACCCGGAAAAATTCGGTTGTGCCCATAGACCTTTGCATACTCGGATTGCGGATCATCCTTATGGCAAAACGCAAATTCCTGCGAGAAAGCCACATGATACGTTCCGCAATGAGTACAGACACAAAGTAGCGGAATACCGCGTTCCATACCCCCATACGTCGTGTACTCTTCCATGGCGCAGACGTCATGGCGAACTGCCTGCTGGCATTGCCGGCAGTACAGCAGCTGCGAGTACAAACGATAGGGGAAATATTGGCGCATTACTTCATCAGCGGGAGCGCCACGTCGATGCGGCGGAGCACTTCTTCCTTACCGATAATTTCGAACATTTCCCAGAGGCCAGGACCAGCAGTCACGCCGGACACGGCAAGGCGCGGAGCGCCCACCAGTTCACCGACCTTGTGACCGCAACGTTCAGCAAGTTCGTAAAAGCCCTTCTCGATCACCGGAGTCTTGAAGTCTTCGATGGAAGCGAGCATATCGCGCACGAGCGTTGCGACTTCCTTGGAGCCTTCACCGAAATGTTTCTTGGCGCCCTTTTCGTCGTATTCCGTCGGAGCGACAAAGAAGTACTTTGCCATCGTTGCGAGATCCTGTACGAAGTGTGCACGCGGCTTGAGCTGCTTCACGATTTCGAGCAAGCGTTCATTCGGTTCGGCGCTCGTATCAACGCCCATAGCCTTGAGGCCATCGACCATGATGTCCTTGAGGAATGCATCATCGCACATGTGGATGTGCTGGCCGTTCATCCACTGGAGCTTCTTTTCGTCGAAGCTTGCGGACTTCGGGTTGATGCGTTCGAGCGTGAAGCAGTCAATCATTTCCTTGACGCTCATCACTTCGCGGTCGTCGCCCGGGTTCCAGCCGAGGAGTGCGAGGTAGTTCACAAGCGTTTCCGGCAAGTAGCCGAGGTCGCGGAAGTCACCGACAGAAGCAGCACCCTTGCGCTTGGAAAGCTTACCGCCGTTCTTGTCGAGAATCACCGGCAGGTGGCACCACACAGGCGGTTGCCAGCCAAAGGCCTTGTACAAGAGTTCGTGCTTCGGCGTGGAGCTGATCCATTCGTCACCGCGGAGCACATGCGTCGTACCCATGTAGTGGTCATCGACAACGCTTGCGAAGTGATAAGTCGGATAGCCGTCGCGCTTGATGAGCACGAGGTCATCCAAAAGTTCGTTCTGGTAACTGATATGGCCACGGATCATGTCATCGAATTCCGTAACGCCCGTTTCCGGGACCTTGAAGCGGATGACAGCCTTTTCGCCAGCGGCAATGCGGGCTTCGGCTTCTTCGCGGCTGATGTTGCGGCAGTGGCGGTCGTAACCAGTGACCGGCACGTGAGACTTTTCTTGTTCAGCGCGGACTTCCTGCAGACGTTCTTCGGTGCAGAAGCAATAGTAAGCGCAACCGGCATCCAAGAGCTTCTTGATTTCGCGATGGTAGATGTCCAGGCGTTCGCTCTGGAAGTACGGACCGCAGTCGCCTTCGCAACCCGGACCTTCATCCCACTGGAGGCCAAGCCACTTGAGGTCGCGCATCAAGTCGTGGAGAGCGGTTTCGTTATAGCGCTTACGGTCAGTATCTTCGATGCGCAGGTAGAACGTGCCACCCATGTGTTTTGCAAAGAAGTAGTTGTAGATTGCCGTACGTGCGCCACCGACATGCAAATAACCCGTGGGGCTCGGAGCAAAGCGTACACGGACAGGACTTTTTTCAGTCATAGATTCCTCTTTAAATCCATATTTTATTTTATGACAAAAATTAGCAAATTCCATTGTACAAAACTTAATAGGGAACCGACTTCAAGGTACATATTGGAACACCTTCTACAAGCAATTCCGTACAAAACTTTCAAATACATTTCAGAAATACTACAGAAATACGTTTTGGAGATACGATTCCTATATACAGGCCAAAGCTAGAGCCTTTTAATTGCTAAGTTGCGGGCGTCAAAAAATAGGAGTCATTATGATTATCAAACCGCTCATCCGTAGCAACATGTGCATTAACGCCCACCCAAAGGGTTGCGCTCAAGATGTCAAGCACCAGATTGAATTTATCGAAAAGAAGTTCACCACACGCAGCATTCCAGCCGATGCACCAAAGACGGTTCTCGTCCTCGGTTGCTCGACCGGATACGGGCTTGCAAGCCGCATCACAGCCGCATTTGGCTACAAGGCGGCAACGATTGGAGTTTCTTTTGAAAAGGAAGGCTCTGACGGCGGAATCGGCGAATCCCGCGAAAAGACGGGTACGCCGGGCTGGTACAACAACATGGCTTTCGACAAATTCGCAAAAGAAGCGGGCCTAGATGCCGTGACGTTCAATGGAGACGCCTTCTCGCACGAAATGCGCCAAAACGTTATCGACACCCTCAAGAAGATGGGCCGTAAAGTAGACCTTCTCGTATACAGTGTCGCAAGCTCCGTGCGCGTCGATCCAGACAACGGAACCATCTACCGCAGCGTATTGAAGCCTATTGATAAAGTATTTACAGGCGCCACGATTGACTGCCTCAGCGGTAAAATCAGCACCATCAGCGCAGAACCTGCCACTGCAGAAGAAGCAGCCAACACAGTTAAAGTCATGGGCGGTGAAGACTGGGCTCTTTGGGTGCGCAAGCTCAAGGAGGCAGGCGTTCTCGCCGAAGGCGTGAAGACCGTCGCTTATTCATATATCGGCCCGAAACTTTCGCATGCCATCTACCGCGACGGTACAATCGGTGGCGCCAAGAAGCACCTCGAAGCAACCGCACTAGAACTCCACAAGGAATTGCAAAACGACCTCCACGGCGAAGCCTATGTCTCTGTGAACAAAGGACTTGTCACGCGCTCTAGCGCCGTCATTCCCATCATCCCGATGTACATTTCCGTGCTCTTCAAGGTCATGAAGGAAATGGGAAATCACGAAGGTTGCATCGAGCAGATGGAACGCTTGATGACCGAAAGACTTTATACGGGTTCCAAAGTCCCGACGGACGAAAATCACCTCATCCGCATCGACGACTATGAATTGGATCCGAAAGTCCAAGCCGAAGTGGACAAACGCATGGCAACCGTCACGCAAGAGAACCTCGCCGAAATCGGCGACCTCGAAGGATACCGCCACGATTTCCTCGCCACAAACGGTTTCGATATTGATGGCGTGGACTATGAAGCCGATGTCCAAACGCTAACGAGCATATAGTTTCTATTTTTGGGGCAAAACCCCTTAACATCAAGGACAACTTATGGAAACACTCAATTCCATTCTCGATGCTATCGATGGGTACGTCTGGGGCGTTCCCCTCATTGTCATCATCCTCTTTGTAGGTATCCTCCTCACCATCCGTCTCGGCTGTCTGCAGGTCATGAACTTGCACAACGCGCTCCGCTTCATGGCGCATAGCGAAAAGGACGGCGCAGGCGAAGTCTCCAGCTTCGGAGCGCTCTGCACGGCTCTCGCCGCCACAATCGGTACGGGTAACATCGTCGGTGTGGCAACCGCTATCGGCACCGGCGGCCCAGGCGCCCTCTTCTGGATGGAAGTCGCCGCATTCCTCGGCATGGCTACAAAGTACGCCGAAGGTTTGCTCGCCGTCAAATACCGCACAGTCGATAAGGACGGCAAGGTTCTCGGAGGTCCGTTCTATTATATTGAAACAGGCATCAAGGAACGCTTTGGCTGGAACATGAAATGGCTCGCCGTGATTTTTGCCATCTTTGGCATGGCTGCAGGCCTCCTCGGCATTGGCACCATCACGCAGGTCAACGGCATCACGAGCGCTATGGCTCGCCTCACCCCGAACGCTGCTGAATTTGTCAACATCGGCGGAAACTCCGTGAGCATCACGACCGCTATCGCAGGCCTCATCGTCACAATCTTTGCAGCAACCGTCATCATCGGCGGTCTCAAGCGCATTGCAAAAGTCTCGATGTACATTGTTCCCATCATGGCAATCATCTACATCATTGCCTGCATTCTCCTTTTGCTCCTCAACTTCTCGCACATTTCTTCTGCCATCGAAACGATTGTGAAGGCAGCGTTTAATCCGTCTGCAGTCACTGGTGGCGTTGTCGGTTCCATCTTTATCGCCATGCAGAAAGGTATCGCACGCGGCATTTTCAGTAACGAAGCAGGTCTCGGTTCTGCACCGATTGCAGCTGCCGCCGCAAAGACAAAGGAACCTGTACGTCAGGGCCTCGTCTGCATGACAGGCACGTTCTTCGATACGATTATCATTTGTACGATGACCGGCCTTGCCATTGTGGTCTCGGGTGCTTGGGATCCAAAGCTCGGACTCGAAGGCGTGAACATCACGATGGAAGCATTCTCCCGCGGCCTTTCCATTATCCCGGGCGGCGCAGTAATTGCTCCGTACTTCCTTGCCACGGCTCTCGTGTTCTTCGCTTTCACGACGATTCTCGGATGGGCCTACTACTCTGAAAAGTGCTTGCAGTACTTAATTGGCCGCAGGGACAAGAAGGCAATACTCACCTACCGTTGGCTCTACATCTTCGCGATTTTCGTTGGACCGTACCTCACGGTAAGCGCAGTCTGGACTAGCGCAGACATCTTCAACGGCCTGATGGCGTTCCCGAACCTCATTGCACTAATCCTTCTCTCTGGAATCGTGGCAAACGAAACAAAGACGTTCCTCGCCAAGTTCAAGAACGAGAAAGAATAGAACTTAGAACTTAGAACTTAGAACTTAGAACTTAGATCTTAGTAATTAGTAGTTAGTTTTAAGTTATTGATTATTCGTTATTAGAGCCCGCGAAAGCGGGCTTTCTTTTTATAAACAAGACGAGAATTATGGTTCCCGTCGCTACGCTCCAGGATGACAACTTCGAGGATGACGTAGAAGCATACAAAAAGACCTCCCAGATGGGAGGTCTTTTTAAGTTCTTGTACTAGATGATTCTAAGGTCTAGACTAGTTACCGAAGAAGCACTTGGCCTTGCCACCTTCTTTACCCGTTGCTGTCACGCAAACGTTACCCATCGTATTCTGGCCAGCCTTCACAGCACCCAAAGCAATACCGCTATTGCTGATGTTGTAATCGCCCGGATAAGACTTAGAAGTTTCACCATAAGTGATATCCAACGTCAACCCAGGCTGGTTCTGAGCTGCGGTAACATCGCAAAGCAAGGAGATGTTATTCGGAGTCCAGCCACCTTCCCACTTGAAGGAAACCTGAATGCATGCTTCCTTGTTCAGCGGAATATCAATAGAGACATCCGTAGCAGACGGAATGCTGGAGCCTTCAAACGTCAAGGGGTAATCTGGATCGTTTGCATCCACAGAAACAACCGTGTCGCACGGGACCTGTATAACGGTGTTGTCGTCATTGGAAACGCTAACGATCGGAGCCGCAGCCTGGTTCTTTGCGGTAAATGCCTGAGAAGCCTTCGCAGGATTCGTCGGATCGGCAAGAGCGCCAGCCCATTCATAACCGACAATATTAGCACCCGTAGAAGAGCAGCCCTCAATAGTCCAAGCACCACCAACGCTAATATCCGGATTCTTATCCACTGCAGCGCACTTACAGCCTGTAATCGGAGCGCCGTTCACCTGAACCGGTGTGCAAGTCACATTATGGACAGCACCAGTAGCCGTGGTAATCTGGACAGAAGCATTGTGCTTACCAGAGGTGGCGTACGTCACCGTATGGGTACGGCCTTTAACACCTTCCAAAACAGCTGAAGCAGCCGGAGTACCATCGGCGGTCGTCCATACGGACTTGGACTTCAAGTAATCCTGGCCCGTAATAGCACTGCCACGTTCAAACTTCCAAATTACGGATTCGCCACTTTCATAGGTATCCTTTTCCGGAGCGCAGGTACCGACATCACCACCCGGCTGTACAACCGGAGCGCTGCTAGACGAAGAATAAAGGAAAACCGGACCGGACTGAGACGACGAGGATGCAATGCCCGGTTCTGCAGAAGACGACGTATTGATAACGATCTTGCTCGAAGACGAAAGGCCCGGGAGAGTCTGACGAGAGCTAGAGGACTTCTGCGTTTTAGGAGCTGTAGAGGACGAGCTTGCCTGAGCAACACATTCCGGACAATAAGCCTTAAATGCACCAGCGTCAATACCCATAGTCGGGTCTTTCTCATCGGTATACCCCATCGTAGCATCAAATTCATTCGGCTTTATAATTTCGCCAC
Organism: Fibrobacter sp. UWB2; assembly: GCF_002210425.1. Classification (NCBI taxonomy): domain Bacteria; kingdom Pseudomonadati; phylum Fibrobacterota; class Fibrobacteria; order Fibrobacterales; family Fibrobacteraceae; genus Fibrobacter; species Fibrobacter sp. UWB2. The sequence goes on along the minus strand of NZ_MWQK01000007.1, from coordinate 164,801 downwards.
TTCCGCAAGCCCAAAAACTTGCGGCAATACCAACAGCAAGTGTTCCGATATAAAACTTTTTATTCATAAAAAACCTCTTAGGCGAAAAATAAATTAAATCGCGCCAATAAGCAAACTCTGTAAGCGTTTTTTATTGAGGAAATTCACAAAAAAGCGCCCCGAACACGAGGCTCGGAGCGTTTGTAAAATTAATTATACAAGAATCTGTATTTTATAGAACTTTTTAGAAGTCATACGACGTGCACGCAGGGTCATCAGGCTCTAACACGCAGTCAACAGGCTTCTTATAACTAGAAGAGCTAGAATCCGTTTCACCCGATGAAGAGGAACTTTCCTCAGGCGGTTCTTCGGACGAAGAGCTTTCCGGCAAGGCCTCTACATGGAGGAGCGGGTCAAAATCGTCTTCGTTTAATTCATCACGTTCGCAAGTAACGGTCTTGCCATCCCAAGTGACTTGCGGGGCCTTATCACCAGGTTGCAGATACTGAACAACAACCCTAGTCGAACCAGTTCCCTTTTCTTCGCCCGAGACATATTGAGCCGTTCCATCACCGTATCCAATCCATTGATGTCTTCCTTCAAGTTCTTGGCGTTCGGCATCCACGATGAACCATTCCACGGTTTCACCAACGGTAATCACACGCTTGCTGACAGCGCAATAGCCCTTCACCGCAGCCTTGGAAGAAGACGAGGATTCCGGTTCAGAAGAAGACGAGGATTCTTCTTCTGAAGAAGAGCTTTCTTCGACTACAACCTGATAGACGCGGAAATCGTCATCACAATCAATTTTCTTCTCAGCAAAGTGGAGAATCGGTCCAAACTTTTGTCCAACGGTAGAATACTTCACCTTGATGCTAGGCGTACCATTGCCAGAAAGTTTCCCTTCGACAAGGCCCTCTTCGACTTCGTCGGATACTTCCCACACGAAATTGCCCTTTTCCAAGGAACCTTCATCCGGGAGGTAACTCCAAGTCACCACATCACCGATATAGACCTTTTCGGGCCTATCCAAAATGCACTTGCCAGAAACCGGCAACGGCTTGCTGGAGCTAGACGACACACTGCTGGACGATGCAGACGTTGCTGAAGAGCTGCTAGACGAACCCTTAACGGAGCTAGAAGATGTTGTCCCGCCCTTGGAGCTGCTAGAATTTGCAGAAGTCGAACTAGAAGAATTCGAGGTTTTGCTACTTGAAGAGCTCTTGTTTTCTTCTTTTTTGGAGCTACTGCTTTTCTTAATCTTCTCGAGTTCGCAGCCCGCCTTGTGGCCTTCTTTACTATTGCAGTAATCCACAAAAGTCTGGAGGAAGGAATTTACGTTTTCATCGTAATCCTTTTTCGATGTATCTAGTTTATCCTTAAGATCCTTCAGTACAATTTCGTCCTGGTCTTCCACGTAGTTGATACTCCCTTCGCCACAGGCCCAAAGGATTATCGCTGCAGAAGTAAACAATAACGGTAATATCTTTTTCCTATCCATAATTTTCCCCACTCTTTAAAATCTATTCCTGATTTTCCCCATCCACCGAAATTTTGCGCTGGCCCGTTATGAACTGGTGCACATACGGGTTGCTCGTATTCTTGATTTCATCGACGGTCCCCACCTCGATGATGCGCCCATTGTAAAGCATGGCGATTCGGTCCGCCACCTTGAAGGCACTGACCATGTCGTGCGTCACCACGACAGAGGTCACTCCGAGCTTACTCTGCATATCGAGAATAAGGTCGTTAATCACGTCACTCGTAATCGGGTCAAGGCCCGTCGTCGGTTCATCGTACAAGAGGATTTCCGGGTTCAGGGCAATCGCTCTTGCAAGCGCCACACGCTTGCGCATACCGCCCGAAAGTTCGGAAGGCATCTTTGTACGGAAAGACGGCACGAGGTTGATCATCTGGAGCTTTTCGGTCACCACGTTCTGGATCTCGGCTTCAGAGAGTTCGGGATGGTGTTCACGGAGGGCAAAGGCAATATTTTCGCCCGTGTCCATGGAATCGAACAAGGCGCCCATTTGGAACAACATACCCATCTTGCGACGGATGGTACGCGTATCGAAGAACTTGGGCGTACTGATAGTCACGCCATCGACAGTCACTTCGCCGCCATCCGGCTGCAAAAGTCCAATCATGTGCTTTAGAATCACGGACTTGCCACCGCCGGACTTACCGATGATGACCATCGTCTCGCCACGGCGGATGTCGAGGTTCACGTCTTCAAGAACGGTCTGAGGGCCAAAGGACTTCTTAAGTCCCTTGAGTCGAATCGCAATATCATTCGGATCGATTTTTACATTCGGCATAGCTAAACCTCTAGAAGAACATGAACGCGTCAAGAATAAAGTCAGAAACCAAAATCATAAGACAGCTAGAAACAACGACGCTCATCGTTGCAAGGCCCACGCCATGCGCACCCGGCTTGGAATGCGTCCCATGGTAGTAAGCAAGCACAAAGATGATTGTCCCAAACACAATCGACTTGATAATCCCCGCCCACAAATCCAAACTATCAAACAGGTACTGCATACCGGTCGAATAGGTGTAGGTCGTGATATCCAAAGCAAGCACACAGACGATCCAGCCACCAATCAGCGCAAGCGCGTTTGAAATGGCTGTCAGGCACGGGATCATCGTCAAGAACGCAAACAGTCTCGGCATCGCGAGGTAGCGGTACGGGTCGAGCCCAAGCACCACGTACGCGGAGAGTTCCTCTTTCTCTTTCATGGAACCGATTTCGGCAGCGACAGCACTACCCACACGCCCCGAAAGCACGATGGCCGTAAGGAGCGGTCCAAGCTCGATGAGCACCATCTTGCAAGCGGCGGTCCCCACAAACTTGTCGGACACGAGATTGTGGAATTCGAACTCGGCCATGATGGTCGCGACCATGCCCGTGAAGATGGACGTCACGAACAAGAGCGGGAGCGAGGAGACGCCTACGGAGATCATCTCCTTGACAATCAGCGCCGGATTCTTGTGCACATAGCGGAACTGCTTGAGCGTGATAAACAGGATGCAAATGCACTCACCCACAGAGGCGACTGCATCGACAATCTTTTGTCCAATCCAATTTATCGGTCTCAAAATCAGCGTCATTACACTTCCTTAAAAACTTCCAAAGTCGGCAACCTGCGGTCCACCGCCTTCGTCATCAGAACCATACTGGTAATCTTCGTCACCTTCCACGCCTTGCTGGTCGGTCGCATCGTAGAACGTCGTGTATTCCGGCACGAAGCTCATGTCGATATCTTTGACGGAACCGTTACGGTGCTTAGCCACAATGAGCGTTGCCTTGTAGCGGTCTTCATCCTTGTGCGTCTGCACGAACGGGCGTTCCACAAACCACACCATGTCAGCGTCCTGTTCGATAGAACCGGATTCACGCAAGTCCGAAAGCTGCGGACGTTCACGGCCTTTTTCTTCGACTTTACGGCTGAGCTGAGCGAGCGCAATGACCGGGATGCTCAATTCCTTTGCCAAGATCTTGAGGCCACGGGAAATTGCACCGATAGCGACGGCGCGGTTTTCTTCCTTGCCGGTCTTCATCAACTGCAAGTAGTCGATGATGAGGAGGTCAAGGTGGCCCTTGTGCTTGAGCTGGCGCGCCTTGCTCATGAGTTCCATGATGCCGAGGTCGGCGTTGTCATCGACAAACAGCGGAGCCTGGTTAATCGGAGTCACGGCGGCGATAATCTTCTTGATTTCGTCAGAGTTGAGCTTACCGTTGCGGAGCCTACTCTGGTCGACCTGCGCCTGCGAGCAGAGCAGACGTTGGGCAAGCTGAATGCCGTCCATTTCCAAGCTGAAGAAGGCGACGTTCTTGCCGTAACGAATAGCGGCGTTTGCGGCAACCGTCATAGCGAAAGACGTCTTACCGACACCCGGACGGGCTGCGAGAATAATCAAGTCGGAATTCTGGAGACCGTTTGTGAGTTCGTCCAGTTCCGTAATGCCCGTAGGCACGCCCGTAATGCCGCCTTCCCTGCGGTTGTTGATGCGTTCCAGAAGAGGAGCCACAAAGTTGTCGATAGACTTTAAGGTGTTGCGCACCTGGTTATCGGCAATCGCAAAGATATCGCGTTCGGCATCTTGCAGCACATTGTCCGGAGTAGATGCCGGGTCCATCGCCTGGCGGATAATATCGGATGACGTGCGGATGAGCTTGCGAAGCACCGCCTTGCTGCGGAGGTGTTCCAACTGCCACGGAACATTCGCCGACGACGCAACAGATTCCATCAATTCAAAGATGTATTCACGGCCACCGACAATGTCGAGCTTGCCCATCTTCGTAAGTTCCGCCGAAAGCGTCACGGGATCGATGGGGGTCACCGCCTTGTTCAAACTGCAAAGTGCGTTCCAAATCAACTGATGACGTTCCATGTAGAAAAAGTCATCGTCACTGATGGCCATAACTGCGGTACCCATCACTTCGGGATCACGCAAAATACCGCCCAACAGGCAGCGCTCCGCCTCAACATCGGCGGGCATTTGACGACCTTCAAACGACTTGGAATTATTTTCTTCAGACATAACTATACCGATTTAAATATACAATAATAGTTTACAATGGTTTTTGGAGAGACGCCAAGAATAAGGCGAAAAGGGCATAAAATGGAGATGCCCGCGCGGCGGCGGGCATGACAATGTTTTACTTAGCGGCGGTGAAAAGGCCGCTACGCGGAATATGTACCTTCCACGTAAGCCATTTAAGTTGCTTGTCCGTCGTCATCGCGTAAGCATCGACTAGCGAAACCGTCTTTGTGCCGTTGAAATCAAGCGCCGTACCGGCGAGTTCGTTGAAGTTCTTACCCTTGCTGAACACGTCATAGAAAAGCGGCTCGCTAAAGGTAATCATGATTTCAGGTGCAATAAAGGAAAGTTCCTTTGTTAGCATTCGACGGAGCGAGGCGAGCAGGATCGGAGATAGTGCTCGCGGAGCATCCTTGTAGAAATACGTAACGCCAAGTGAATCCGGGGCGTAACCGAGGCTTCCGAACAAACGCACAAGCATCTCGCCAGTCGGAGACTGGAAAAAGGCGCCGGCCGGTTCACCGGGCTTCGGGGCGGCAAGGAGAATCAGAAGGCGCGGGTGTTCCGGGCCTTCGTAGCGAACAACGTTCGCGGCACGCGCGTAAAGCGCGTCGGTCTTGAGAGCATCGTAGAAGGCGCCGATGGAATCGGCGAGTTCGTACGCGGCAGTCGTTTTCTTGACGGCGCGCGGGGCAATGGTGAGGCCTGCATCGAGCTTTGGCGCCGGGGCCGGACGCGGAGCCGGCGCGGATGGCGCGGGAGCGCCAAATGCAGACTGCTGAAAAGCGGGCTGCGCCTGATTTGCAAACGGTGCGGGGTTTGAAGGGAACGGCGACTGCTGCGGAATCGGAGCAGGATTCGCGGGAGCCGAATGCTGCGGGAATGGCGCCGGATTCGCCGGGCGCATTTGCGGCATCGGATTTGCCGGGCGCGGAGCCCCTGCAGGAACGGCGGACTTTTTGCGAGTCAACGTCCACGGTTCATCGAGGAGCAAGTCCTCCTCGCCCATGTCCATTTGGCCTTGCAGATATTTGCGAAGTTCGCTAAAATCAAATTCTTCGGGCATACCGTTCCTCTAAGCGTTCTTTAACTGATCAAGGCTAAAATCTACAATTTCTTGTGCGAGATCGATTTTAGAACCCATCTTCATCTCGGGAATTTCAACCTCAGCCGCATTTTGTGCATTGCGAGAGTTCGCGCGGATTAACGTGTAACGGACTTCGTCAAAACCAAAACCGCTGTTCGCAGCCACAGGGGCATTGAGGAGTAGCGCATCGGCGCCGCTCTTCTTGAGCTTCTCGGCCGCATGTTCCTTGAAGTGGTCCGTTTCAAGCGCAAAACCGACAATGACCTGGTCCGCACGCTTTTGCGCGACGCTGTCACGCAAGATGTTCGGATTCGGTTCAAGTTCCAAAACGAGCTGACTACGGCTATCCTTGATTTTTTCTGTAGCGGCCACCTTCGGGCGATAATCGGCCACGGCGGCGCAATGCACGAGCACATCGGCATTCTTCATCTGTTCAAGAACAGCCTTATGCATGTCGCAAGCGCTCTTGATTTTTGTCACGTGGACGGCACCCGGAAATTCAGCTTCCATCGGGCCAGCGACAACGCTCACATCAAAGCCGTTCGCCAGGAACGTCGCGGCAATGGCAACAGCAGTCTTTCCGCTGCTGCGGTTGCTAATGTAACGCACCGGGTCAATCGCTTCTTCGGTGCGACCAGCCGTGATGAGGACCTTCTTGCCGTAACCGGGAAGCGTCGGATCCACTTCATTTTCAGCAGGAAGAGCTTGAAGATCCTTCGACTTCGCGCGCGGCACTTCGCTCAGGATGACACTACTAGCTTCCAAATATTCCACGATTTCCGCAGGGTCGAGGAGGCGACCTTTGCCAACTTCGCCACAGGCGAGTTCGCCCGCCGGGCTGTCCATCACGAACGTATTTTCAAAACTGCGGAGCGTTTCGAGGTTGCGCTTGACCGCCGGGGAATTGAACATCGCGACATTCATTGCGGGGGCAATAAAACGCGGACCCGTGCAGCTCATAAAGCAAAGGCTCACTGGGTCATCAGCAATGCCATAGACAAATTTTCCGATGACATTCGCGGTCGCCGGAACGACGAGATAAAGGTCGGCCCAACGCGGGAAATCGATATGCTGGAACGGGCGCGCTTCAACGGCGCCATTTTTCAGGTAAACCGGGCACTTGGAGAGGCTTGCAAACGTAAGCGGGGCCACGAACTGTGTAGCGGCTTCGGTCATGCAGACGCGCACTTCGGCGCCTTTCTTTTGCAACAGGCGCAAGAGTTCACAAGACTTGTAGGCGGCAATTCCGCCCGAGACTCCAAGAAGGATTTTCTTTCCAGCGAGATTCATAGCCATTAAAATAGCAATTTAAAATTTAGTTACTAGTTAATAGTTATTAGTTTCTAGTATCGCAACGATGTCATTTGAGAGCACTAAGCCTTTTCCCGGCGAGCCAGGGGGTAAATCTATTAATCAGCAGAATGACGGGAACGAGAGCCGCAATCGTCACGAGAGTCAACACAACGCTCACGATTAGCGAGGTTTCAATCCATTCAGGCGCCACATGGAAAACCTTGAATAGCACGCCACGCAAGATGCTCTGTACCATGATATGCAACGCCAAAATCGTAATCGTATTCTGCCCGATAAAATTCAGGACAGCTCTTTCGCGAATGGATTTGCAAATCGCAACAAAAGCGAGCAAGCTAGAAAAAGTCATCATTGCCTGCATCGACACAAAAAGCAAAGGAGACGTTGTTTTTTCACGGACGGCAAATACTAGCGCAAATACAATTACCGAAACTAAAACCACAAATAAATTACGTTTTAAAGAACAAAGTAATTTTTCAACTAAATTCCTCTTCGATGCGACAAAACCAATGGCTAGACACGAAAGAAAGAAACTCGCCTGATCAAAATTCCAGAAAACATGCGGCAACTGCAACATATCCATATAAGTCCAGTAAATAAGTCCCGGAATAAAAAGCAAAGCAATTATGGTCACCCTCAGGAACTTTTTCCGAATGCGGAGCAAGCACCAAAAGAGGATTTCTACCACAAAAAGGCAAGTCAAAAACCAAAGAGGAGTCACAAAGAACGTGCTGTTCGTCCCGCACAGGATCTGCATCAAGACGTCAGTGACAGTCGCATGGGTCTCGTACGACAGGCCAAAATTGCGGCGCACCAAGAACCAGAACGCAAAAAGAATCGCAGAAAATCCAAAATACGGAATGACTAGGCTGTGGAACTTTTTTCGGAGGAGTTCTAGGAATGGAGCGTTCGCCGAGCGTTCAAAAGTGTAGCCGGAGAGGAAAAAGAACGCGGGCATGGCAAAAGCGAAAATAGTTTCATTGACAAGGTAAATAGATTGCATGTGGCCGAGTGCGACTAAGCTAATGGCGAGAGCCTTGCAAATGTCAATCCAGGCGATGCGTTTTGTGATGCGGGATTCGCGAAGTTCCATATTGCAATAATATAAAATTTATCGGGAATTCCATGGAGACAAGTAAAGCGAGCATCCGTGAGCCATAAGCGACTCGTAAAAAACGAGTCGTGATGGCGAGAGCGAGGCGAAGACGGATGTTCTATACTGCTATAGAGCCGAGCGGTCATAAAAGAAATCCCACAGTTGCCTGCGGGATTCCTTTAAGCTTTAGTTTGAAACCAAATTAAGCTTCAGCTTCTTCGGACTTTTCAGCCTTCTTCTTGGAAGCCTTCTTCTTCGGAGCAACAGCTTCGCCAATCGTGGTGCCGTTTTCGCCCGGCTTGTGGGAGTCCATCCAAGCCTTGAGTTCAGCGGATTCACGGTTCTTGAAGTAGTCAACAACGGAGAGATAGATCTTGCGGTTGTTCTGATCGATTTCGGTCACGACAGCCGGAACTTCGTCGCCAACCTTGAATGCATCGGCCGGAACCTTGATGTATTCAGCGGTGAGCTTGGAGACCGGGATGAAGCCTTCGATACCGTCAGCGAGTTCAACCACGACGCCGCGGTCGAGCATGCGAACGATCTTGCCCTTGACTTCGGAGTCAACCGGGTAGGTGGAATCGATAGAATCCCACGGGTCTTCGGTGAGGTGCTTCATGGAGAGAGAAATGCGGCGTTTTTCCTTATCGACGGCGAGAACGACGCATTCAACCTTGTCACCCTTCTTGACCATTTCGTTCGGGTGGGTGATCTTCTTGGTCCAGGACATGTCAGAGACGTGGATGAGGCCATCAACACCTTCCTTGATTTCGACGAATGCGCCGAAGGAAGCGATGTTGCGGATTTCACCGACGACGCGTGCGCCCGGCGGAAGTTCAGTTTCGATAGAATCCCACGGATCAGATTCGAGCTGCTTCATGCCGAGAGAGATACGTTCTGCATCTTCTTCAACCTTGAGAACAACAGCTTCGACTTCCTGACCAACGGTGAGGATTTTGGACGGGTGCTTGACGTGCTGGGTCCAGGACATTTCAGAAACGTGGATGAGACCTTCAACACCGCTGTCGAGTTCGACGAATGCACCGTAATCAGTGATGGAAACAACCTTACCCTTGACGATAGCGCCTTCCGGATAACGTTCAGCGATATCCTTCCACGGATGCGGCTTAAGCTGCTTCATGCCGAGAGAGATGCGTTCCTTCTTGTCGTTGAAGTCGAGAACCATGACTTCGACTTCCTGACCGAGCTGGAGCATTTCGGACGGGTGGTTGATGCGCTTGTAGCTCATGTCGGTGATGTGGAGGAGGCCATCTACGCCGCCAAGGTCGATGAATGCACCAAAGTCGGTGATGTTCTTGACGATACCCTTGCGGACCTGGTTCTTCTCGAGAGTTTCGAGAACGTCGCCACGCTGCTTGTTGCGTTCTTCTTCGAGAACAACACGGCGAGAAACGACGATGTTGCGACGAGCCTTGTTGACCTTGATAACCTTGAGGTCGAATTCCTGGCCGATAAGAGCGTTGATGTCCGGAATCTGACGGAGGTCGATCTGAGAGCCCGGGAGGAAGGCATCGATACCAAAGAGGTCGACGACAACGCCGCCCTTGATGCGCTTCGTGAGAGTGCCGCGTACGACTTCGTTGTTTTCGAATGCAGCGTGGATGCGATCCCACACGCGAACGAAGTCAGCCTTCTGCTTGGAGAGGATGAGGCGACCGTCTTCGTCTTCGAGCTTTTCGACGAACACTTCGATTTCGGAACCGAGTTCGAGAGAATCAGTATCCTTGAATTCGGCGCGATCAATAACGCCTTCGGACTTGTAGTTCACGTCGACGAGAACTTCCTGGTCGTTCACCTGGCTGATCTTACCCGTGACGAGCTTGCCCTGTTCGAGGCAGCCCATGCCGGCATAGACGTCAGCGTTGGCCTTGCGGAAGTCCGGGGAGCATTCACCCTGGGCGGCGAGAATTTCTTCGAGATCTTCTTGAGTTCCGAATTTGAGATTTTGAGACATATTAGTTAATTGGGTTGTGGTTTAAAGGATTCAGGCTACGCCACTACACCTACGTAGTCAAGAATCTTTTGAACCTGTTGTTCGATTGAGATGTGTGTAGTGTCAATTTCAATAGCATCGTCCGCCTTCTTCAACGGGGCGGTCGCACGAGAGGAGTCCAGACGGTCGCGTTCGACCAGATTGTTGAGGACTTCTTCGAGGGTAACTTTTTCGCCTTTTTCAAGGAGTTCCTTGTAGCGGCGTTCGGCGCGGACCTTCACGTCCGTCACCATGAAAAACTTGTACTTCGCATCGGGGAATACGACGGTTCCGATGTCGCGGCCATCCAGAATGCAACTCTGCTTCTTGCCGATTTCACGCTGCTGCTTGGTCATTGCGGCGCGGACCGACGGGAGGGCGCAGTAGATGCTCACGTTGCTCGATACGCGCATGCCACGGATTTCAGATTCGCGGCAGACACCGTTAATGAGGATGTGGTTTTCGGAATCGAACCCGAGCGTGAGGTTAGAGAGCAATTCGTCCATAGCCGGACCTTCTTCAGCAGCAAGACCCGCATCGAGGGCGGCAAGCGTCACGGCGCGGTACATCGCACCTGTGTCGAGGTAGGTAATGCCCAATTTCTTTGCAATAATCTTTGCAGTGGTACTCTTGCCTGTGCCAGAGCCCCCATCAAGGGCGATAACAAAATTTTCCGAATTACTCATGAGTGGGGCTAAAGATAGAAAATCTCCCCAGTGAAATCAATAGTAATCGTCGTAATAGTCCGGGTTATCGTAGTAATAATAGTATGCATCGCCTTTGTAGGTGTCGATGTAAACGAGTTCGGAGCCGTCGGCATAGATAACCATGCGGGTATCATACCCCTCAAAATCATAATAGCGCGTCCCATGATTATAACCGACATCGTAGTCGCGCGGGTCATAGTAAGAGCAATTATCATCGACGCAAAGGGTGGCATAGCCATCGCGGGTCACCCGCAAGTCAACGACCATGGAAGGCGACATAGAATAGGTGTCCGAGCAGTCATAGGGCTGGCCAAAGGCATCGTAACGGCAGTCCACCTCATAATAATAGTGGAAGCGCCTGTTGAAAGAGGCCCCACCGTCATCAGGACCTACACTCCAGTCCGAACCGCAAGCCACAAGGGCTAGGGTCATGAGCAAGGCCAATAGAGCAAAAAATCCTTTCATGGGACACTCCTAAAAAAAATCCCCCGACTAACCGTCGAGGGAAAATCTACAAAAAGATTGAGCTAAAAACGACTGATTATCTGTATTCGCCGTTGTAGGATTCTTCAGCAGTGCCATCTTCGCGAGTGGATTCCGGAGCGAGGAGTTCACCGGTGCTGCCATACTTGCGCTTTTCGTCGTCGGTAAGGCGGTTGGTGAGAACTTCGACCTGCTGTTCCTGATGGGCAGTAGCTTCTTCTTCCTGGAGAATCTTCTGACCTTCTTCGAGGCGGCGCTTGATGCGGTCGTCTTCCATCTGCTTCAAGTTCGTGCCGACCTTAGCCTGGTCTTCGGAAACCTTGTAGCGTTCGTTGGTTTCGTCCATGACAGCCTTGATACCCACGAGACGGCCATCGCCATCGAGCGAGAGGTTAGCCTTGCGGAGCGTAGAAAGCGGGAGACGGCTTGCGGCAGTCTGGTATTCCGGCAAAAATTCATAGCCATCAGACGTACCAATCTGGCGAGCTTCGTCCGGAGTCACATAGCTCAAGGCTTCTTGCCAACGGGAGCTCTGGATGCTAGAGGTGAAAGACACGAGTGCGTTATCCAAGCCCTCGCCATCGTCCTTCGGCGTGCCTGCGCAACCCATAAGGACCAAACCAATTGTAGACAAAATAAGCAATAATTTTTTCATGGGGTACTCCTCCGAAAAAAATCCTACCAAAATATACACTTATTTATTAAATATGTCATTCTAACTTTTTTCCGTTTTTGCCACAAAAAGTGCCCAAATCAACCACTTTTCGAAAAAAAGCCCCATCTTTTTCTACATTACGTCTACCATATGAACGAAACCAATTCTCAGTCTGTAGAAACCAAGGAACCTGTAACGGGCGAAAAGTCCGACATTTACCGTATCCACACCAAGGATAACAGGGAGATCGTCCTTGTCGGTACAGCACACATTTCACAGATTTCCAAAGATTTAGTCCACGAAACGATTGAAACGGAAAACCCGGATACAGTTTGCGTGGAACTCGACGAAGGCAGGCTCAAGTCCATCCAGGACCCGAACCGCTGGAAGAATACAGACCTGAGAGACGTGATTCGTAAAAAACAGCTCGCCACCCTCATTGCAAACCTCGTGCTCGGTTCATACCAGAAACGCATGGGCGCACAAACAGGAGTCAAGCCGGGCTCCGAACTGAAGGAGGCGGTTGACGTTGCAAACGAGAAGAACATCCCCATTGTGCTCGCGGACCGCGACATCAAGATTACGCTCAAGCGCACCTGGGCCTGCACTCCGTGGTACCGCAAGTTCAGCTTGCTCGGCGGGCTTTTCGCAAGCATTTTCGACAAAACCGAGATTAGCGAAGAAGAGCTCCAGAAAATCAAGGAGAAGGACGCCCTCAACTCCATGATGCAGGAGTTCGGAAAGACATTCCCCGAAGTGAAACAGGTGCTCATCGATGAACGCGACCAGTTCCTCGCGAGCAAGATCAAGAACGCTCCGGGCGACAAGGTCGTCGCAGTCGTGGGCGCAGGTCACATGCGCGGCATCGCAGGCATCATCGAAGAAAACAAGGAACTCCCAAGCGAAGAATCGATTTCCGTCATCCCGAAGGGAACGGCCATCTGGAAGATTATCGGTTGGACCATCACTCTTGCGATTATTGCAAGCATCGTGCTTGTCGGCTATTTTGCTGGAATCGAGAAGGCCGGACAGCTGAGCCTGCAGTGGGCCATGCTGACTGGCGGTGGCGCCATGCTCGGTGCAATCATCGCAGGCGGCCATCCGTTGACCGTACTTGTGGCGCTGGTCATGGCTCCGTTTACGGGGCTTACACCGCTTATCGGGGTTGGATTCTTTACAGCCCTGACGCAGGTTTACGTACGACCACCGCGCGTATCTGAAATGGAAACGCTTACAGACGACATCTGGCAGGTCAGGCGCTGGTGGAAGAACCGAGTGACGAGAGTCATCCTCTGCTTCTTGTGTCCGGGAATTCCAGCCATTATCGGTAAAATTCTCGCGATTTTCAAGATTTATCAGGCATTTTAGTTTATAGGTATTAAGGGTTTAGTTTTAGGGGTTAGGAAATTTGTACAAAAAGTCCGCTAGGAAACGCGGACTTTTTAGTTTGTATAAATTTACCACGTCACCACCTTATTCACAACTTCACGTTGTTCACTTGCAGTCTGGCGCAAATATATACGTGTAGTTTCGATATGTTCGTGCCCCATGAGATCAGCAAGCAGAGCGATGTCATTCCGTTTCTCCAAGAAATTCTTGGCAAACCGGTGACGGAACGAATGGGGATAAACAACGGCTTCGTCTAGGCCATATTTCTTTGCGAACGTTTTCAGTTGCGAGGCAATTCCCCGCGGGGTAATTTGCTTGCCAAAACGATTCAAGAAAAGGTATCCACTCGACCGTCCATCCTTCGCAAGCCATTTCAAAGCTTCTTTTTGCAAAGTCTCAGGAATGTAGAGCCGACGCAACTTTCCACCTTTTCCGTAGATGTCAAAAAATCCGCACTCGACATGTTCCACTTTGAGTTTCACAAGCTCCCCTACGCGGGCGCCCGTCGCCGAAAGAAACCACACTACAAAATACCACTTGATTTGACCATCTTGCAATAGACTAGTTTTCAAAAATTTGTAATCGGCATCGCTAATGACATTTTCCAGAAAACTTTTTTGCTGAACCTTGACATTCTTGATCCGTAACTTCGATTTGCCTGCAAAATCCAAATACTTGTTGATGCCCTGAATTCGCAAATTAACAGTTTTGGGTTTGTAATTTTCTAAAAGAAAACTCTTATAATCAGCCAGCGACTTACGACCGAACCGTCCGAAATGCGACTTGAAGAAGTCCGCTGTCCAGCAATACGAATCCATCGTATTGACAGCAAGGTTCTGCCCTTCCAGATACTGGTAAAACGAAGGTCTTTCTGCAAGGTAGAAAACGAAGCAGTTCATAACAAGTTCTCAAACACGGCATGGTAAATCGAAACATCATCCAACTGGACAATAGACGTAATCTTGTTCCCGGCATCTTTGGAAGATGCTCCGCAGTGGAATATTTTCTCGTTCTTTGAACCAAAATCAAGCAGTATATAGCGGTCATGAAATATATTTCCGGCTGTTTTCGGATCTTCAAGCACAACATCTTGGCGCGCGACCCTAAAATCAGCCAACATGTTCTCGGTCAACCGGGTTCTTCCATATTGATCACTGAAAATCGTAATGACAATACCCTTGGCGACATTCCGCAGTAAATCTAAAGTCTTGACATCCACATAATTGTCGATAATGACCACCGACTTCTTTGCCATACCATAAATTTGCGCATACGCAACATCGGCTTCAAGTTTCTGTCCGTTCAAAATCAAGAAGTGCTTAAACATCGAAGGATCAATGAAGTTTTCCATTACCTTCTGCAAATCAGACTTCATTGCAAAAACATCCGTGCGGGTTTCGGCAAGTTCTCCACGAATTTTTGCAATTTCCCTTGTATTTTGAACCATATAAGAGGAAATTTGCAGACTATTGCCCACGTTGAGCAACTGCATGTTCTCGGAAACAATGTAGTCCTTCATCTGCTTGAAAAGGCGAATCAGAGCCTTGCTTTGAGCTATAGCCTGTTCCCCTTTGAGGACCGTCATGAGCATATAAATACCCTGTTCGGTAAAGGCAAATGGCATTTTTCGCAAGCCGCCCCAACTTGAAGTCAAAAATTTTGACTTCAAGTCTGATGTCGGATGCAGGGATATAAGATTTGCAAGTTCATTGCGATCAAGCTGAAACCGAAAATCATCGTCAAACTTTTCAATATTATTTTTGACCTGCTGGTTAAAAACCTTTTTGTCATACCCATAAATTTCCGCCAAGTCGGAATCCAACATCACCTTGAGACCACGAATCGTGTAGATTCTGGATTTCAGGAAATTTTCGTCTATCAGGGAGAAATCGTTTTTGCCGGCTGATTTTGATGCGGTAAAAGTCGACACATTCTGCTTGCTCATATACTACCTCACTCCGTTTACATGCTATAAAAAAAACGGACTACTGCACAAATATACACTATTTGAAAAATTTGTCAAGATGTTTGTTGATTTCATTGAAAATAATTTTGAAGGCATAACCCCCATTATGAGAAGATAGAGGACGAACCTTTTGAAATACCCCAAAATTGGGTGTGGTGCAAGCTAGGAAATTTGTTTTTTCACACAACTGGCAAAGCGCTAAAAAAGGCAAATTCAACAGGAATACAGAGAAATTATATCACCACTTCAAATTTATATTGGTGCGAATTTGACTTGTCTGAAGTACGGTCCATGTATTTTACAGAGGATGAGTTGGATAAGTGTACCGCCAAAAAAGGTGATCTACTTCTTTGCAACGGAGGAGATGTAGGGCGTGCCGCTATTTGGAATTTTGATTACGACATTTGTTTTCAAAATCATATTTCAAGACTTCGCCCGAAATCTGTTTCTTTGAGCAATGTTTTTTATCTATACGTCATTAGGTATAATAAAGAAAAGGGAAACTTAAATGGACGTGGTGTGGGGATAACATCCTTGTCGGCCAATGATTTGTTATCTCTCGTGGTTCCACTCCCTCCGCTTGCTGAGCAATCTCGAATTGTTGCAAAGATAGAGGAACTGTTTTCTACATTAGGCCAAATGGAGAGAAATCTCGTCTAACGACTTAAAGATTTCTTCAATCCTATCCACGATTCTTTTCTGCTCTGCCAATGGCGGAAATGGGATTAACGCATTCTTCAACATATTTTGTGTTAGTTGACATATTTGAGTAGAATTTGCCTCAAACATGTAATCTCTAAAGTATTCTGAATTTAAATAGTGATATATAAAAGGATTATATTCACTACGAAAAACAGCCATAAAAGCACCGAAAGAAAAATGCTTTGCCGAGTTATCAACTATTGCGCATTTTCCGACTAGGGATTGGCTTCCGTTTCGTGCACAAATTAATATATCGCCTGTATTTAGCAATTGATTGTCAAGAATCTTTGAATTAACACATACCAGATTGCTTAAATCTAATTTTCCTGCTACTATATTATTTGAACGCAAAACAGGAATTCCGTTGTCAACAATTTCGTTGGGATGATACGTAAGTCCTATATTGGTATTACCTAAATACCCTAACTTTACCCATTCCCAAGAATCAGGGATTTCAAAGGGAACATCGGTCAACTTCTCATAATGGGGGTTATCACGTGTTATTCGTTCTAACAAAACGCTGGCGGGTTCGTCGGATTTGTTTTGGGGGACGAGTTTGCCGTGGATGGCGAGGTCAAGGATTTTTTGGCGGGTTTGCTTGATATGGGTTTTGAGGAGTTCCTTGTTCTTTTCGATGGCATCGATTTCAGCGAAGGCTTCTTCAATTTTTGCGACAATACGCTGCTGTTCTGCTAACGGAGGGAGGGGGATAGCAAAAGCAATCAATTTTTGAGCATTAATATTTGATTGATGGACGCCATCGGTTTTCACCTCTTTTGACCAATTACGTTCATAATCACTACACATTAAATAATTCAGATAATCAGAATTAAAATGAGGTCTTATTCTAATTATATATCCTGCATAAATTGCAGGAATTTCACCCTTGTAAATGGCGGTTTTTCCAACCCATTCAGGACTATTTGTTCGATTGAACAAAACATCATTTTTATTTAAAAGATATTTAGCAATTTCAGCATCATTAGATGTATAAACTAAATCACCATAATCAATTTGTCCTTGCCTATTTATATTCCCCATTCTAAGAACAGCAACCTTTCCTTCGACTTGGGACTTTTCTGCAGAGCCATATTGAAAATCACTAGCCACATCCCCCAGTCTCACCCATTCCCAATTTGCAGGAACTTCGAAAGGGGCTTCGCTTTTGTCGAGGGGGATAATTTGCTTGAGATCCTTCGACTTCGCGCCCTTGGCGCTCCGCTCAGGATGACATGCAGAGGAAATTTCTTTCAACAGGTCGGCGGTATTGCCGTCGCTTTTGAGTTGTTGCGTGAGCTTTCCGCGAATGGCGAGGTCAAGGATTTTTTGCTTCAGGAGTTTCGTGTTCATTCTTATTCTTGATAATAACAATAAATCAACATTTCCATAAATTGTGAGTTTTCCAATCGGCAAGAAAACCTATGCATTCAAACGGCAAATCCGAATATTCAGCCATCAGCGTTTCTATGCGTGTTCGCCATTCTGTTTTCGGAGCGCACTTCTTTAGCATCTGGCTCAATATCATCAAAACAACAAATGGCTTGTCGTTTGAAATTTTCGCCCATTCCGGATGCTTTTTCACTGTTGGAATTTGCGGGCGAATGCCAAGACGACGATTCCATAATCTAGCATGGTGCGCACAGATATTACGAACGTGATTCAAGGTCAACAACCAAGATTCCATAATAACAACGGGCACTCCAAATTCAGATGCAATTTCCTGTTGTATTGGGCGATGCATTTTACGATATATCGTCAAGATGTTCCCAAATGTCAGCAACTCAGCGACCATCCAAAAAGGCAAATTTGGTTCGTCGTACTTATCCAAATAATGGGTAACAAACTGCTCTTTACTTTTGATATGCCGATTTACCTCCGCATCAATTGTCGCCATCAATTTCTGAAAATCAGCATCACAAAAGTTATTGTAATTGGCCTTATCCAAATAACCGAAGGGACCGTACTTTTGCGTAAAGACGGTTACCACTTTTGCCTTGAGCGCCGTTTCAACACGTTCCAGTGCGTCCATAATCAGACATCTCAAACGACGGTCAAAACGATAACGGCGATAAATCTGGTCCAACGACGTTCCTGGCTTTAGACAATCAGAATTATCTTGCTTGAACGGGAACAAGTAAGCACTAAAATGATAATAACTGATATTGGATAAAATATCAACTAAAGACGCCTTCTCTGCAACAAGCCCCCTTTCTATTAATCTATCGGCTTGCTGTTCATAAGATAATGACGGCTTTAAGTACTTCATTTCACCTCTGGATACAAAAACACCCCGGACATTTGAGCATTGTTAAGAGGCTTCCGGGGTTCGCTGTTAAAAATATACTCATTTTCTCAAGAAATGTCAAGAAACATCAAAAGAATCATCCGTCGATTCCCTTGAGCATCTTGGCGAGTTTTTCAGAGTGGGCCGCAATTTCCTTCGCTTCGTCCTTGATGTTTGCCAAAAGGTCGGCAAGCGTTACGTCTTCGATATCGTCCTTGTCCTTAATCCAAGTTATGTCGAGGCTCGTCTTGTCGCGGGCCAGGAGTTCCTTGACATCATACTTGCGCCAACGCCCAGTCGGGTTTTCTTCGCTCCAAGTTTCTTTGCGTTTAGCGATGTTCTTTGCATTGTAGCAATTCACAAAATCATCAAGATCGCTGCGTTTCAGAGGTCTTGTCGCAAGCGTGTGTTTGATGCCTGTACGGTAATCATAGAACCAAGTTTCCTTGGTGGGGCTTCCCTTGACAAAGAAAAGCACATTTGCCTTCACGCCGTTCGCATAGAAAATTCCCGTGGGGAGCCTGAGAATTGTGTGGAGGTTGAACTCGGTCAAAAGTTTTTTGCGAAGCGTTTCACCCGCACCATCCGCAAAGAGAACGTTATCCGGCAACACCACGCCCGCACGGCCGCCATCCTTGAGCATTAGCATCATGTGTTGCAAAAAGTTCAGCTGGTTGTTGGTCGTCGTGACAATCAAATCGGTGCGCATGGTGGTAATATCCACGCTACCTGCCGGACGCGTTCCGAAAGGCGGATTCGCCAAAATGACATCCACCAAATGTTCAGGTTCGTGTTCCAAGGAATCGACGCACTTGACAGGAGTCGTATCCGGGCTGACATCGTGCAAGTAAAGGTTCATGCTCGCCAAGGTCACCACCAAAGGCGTGATGTCATTACCGCTAAGAGCCTTTGTCTGCAAGAACTTCAACTTTTCGATATCATTGCTCTGGCGCTTCATGTAATCGTATGCGGCAAGCAAAAAGCCACCCGTTCCACAAGCGGGATCTGCAACGGTTTCCGTAATTTTCGGAGCCACAACATCGACCATGGCGTTAATAAGCGGACGCGGAGTAAAATACTGCCCTGCACCGCTCTTTTTATCTTGTCCGTTCTTTTCAAGAATGCTTTCGTAAATAGCACCCTTGATGTCGCCTTCCATGCTGAACCAGTTTTCTTCATCAATCATGTTGATGAGCTTTTTAAGCATGGCGGGCTTTTGAATCTTGTTCTGCGCTTCGGTAAAGATTGCGCCAATCAGACCGTCTTTGGATTTGAGCGTTTCAAGAATTTTTTCGTATTTCGCCTGCAAATCCGGACCGTCAAGAGAAAGCAAATCTTTCCAGCGGTTGCCCTTGGGAATAGCACTACCCAATCCGTAGGATTCCTTTTCTGCATCCATCTTCAGGAACAGCAAATAAGTCAGCTGGATAATGTAGTCGGTGAAGCCTACGCCGGCAGCAGCCAGCACATCGGCCATATTCCAGACCTTTTTTGTCAATGTCGTTTCGGATTTTACTTCAATCTGTTTTTTCATCTTTCTTTACTGGAACATGAACTTTGTCAGGTTCTGGATTTCGGTATTAACATTTTGCGGGCCGAAGAGTTTTGCCGCCTGCAAGAATAGAGGTTTCTCATACTGCATCAGGATTGGCGCCGAGACACAACCGTTCTGCACAACATATTGAGCTATTTTCCTGAGCACTTGCTTTTGATTATCGTTCAGCACACGTTGATTTTGGCCGCAATAGAGTTCAAAAAGGCTTGCAGAAGTACTTTGCAGAGAATAGAGTTGTTCTTTTTTGCCCAAGGCATAACGCACAAGCTGGATCAAGTTCGTCAAAAGTCCCACTTCGTCCTTTTCCAGGTCCTTTACTTTTCCGGCCTTCCCCACTTTATTCACGGACAATGTCTTGTAGCAAGTCCAAAGATTCTTTTCGTTCAGCATCGGATTGAACTTTTCGAGTTTGCGCTTCAAATCCGAGAGCATTTCGTAGGTAATGGCAACATCTTCGCTGTTGTAGATAATGCGCAGAGCTTCCACTTCATCACGATTCTGCTCGATAAATTCCTTAAAAATCTCCGCATACTTTTTGGACTCATCGATGCTGAAACCGGAGTAAACTAGACTATCAGTACCTTCTTGCTGGATTTTGATAAAGCCACGATTGATTTCAAGGAGAACCTTGCGAACCTTGACATTGTTGATGACAGCAGAAATCAACTCCCTGCGTTCAATGTTAGCGTCGTTGATGTCCTTGTATTCCGGTAAAGGATGCGTCGAGAATTCATTCTTACCTGTGAGGGCATCATAAATTCGGCTTACAAAGAAATACAGGGATGTTGGAGCCAGCAACTTGTTAACTTCGCTCAAATCTTCCTGCTCCGCCTTGTTGTTTATTTTCGAGAGATAACCCGCAAACAAATTCAAGTACTCATCAGGAACTTCGCCATGGGCCAGGCGTTCCATCAACCTTTCGAGTCCCAAGGTTTTGTGAAATTTCGCATCGCTAGCCGCCCCCGGAAGTTTCATTTCGTGTTCGGTAACACCAACCGCATCGACTAAGTAGAAACAGTCCTTACTCGTTCCGTTCGGAGTTGCAAGCTGGAACTTGTCATCGTCCATCGTTCGGCAACCGCGACCCTTCATCTGCGTGTAAAGTACGGCAGAATTGATATCGCGCATGAACACTAGGACTTCCAAAGGTTTCACATCCGTACCGGTCGCCACAAGCGTCACCGTCACCGCAATGCGGAATTCCTTCTCGTTCCTGAAATCGGAAATCAGCTGATTGGAATTCCCTGCCTTGCATGTAATCTTCTGCACGAACTTTTCGGGGAGTTTGAGCCCCACCTTTTCAAATTCAACGGCAAAGGACTGCTTGATGGCATCAACGATGTTGTCGGCGTGGCTGTCAGTCTTTGCAAAGAAAAGTGTCTTGGGGATATATTTCCAGTTGCGGGCAGGATCATCGCTCAAACGTTCTGGGTAAAGCGACGAATAAATGGCTTGCTTAAAGGAGTCAACTACGAGCCTAATCTGTGCCGGGTTCACGACACTGCGGTCTAATTCGGTACTTTCGTACTTTTGGTCTTCTTTCTGAATTTTCTTTTGCTTGGAGCCGTTCAAAAGCGTAATGCGCTCTACGTGTTCGCCCTGACCGATTGTCCCGCCCTGCGAACTGACTAGGGTCTTGATTCGGAATACGCGCGGGGGTACGTTCACGCCATCGCGGATAGAATCTTCGAGGGTGTATTCTACCACTGTATTCTTGTTGAAGAACGCGTAAGCTTCTTCGGTCGGAGTAGCAGTCAATCCAACAACACGAGCCGTATTGAAATAATCGAGCACCTGTTTCCATTTGCCATAAATGGAGCGATGACATTCATCCACAATAATCAAATCGAAGGTATCTCTTGCAACCTTCAAATCTTGCGGAAGTTCAATGCTTACGGAGGACTGATCGTTTGTGGAGTCGCCATCAAGTTCCGATTCGTCATCGTCGGTATCAACAAAGGTTTGCCCGGTCAAAACAGCATAAAGACGCTGAATGGTAGATATCACCACATGGGACTTTTCGATATCCTTCACGTTGTGGAGACGCTGAACGACATACTCATCACTAAACGGAATTCCTGTTTCCGTAAGCTTGTATGTCCCGAACTCGCCTTCGGCTTGTTTGCCAAGGTTGTTGCGGTCCACCAGGAACAAGACTTTTTTAGCCGGGGTATAATTGAGCAGACGATACGCCGCTGTGCATGCGGTAAATGTTTTACCAGCACCCGTTGCAAGGACAATCAAAGCCTTTTTCTTGCCATGCTTAAAGCTCAGTTCCAAGTTGCAAATTGCATCGTACTGGCATTGGCGCAAACCTGCTTTAGTTTTTGTCTGCACAGCAGGAACCGCAGGCATTTTCGCAAATTCAGATTTGAGTTCCGCACGAATTGCGACTTCTTTCGGCGTGAACATCTTTTTAAGTTCAAAGAACTCCAGAGGCTCTCCAGCAGCGAAATCCCTTCGGTCGCAGAACAGCAACTTGTCGCCATTACACATGAAAAGGAACGGTAACGGTTTTGTCCATGTTTGGTACCAAGGAAGCGCCCCTGCAGAATATTTCGCCGTCTGTTCAGCCACCACGCCGCCAAGAAGATTTTCCTTTCGCTTTGCTTCGAGAACGCCTATAGCCTTTCCATCCAAGAATAACAAATAGTCCGCTTCGCAATTGCCTTTGGTCAAAGCCTCGGCAACCGCCTGTGCATGCGGAACGTCCATATACTCAGAACGCGGAACAACTGCCCAGCCGGCTGCGGCGAGCATTTCATCTATCAAAACACGAGCTTGTTCTTCGGGCTTTAATTCATCCATGAATTTCTAAACCCTAAAATAACTTATTTTCTAAAAATAGGAGAAGCCCGCCTGCGCGGGCATGACAAAAAAAGCAGGGATGACATTAAAAAACAGATCCTCGCCTAACGACGAGGATTATGCAAGATAGAATCTGAAGCTATCCGCTTACTGCACGCACCTTACCGAGAACCCGAACGCTTTCGGTTTCATCATGTAGCTAAAACCCATGGACTTTGACGAAAGATACCACACCGATGCATCGTTCCCTTCTACGTTTGCACTCCAGAAGAACGCGAACTTGCTTTCGTTGCCGTAAGTGCCGTCATCGAACATGTTTCCGGATGGCATTGCACTGAACTTGAGCGTATCGTTTCCGTTCGTTTCACCGGACCATCCATAATTTGCCTTAATCAAATAGCCAGCATTGAAATCGCCACCGGCAGCTTTCCACAAGCTTTCGAAGTCTTCATTTGTTGGCAAACGGAACCCTGCAGGGCATGCAGACTTTGCCGCATTCCATGTGTAAAGGCGTCCGTAGACCATGCAGTTATCATCATCTTCCCTATAGCAAGTACTACCCGGCACATTGTAATTTAAGTTGTCCGCCATCCAGGTGCGGCCATCAATAACGACAGTGCGGTATTTCTGCTTGTCGCGAGCGTCCTTGATTTCATTTTTCTTCGCTTTGGGCGCGGCAAAAGATGCGATGGACGCAACGAAAGCTATTACAAGAGCAGATGATAGATAGTTCATATTCCAAATTTACTTTTCGACGACAATCATTTCCGGTTCACCACGGCCCGGAAGCGGTTTGAAAATTTTGACATTCGTCTGCGTTGCCGGTCCACCGAAAGCCTTCATTTCGCAAACGAAGAGGTAGTTCATTCCAGCGACAACCTGCGTCGAAACGCTGAGCGGCTTTAAGCCCAAATAGGCGTAATCCTTGGTAGCTGCAGCAAACACGGCAGAATCTTCTGCCGTAAGCGGGCGCTGTTCCGAGAAACCGCCCATAAGCATTTCTTCTGTCTTGCCCGTTTCGAGATTTGCAAAGAATGTCGCGACTTCTTCCTTAGCCTTTTCAACACCGCCTTCGGCATTGATTCGCTTGTTAGAAATTCCATAAGCGATAGTCACATTGGCATTCGGTTCAAGAGTCTTAAGTTCGCTAGCGCTCGCCTTGCGACCGCCGCTACCGTAAGTGCAGAAGGGCACCACGACCTTTCCGCTCAAATCGTTCGCTTCGAGGAACGTGTAAATCGGAGTCGTAAATGTCCCGAACATAATCGGATAACCGAGGAACACGGTATCGTACTTGTCAACGTCGAGTTTCGCATTTACGAGAGCGGGCCACTGTTTGCTTTCGCGTTCGGCACGCACTTCGGCAATTGTACTGTCGTATGTCGAAGGGAACGGCTTTACAAGCTGGAGTTCGACTTCATCTGCATTGCGGGCTTCCTTGAAAACCTGAGCCAACTTTTTGGTCGCTCCCGTCTGCGAGAAATAAACCACCACAGACTTGGACTGCTGCGGAGCCACTTCGGCAACCGGTGCAGGCTGAGTTTTAGACTGCTGGGCATCCTGTTTTTCACAGGCAGAAAGCAATGCGGATGCGGCAACCGCAGCCGACAAAGCAAGCGAAAACTTCAAGGAACGAGACATGAGAACCTCCAACTTAAATTTTACAGATAAAAAGATATTCAATTTTAAAAGGAAGGTGTTCAATAGCGTTACCATTATCTTGGTTATCGTGGAAATTTGCATATTTTTCTTTACATCTTTTAGTTTACTTTTTGTTTATCTTAAATAACATTGGGTACTCATTAGGATTAGGGTTAAAAGGAGTACAAAAGATGAAAAAGACTCACGCACTCGCGGGTCTTGTGCTTAGCACGGCCCTATTCGGTGCAGGATTAACAAATGCCTTCGCCGCAGATGAAACCCTTAGATCCCTTGCCGATAAAAACGGAATCTACATCGGCGCGATTTTGAACTCGCAATGGTTCGGCGGAGGCCTTCCTGGCAATTACGAACAGATCCACAAATCCCAATTCAACATCGTCGTTGCCGAAAACGAGATGAAGTTCGACGCCACCGAACCGCAAGAAGGGAGATTCAATTACAACAATGGCGACAAGATGGTCCGTTACGCACAGCAAAACGGCATGCGCGTCCGTGGCCACGCCCTCGCCTGGCACAGCCAAGTTCCGGGCTGGGTGAACAACTACAAGAACGACAAGCAGAAACTGCTCAAGGTGCTCAAGAATCACATCCAGAACGTGGTCGGGCACTGGAAAGGCAAAGTCGCCGAATGGGACGTGGTGAACGAAGCTATCAGCAACAACGAGCCCCAGTGGCGCACCGGTTCCGTTTGGTACCAGGGCATCGGTCCGGAATTCATCGACTCCGCATTCGTATGGGCTCACGCTGTAGACCCGGATGCAGAACTCTGCTATAACGACTACAACCTCGAACAGGGCGTCAATCCGAAAGCCAAGGCGGGATTTTTGCTAGAACAGGTGAAGCGTTGGGTCAAAAACGGCATTCCTATCCATTGCGTGGGTTCCCAGACACACGTGGAAGACACCACCACCGACAAGCACTTTATCGGTTCGCCGGATAGCCTCCGCTCCCTCGCCAAGGAACTTGCAAAACTCAACGTCAAGTTGAAAATCACCGAACTCGATATCGGATTCAAGAGCGGCATCAATGTCAGCAAGAGCGACCTTGAACGTCAGGGACAAACATTCCGTCAATACCTCGACATTATCCTCGAAGAACCGAATGCGGACACGTATCTGATTTGGGGTGTTTCTGATAAATGGAGCTGGCTTGGCGGCCTGAACAGACAGAAAGGCCTTATCTACGATGACAATCTGAAGCCGAAGCCTGCATTCGATAGCATCTTGGTGAGACTCCAAACTTACGAACCGCCGAAGGATTCAGCAAAAGCAGATTCTACAGTCAAGGACTCCACGACAAAAGATTCAACCGCACTGGATCCGGGACAATCCATCAAGCAGTTCAATGCCCCCAATAGTCTTTCTTTGCATGTCGCCGGACGCACGCTGTTCGTGACCGGATTGGCTTCGAAAACCACCGCGAAGGTCGACTTGCTCGATTTGCAAGGTCGTCCCGTGTACAGTACAAATTGCATTAACGGAACAGTCGATCTAAGTAACATTGCCGAAGGCCTTTACGTGGTACGAGTGCAAAACGGATCCACGAATTTAACCAAACGGATTTCCATAAAATAGATTTCACCTCTTAATTACTTGGGACTAGGATTTTCCTGGTCCCTTTTTTATTTGACTTTCTCGAACGTTTTATGTATCTTTCGGGTTGGTGCAAATGGGTTGATAGAGGGATATAAAATGAAAAAGATTCATTCTTTATCGCGCATTGCACTCGGTGCCGCAATTATAGGCGCAGGTTTCATGAACGCCCAAGCCGCTGACGAAACTATTCGACAACTCGCCAAGGAACGCGGTCGCTTTATCGGCACCATATTGAACAGCGAATGGTTCAACGACGATATCGAACCGGAATTCGAAGAAATCCACAAGACACAATTCAACGTGGTCGTTGCCGAAAACGAAATGAAGTTCGACGCCACCGAGCCCAAAGAAGACGAATTCAACTTCGAAAAGGGTGACAAGATGGTCAAATACGCACAGGCAAACGGACTCCGCGTTCGCGGACACGCTCTCGCTTGGCACAGCCAAGTTGCAAACTGGGTAAACGACTATAAGGGCCAAAAAGAAAAGTTGCTCGCCATCCTCAAGAACCACATCACCAAAGTTGTCAGCCACTGGAAAGGCCAAATCGCCGAATGGGACGTGGTGAACGAAGCCGTCAATGACGATTACAATGCCGACTGGCGTTCCACAAACTCCGTGTGGTACGAAGGCATCGGTGCCGAATTTTTGGATTCTGCATTTGTCTGGGCGCACGAAGCTGATCCAGATGCAGAACTTTGCTACAACGACTATTCCCTTGAATGGGGCCTCCGCGAAGGTTCCAAGGCAAGCTTTGTCGTAGAACAGGTCAAGCGTTGGAAAAAGAACAACATTCCAATAACTTGTGTGGGTACGCAAACCCACATCGAAATCGCCCACGAAACGACTCCGCAAAACGTGCGCGCCCTTGCTAAGGCTCTTGCAGAACTCGGCGTGACATTGAACATTACCGAGCTCGACATCGGATTCCCGAAAGGTTCCGCAGGCAAGCTCACCGAAGCGGACTACGCCAAGCAGGGGCATTTGTACCGCCAATTCATGGACGTGTTCCTCGAAGAACCGAACATGGGCGAATTCGTAATTTGGGGATTGACCGATGCTCACAGCTGGCTCGACGAACAGCAAGGCAAGACCGAAGGACTTCTTTACGACAAGCAATACAAACCGAAGCCCGCATACGATAGCGTTATGGCAAGCCTCAAGGCACACCCCGCTTCTGAAGTCAAAACGCCCTACCCGAAGTCCGTTCTCAATCCGCCCAAAGATTGCGGAACCGTCAACTGCAACGATCCCATCGCCATCAAGACGCTCGCCAAGTTGAACAACATATCTATACACCTCGCCGGACGCACATTATTCGTAACAGGATTGGCTTCGAAGACTGCCGCGAAGGTCGATATATTCGACATGCAAGGGCGCCCCGTGTTCAGTGCAAAGGATGTCAAAGGCGACATTGAACTTTCTTCAATTTCTAAAGGATTATACGTTGTTCAAATTCGCCAAGGCGTAACAAGACTTACCAAACGAATCGCCATTAAGTAAACGACGGGAATGACAGCCCAGATAAAGGTCGCGAATTAACATCGCGGCTTTTTTTCGTACACAAAAAAGATTTTTCGTTAATGTGACCTAGTCACAGTCTAAAGCCTTGTGATTATCTAAAATATAGGTGTAAAGAGGGGAAAACTCCCCAGAAAAGAGTTTAAAATAAAACAAAAAAAGGAAAGGTAAAACAATGGCTGAATTAAACATCACTAGAGAAAACTTTGAACAAGAAGTCCTCAAATCCGACAAGCCCGTTCTGATTGATTTCTGGGCTCAATGGTGCGGCCCATGCCGCATGCTCTCGCCCACCATCTCGGAAATTGCCGAGGAATACAAGGACAAAGTCAAGGTCTGCAAGGTCAACGTCGATGAAGAAGGTGATCTCGCCGCCATGTTCCGCGTGTCTAGCATCCCGCTGCTCGTGGTCATGAAAGACGGCAAAGTCACAAACTCCGCAGTTGGCGTCCGCCCGAAAGACCAAATCGTCAAAATGATATAATTTCTACGCTCCCCGAAAGGGGAGATTTTTATATATTCCCTCTAGAGGGAGCGCTTTATGGTCGAACCGATTAGTCAAATTGTCAAGAAAATTCCGTTTTGGGGAAATCTTTCGCTTGAAGAAAAAGCGTTAGTTTCGCAACGCGCGATGATCAAGCACTTTAATAAAGACCAAATTGTTAGCAGCAACAGTTCCGCCTGTCTCGGGATCATCCTCATTTTGAGCGGAGGCATCCGCGTGAGCCTTATCTCGGATGAAGGTCGCGAAGTCACACTGTACCGTGCGCACGCGAACGAATTTTGCGTTTCGACCGCCTCCTGCGTGATCCATCAGTTAACATTTGAAACAATCGTCACCGCAGAAGAAGACACAAGTGTACTCGTCATCCCCTCCTCCGTTTGCGCTAAGCTCATGGACTCGAACATTCACGTGCGTTCATTCGTTTTTGAACGTGAAACGGAACGCTATTCACAGACGATTTGGGCCATTCAGCAAATGCTATTCAAGCGTTTCGACCAACGCCTTGCCAATTACTTGATTAATTCATACGAAAGTAGCGACAAGCCCGAAGTCAAAAAGACACAAGAAGAAATCGCGCGAGACGTGAATTCCGCCCGAGAAGTGGTAGCCCGCATGCTCAAGGAATTCGCCGCTAAGGGGCTTGTCGAAATAAAACGCGGAGCAATCGTGCTCCGCAATATCGAAGGCTTGAAAAAGCTACTATAGAATCGCAAAATTTCATAGCAAAAAGGCTGCGATTTCTCGCAGCCATTTTTGTACCTATTTATTCAAAAACTTGACTTACTTGTACATGTAAATCTTGCCGTTCGGGAACTTGAATTCCTTCATCCCGGCGGTATTTACCTGACTTACAGACTTCACATCACCACCGTAGAAAATCGTGCTGCCATGGTATTCCGGCTTGAACGCAGCATTTTCCGTGCCATAGTAGTTATCAC
This sequence comes from Fibrobacter sp. UWB2, assembly GCF_002210425.1. Lineage (NCBI taxonomy): Bacteria > Pseudomonadati > Fibrobacterota > Fibrobacteria > Fibrobacterales > Fibrobacteraceae > Fibrobacter > Fibrobacter sp. UWB2. Next base: position 136,020 of record NZ_MWQK01000007.1, on the reverse strand, counting down.
TCGTGAAACTGACAGACGCGCAATTCGGCGTGTCGGTCGAGTAATCACCGAATGCGAGGAGTACGCCGCCCGTAATTTCAAAGCCTGTATCCGTATCGATGAGACCGCCCGCCATATTGGAGGGGCATCCATTGCCACCGCCCTGTTGACCGCCCATACCCGGGAAGCCACCACCCATGTTCCAGCCGCCACCACCAGGGAAGCCACCGCCCATACCGCCATTTTCATAGCTTTGGCCGGTAATTTCGAGAATCAGCACACCACCCGTCATCTTTGCAGAACCATTGGCATCAAGCACATCAATCATGTTGCCCTTCGATGCGATGTAGTGGTGACCGCCGCTAATCACAGCATGACCACTAGATTCGCTGAACATGGAATAGCCACCGGCATTTTCCTTGGCGCCACCCGCAGCGTTCCAGCCATCATTTGTGGCAAACGTAGCCGTGACGCCACCTTCTGCTAAAATCTTGTACGCTTCCAAGCCTTCGTAAGCAGTGACCACATTAATCGTAGAACCGCTCAAATGCAAAGCGGAGTCCGCATGGATACCATCGTCCTTCGTGGAAATGGTCACATCACCTGCGTTCATGAAGACTTTGTATTTTGTATGCAGAGCATCATCATCGGCAGTCACATTGATATTACCACCGTTCACATAGATGAACTTTTCAGCCACGAGGCCCTTGCCTGTAGAAGTCACCTTAACCGTCGACGGTTCCGTAGAATCGCTTACCATGACATAATGTGCAGCCTGGATGCCGTCATCACCCGCTTTAATGGTGATGTTACCGCCACGGATATCGACAATACCCTTGCCATCAATAAAAGACTTGCACTTGCCATCAGTACCTTCTTCGCATTCATCACTTTCAAGGGCATCGCCCTTCTTGGCCGTGAGATTCAGCGTACCGCCAGAAATCTGGAGGCTACCCTTGCCCTTGATGGCGTTTTCTTCAGCTTCAACAGTAATGTTGCCGTTCTTGATTTTAAGATCGTTACTGCACTGGATGCCGTTTTTGAACTTGCCCTTGACGGTCAAAGTACCGGCACCCTTGATATTCAAATCGTCTCTCGAATAAATAGCAGCCTTTGCCGTATCCTGAGCACCATTGACCTTTACGAACAAGTGATTTCCGTTACCATCTTCAACCACGTTGGTCGTACCCTTGACCAAATGGAGAACCGTTTTGTCGGCATTTTTCACAAGAATCGGAGCATGGGAGCTCTTGATAGTTGCATTGTGAAGATAAATGCCCGTATTGCCTTCGTTTTCGGCACCCGGAGTATTCACCACCACTTGGAAATCGGACGATTCGCCGGTGACGTAGTAAGCACCCGGGCAAGTAATCGTTGCGTTTTTATCTGCAATTTCAACGCAACCGTTGTTATTTTCAACAGTTGCCGAAGTTCCAGCAAGTTTCAGGAGAATCTGCGTACCATCCAAAGTTCTAGCATCTTCGTTATCGTTCTCATTGTCGCCAGATTCCGAGCTACCGGAAACCACATTGTTAGAACTCGACGACACGACAGGAATAACATTGCTAGAGCTAGAGGCGCCGACGTTCGGCACAACGCTAGAACTCGAAACAACATTGCCCGGCAATGCATTGCTTGAACTAGAAGTCCCGATAACTGGGGCCGTATTGCTAGAGCTCCAAATTTCAACATCAATATCTAAAGCGCCGGAACTAGATTCAATTTCAAAAGCATCACTGCTAGAAGAGGTTCCTGCGGGAGCATACGCCCCGCCATTAGGATTCATAATAGAACCGTCTTCACCACATGCCCAAAAGCTCAAAGCTGCAGATGCAGCAATCACAGGCAACTTTTTTAACATCATTGAACACTCCATTTTTTCTTAATATAAATTCCATGCTCCAAAATGGACCATTCCGTCGCCCAATTTCCGTTGAAGTCAAAACAACAGGGTTTAACGATTATGATAGCCGCGACATTGACGGAATTAGCCAAATCTTATAGCTGGTTATTGACTTTGCACAATTGCCGTCCCTTGTAAAAATTTCTAAATTGCCTCGCGCATTAGCATGTTTGGCGCATGTTGCGCCGCATTAACCGGAGGCTTTATGGCACTTCAATTCTACAACACCGCATCACGCAAGAAAGAACTGTTCACTCTTCCCGAAGGCGTTCCCGCCGTGCGTATGTACTGTTGTGGTCCGACGGTGTACCACTTTGCCCACATCGGCAACCTCCGCACTTACATTTTTGAAGACTTTTTGGTCCGCACGCTCAACTACTACGGCTACAAGGTCAACCACATCGTGAACATCACCGACGTGGGCCACCTCACAAGCGATGGCGACACCGGCGACGATAAAATGGAAAAGGGCGCAGCCCGCGAAGGCAAGTCCGTCTGGGACATCGCAAAGTTCTACACCGACGCATTCATGGCCGACTGGCACCGCCTCAACATCCAGGAACCGACCCGCTGGACCCGCGCCACGGACCACATCCAGGAACAGATTGACTTGGTGAAGACGCTCGAAGAAAAGGGCTTCACCTACCGCACCTCTGACGGCATCTACTTCGACAGCCTCAAGTTCCCGCGCTATGCCGACTTTGCACGCCTCGACGTGGAAAACCTCCGCAAGGGTAGCCGCATCGACATGGGCGAAAAGCACAACGCCACGGACTTTGCCCTTTGGAAGTTCAGCCCGACCGACAAGAAGCGTGCTATGGAATGGGACAGCCCGTGGGGCGTTGGTTTCCCGGGTTGGCACATCGAATGCTCTGCCATGGCCATGAAGTACAACGGCCCGACGCTCGACATCCACTGCGGTGGTACGGACCACATCCGCGTGCACCACACGAACGAAATTGCCCAGAGCGAATGCGCCAACGGCGTTCAGTTCAGCCGTTTCTGGATGCATGGCGAATTTCTCCGCACTGCAAGCGAAGAAAAGCTTGAAGACGGCACGACCGAACAGAAGTTCGGCAAGATGAGCAAGTCCTCGGGCGAATTCTTGACCGTCACGCTCCTCATGGAACGCGGCTTCAACCCGCTCGACTACCGCTACTTTGCACTCGGCAGCCACTACCGCAACTACCTGAACTTCACTTGGGAAGCCCTCACCGGTGCCAAGGAAGCCTTCAAGAGCTTGCACAAGAAGACGGACCCGCTGATTGGCAAGGCAACCGCTATCACAAGCGAAGCAGCCAAGGCTTTCCAGCAGGAATTCAAGGACGCCATCGGCGACGACCTCAACATGCCGCGCGCACTCGGCATCATGAACACGATGCTCAAGAGTGACATCGATGACGGCGAAAAGGCTGCACTCGTGGCTGACTTCGACAAGATCTTTGGTCTCAAGCTCGACCAGCCGCGCGAAGAATACGTGAAGAAGGGCGCGAACGACAACATCGATACCGCTAAGATCGAAGCTCTCATCGCAGCCCGCAAGGAAGCTCGCGCCAACAAGAACTGGGCCGAAAGCGACCGCATCCGTGATGAACTTGCCGCGATGAACATCGTGATCAAGGACTCTAAGGAAGGCACGACCTGGAGCGTGAAGGAATAAGCCATTTTCCTCCTCGTTGTCATATACGTTGCATTTATTGGGCTAGGTCTCCCCGACACCATTCTTGGGGCGGCTTGGCCCTTAATGCATTTAGACCTTAAAACGCCGATTTCTGCGGCGGGCATCCTTTCCATTATCGCCTCGCTCGGGACAATCGTCTCTAGCCTCTGCACACCAAAATTTCTTCGCATTTTAGGCACAGGAAAGCTTGTCGCCTACAGCATTGCGCTGACCGCAATAGCCTCTGTCGGTTACGGAAATGCGGACTCGTTCAACGTCCTTTGCCTTTGGGCGATTCCGATGGGCATTGGCGCAGGCGCCGTCGACGTGGCGATGAACAACTTCGCCGCCATTTATCTTGAATCCAAGCACACGAACTGGCTGCACGCAAGCTGGGGCATCGGAGCAACTCTCGGACCTTCATTGCTTTCGTTCTCGATTATGATCGGCAGCGGTTGGCGTGGAGCATACGAATATGTCGCCGCAAGCCTCACCGCAATTTTCATATTGATTCTTATTTCACTCCCGCTGTGGAAAAAAACGGAAGCGCGTGGAGGGCTCTCGGAAAACGTCACCATCCCGGCGAGTTCTGAAAATGTGAAAGTCGCGAGCCCAGGAAACGCGCCGAGAACTGCCGCGCCTCCTGACAACAACGCAAATAATGCGCCGCACATCAGCATTCGCGAGGCGCTCCGCGTCCCGGGAATGAAGCTTTCGTTCCTCACGTTCTTCTTTTATTCGGCACTCGAAATTTCGACTAGTCTTTGGTGCGGCACCTACCTCATCGCTTGCGGATTCAAACCCGAAATCGGAGCATTCATTGTTTCGCTCATGTTTGCGTCCGTAATGATTGGCCGCATTGCAAGCGGATTTTTTGCAATCAAGTTTACCGACCATCGCCTGATTTATGCCGGGATTTTCATCGTCGCCGCAGGCTGCCTTGTGCTCTCATTACCGCTTCCGCTATGGATGCAGCCCGCCTGCATTTGCCTGCTCGGACTCGGTTGCGCACCCGTGTATCCGTCACTAATCCATGCAACCCCCGCACGTTTTGGAGAATCGCTTTCGAGTCAAGCGATTAGCATCCAGCTCGCCGGTTCCTACATCGGTTCAATCTTGATGCCGCCCGCATTTGGTCTCGTTGCAGCTAAATTCACCGTCCATCTTTGGCCGATTTCACTCTCGATTTTTGTCGGATTGTTACTTTTATGCGTGTGCCTGCTGGACTACGTGACGCACAAAAAACTGAACAAGTCTTACGCCCGCGAACGCGTGATTGACATTCTCCACACGGTCACGATGGAGACCATCAAACGGGAACGTCGCATACAACGTCGTTTACGTAATCGCCAAAAGAAACGTTAAGGGTTTATTATGGAAATAAAGCAATTTGTATTCAATCCGTTCGGAGTGAACTGCTACATCCTGAGTAACAGCAAGGGCGAAGCTATTTTAATTGACCCAAGCGTGAGCAATGCCCGCGAACAGGCAGCACTTACAGACTACCTCAAGAGCGAAAACCTGAAAGTTGTGCGCGTTTTGAACACGCATTTGCACTTGGATCACGTTCTTGGAAACGCCTTTGCAGAGCGCACTTTTGGCATCAAGGCCGAAGCGCACAAAGACGACACTTTCCTTCTCGATGCGCAAAAAGAACAGAGCCAAATGTTCGGCCTCCCCTGCAACGATTTAGCCCCCGCTTTGGGCAATTACCTGAATGACGGCGACATCGTCGAAATTGCAGAAATCCGTCTGCAAGTGATTCACGTTGCAGGGCATTCCCCGGGCGGTCTCGCCTTCTTCTGCGAGAATCCAGGCAAAGTGAACGGACAAGATAACGTCCCACCACTCCTTTTCCCGGGCGACATCATTTTCGCAGGGAGCCGCGGTCGCAGCGACCTCTACGGCGGTGACGAAACCGCCCTCGTGAGCGGCATCAAGTCAAAGCTCCTCACACTCCCGGCAGAAACCGTTGTATTCCCCGGGCACGGACCAAGCACTACAATCGGCAACGAGAAAATGTGGTATTAACCCTTCGACAGGCTCAGGGACCTTTGTTATGAGCAATAGCGGGCAAGCGAGAATCGGTTGGATTGACGAATTCAAGGGATTCGTTCTTTCGCTCGTTTGCCTGTTCCACATTGAGCAGAATTTTCCGAACGCGCACCTCGGAATGTGGCAATTGAGCGCACTTCGCATGTCCGCATTTTTCTTTATTTCGGGATTTCTTTTCAGCACGAAACGGTTCTCAAATTTTAAAAGTTACTTTACCCACAAAACGCGCGTTCTGTTAGTTCCCTATCTTTATCTTTCATTCCTATTTTTTGCCATTGACCCGGTCGTTTACAACTTCGCACTCTACCCGAAATCCCCCACAATGATGGTCGTGAATACCATTCCCGACATCAACAACACATGGCAATACATCTATTGGAACATCGCTAAAATTTTCATTGCCGGGAAGTCCTCGGTCGGAGCGGGCCCGCTGTGGTTTGTGTTTACGCTTTATTCCGTCAGCTTGCTTTTTTACCTGCTTCACGAAATGTCGAAAAAGCAAGTCAACCCCAAGCTATTTTTCGCCGTCATGTCCATAGAAGGTCTCCTTTGCGGTTGGCTTTTAAACGAGAACCATATTCACTTGCCGCTTGGTGTTGAACGCGACCTCACGATTCTATTCTTCTTTGGTTGCGGTTTTCTCTGCAAGGAACCCATCAAAAAAATCCACAGCGCCATTTCTACGGGCGCCGCTCACGCCACGAAAAACACGGCTATCGTCGCCGCCATCGGAATCGCAAGCTTTATCGCATACGCTTTTTTGGAATCGCCAAGTCCGAATTTCAGCATCATGAATAACGATTTGGGCAAGAGCCTCCCCCAATTTGTCGCAAGTTCCATTACGGGCATTATCGGACTCATCGCCACGTTCCTGCTTGCGAGCAAGATTCCAAACATTGCCCCCATCCGCATTTTCAAGGGAATCCTCCGCAATATTTCCCGCAACGCACTTGTGATTCTCGCAGTCCATTGGTGGATTGTCCTGATGCTGCGACTCTTTTTCAGACCACAAATCAACCAGCCGGGAATCGCCTATATCGCCATCCCAATTGTCGCGCTCGGCACCATCGCGGCCATCCCGCTTTTCCGCTGCAAACTCCATCGCCTACTCGGCAAAGAAAAAATCAACGTTCGAGAAAGTTTAAACATAAAAAGCTAATATTTTTCAATCAATTAAGCATGTCATGCCTGCCTCCGAGCGGGCATCACCCTTTTAAAACGCAAAAAGAAGATTGAACAAAATTTAGCTCGATGGAGATTCCCGCATTCGCGGGAATGACAAGATAATAATCGATGCGCATCTCGGAAACGACTGCGCGACAAGCAATTACAAATAGCTCTTAAACTTTGGCGTTTGTTCTTCGGCGGGCCTTTTCTTGGGCACGTAAATCTTTATCGCGTACACGTTAAAATCCGTCTCGGCAACGATATCGCCTTCTTGCAAGTCTTCGTAAACATCGATTTCAATTTCGACACCATCGCGTGCGATGCAGCGGATTGAACGCGCCGTCAGTTCCTCGCGCAAAAGAGGAACGTCAACGACCTTCTTGTAAGTGCCGTGATGAGTCGTACCAAGAATTCGATTGCAAATCATGGAACGAAATATAGAAATTTCGAAGCAAGACTTCACTGGATCCTTCGACTTCGGGCTATGCCCTTCGCTCAGGATGACAACCTCAATTTTACTTACTATTTTTCGTCTGATAACATGGCTCGCGCACGTAAGACTATTACTCCTGATCCGTATGCAAAACCGATAGCGAAACCGCTACCGCCTTCCAAGAGCTTGCCCGGAAAACTCAAGCAGTTCCAGGCGCCCACTCGTGCGGATTTTGACCTCGTAAGTCCTTACGGTGCTGCTGGCGACCAGCCCAAAGCCATTGAAGAATTGACCGAAGGGTTCAAGAACGGCGAACAGTTCCAGACGCTTCTCGGCGTGACCGGTTCCGGCAAGACATTCACGATGGCAAACGTCATCAAGAATGTCGGCAAGCCGACGCTCATCCTCACGCACAACAAGACGCTCGCCGCCCAGCTTTACCAGGAATTCAAGTCGTTCTTCCCGAACAACGCGGTGGAATACTTCGTGAGCTATTACGACTACTTCCAGCCCGAAGCTTACATCCCGCACACGGACACGTTCATCGAAAAAGACGCGAGCATCAACGACGAAATCGACAAGCTCCGTCTGCGCGCCACAGCCAACCTCCTCACCCGCCGCGATGTCATCATCGTTGCCTCTGTGAGCTGCATTTACGGTTTGGGTAGCCCGAGCGAATACTTCGACTTGATGGTCCGTATCAAGAAGGGCGACATTTATGACCGCGACAAGATTCTGCGAGACCTTGTCCACATCCAGTATTCACGCAACGATTTCAGTCTCGACCGAGGTTCGTTCCGCGTTCGCGGTGACGTCATCGAAGTGCACCCGAGCTACGACGAAGATGGGCTACGCATTGAACTTTTCGGCGACGAAGTCGACCGCCTTTACCGATTCAACATCGTCACGGGCGAAGTCATCAAGGAAGTTGAAGAACTCACCATCGCCCCCGCAAAGCACTTTGTCACCAAAGAAGAAAACCGCGCGGGCATGTTGCAACGCATCCAGATGGAACTCACCGACCGCCTCGCCGAACTCGATAAAGAAGGCAAACTTCTCGAATCGGCACGCCTTTCGAGCCGCACCCGCTACGACATGGAAATGCTCCGCGAAACGGGCATGTGCAACGGCATCGAAAACTACTCGCGCATCATCGAAGACCGCGCTCCGGGCACACGCCCCTTCACGCTCATCGACTACTTTGGCGATGACTGGCTTTTGATGATTGACGAATCGCACGTGAGCATCCCGCAAGTGGGCGGCATGGCCGAAGGCGACAAGAGCCGCAAGACCACGCTCGTGCAATACGGTTTCCGCCTCCCCTGCGCTCTCGACAACCGCCCGATGAACTTCGCCGAATTCGAGTACATGTACCCGAAGCAAGTGCTTTTTGTGAGCGCCACCCCTGGCGATTACGAGCTGAAAAAGACGAACGGCGTTGTCACGGAACAAATCAACCGCCCGACCGGACTTTTGGACCCCAAAATCGAGCTGTTCCCGATTCAGGGCCAAATGGACGTGCTCTTGTACCGCATCGAAGAAGTCGTCAAAAACGGCGACCGTGTGCTTGTCACGACGCTTACCAAGAAGATGGCGCAAGACCTCACGGAATTTTTCATCGAAGCAGGCGTCCGTGCCAAGTACCTCCATAGCGACATCAAGACGCTCGAACGCCACGAGCTCATCCGCGGACTGCGTAGCGGCGAATACGACGTGCTCGTGGGCATCAACCTCTTACGCGAAGGCCTCGACCTCCCCGAAGTGAGCATGGTCGCGATTCTCGACGCCGACAAGGAAGGGTTCCTCCGCAACTACAGGAGCCTCATCCAGACGATGGGCCGCGCCAGCCGCAACGTGAACGGCACAGTGCTTTTGTTCGCGGACAATATGACTGAAAGTCTGCAAAAGGCTATCGACGAGACAAACCGCCGCCGCGGTCTCCAGGAAGAATTCAACAAGGAACACGGAATCACACCGAAGTCCGTCACCCGCAAGATCGAAGAAGACCTGCGAATCATCGACCCCTTGGGCGATATCGGCGACGACACCACCGACAACGAAGAGGAATGGGAAGACAAACCGGGTATCCGCCCGATGGAACCTTTACAGCCTTCGCGCTTTAGAAAGAGCTCCTCAAAGAAAGCGGCCCCCGGCGCACACTCTGGAGCACCGTCCAAAGCATCCGAGTCCAAGCTCGCCGACCTGGAACGCCAAATGAAGGAAGCGGCAGCCCGCCTCGACTTCGAAGAAGCCGCTCGAATCCGCGATATTATACGCTCGCTCGACGCGTAGTGTATAATTTTATTTACAAATTCATTATATTTTTCATCACACCAACTAACTCGTAACTTACTCTTTGTAATTTTATTTTTGTATTATTATAAAAAGATAAATACTTGGTACGTTTCGACCAAATTTTGTTTATTTTCACTTTAAGATTATAAAAAAGGGTATTTACAATGAGTTCTAAATTTACAGCGCCTCTTATTTTCAGTTCCGCTCTCGCTTTGGGAGCAATGGGTTTTGTCGCTTGTGGCGATGATTCCAACCCGAGCCTTCCGCCCTCGCCCACCTCTTCTTCGAGTGGCCCGATTTCTATGGCAACTCCGTCTGTAGAAACGGCAATTGTATTCACTGGCCTTGGTGCCACCGTCGGTAACACGTCGGTCAAGTTCAGCGGTACGATTTCCATCGACTTCGGCGACTCCAACACTGTTGCTGATGTAAGCGCAGCCCGCTTCACCTCCGTCACGTTCAACGTCGTCAAGGCAGGAACTCTGAATCCGCAGGGCACTGCAGCATTTGCAACACCGATTGACTTTGCAAACACCTTTATCCAGACAGTTCCGCTCCAGGAATGGGGCCTTATGTCCAACCTCGAAACTGGCTATACCGAATGTGGTAGTTTCGAACTCATCGTTACAGCAGTTGTCGAAGACGGCGTTACTGAACCGTCCGTCTCTATCGAAAAGATTCCGTTCGAACGCCCGAGCAAGTGGTGCTTGGCACCGGAAAGCTCCTCTTCTGAAGCTCCGGAAGTCACAGGCGTCCCGCTCGATAGCTTCACGGTTGAAATCAACACCAAGATCAATAAGTGCATCGACATTGCTACAAGATCCCCTGCTGATGCAGGTGACATCTGCTTCAACGTAGGTGCGTCCACAATCGGCTTGTCCAGCACAACCGGCGTCAAGTTCGCCCTCTATGCCAACAAGCAGGACAACGATATCTTAAACGACTACAATAAGAAATATCAGCCCACCAACGCAACAACAACGGACTTCCTCTACAATAAGAATTCCTTGCAGGAAACCTACCCCGACTTTACCAGCATCAACGACCAGTTCTTCGTAGGCATCAAGGATACATACGATCCGTACACCAACCCGAACTCCGGTTTCTACGCATTCATTGCAATGGATAAGGGCGAAGATAAGAAGGACGCAAACAACAACAGACCGATGAAGATTCTCATCTACACGACTGCTCAGTAGTCCAAAAACGAAAACCCTTTAAAAGGCCCCTCCTCTGTGAGGGTCCTTTTTTTTATATTTGAGCTCGTAAATTCAAACACGGAGTAAATATGCTCAAGAAACTTTCCAACTTCCCTGGCATCAAGGGCCCGGTCGTCACCATCGTGATGGACGGTTTTGGTATCACCGATAAGGTCGAAGGCAACGCCATCAAGGCAGCCCGCACCCCGACTCTCGACAACCTCTTCAAGATGTACCCGAACGTTCTCTTGAAGGCCCACGGTCGCGCCGTCGGTATGCCGACCAACGAAGACATGGGTAACTCCGAAGTCGGCCACAACGCTATCGGTGCTGGCCAGGTTTACAACCAGGGTGCAGCCCTCGTTGCAGACGCCATCAACAGCGGCGACATTTTCGATCGCGATGCTTGGAAGGAAATCTCCGGCAACGTTCGTGAAAAGAACACGGTTCTCCACTTCATCGGCCTCTTCAGCGATGGTAACGTTCACTCCAACATCGCTCACCTCAAGGCTATGGTTGCCCAGGCTAAGAAGGAAGGCGTCAAGAAGGTTCGCGTCCACATTCTCCTCGACGGTCGTGACGTTCCGGAAACCTCCGCTCTCGATTACGTCGGCCCGTTCGAAAAGTTCCTCGACGAACTCCGCAGCCCGGAATTCGACGTTTGCATCGCTTCTGGCGGTGGCCGTATGCAGATCACCATGGACCGTTACAACGCTAACTGGAAGATGGTGGAACTCGGCTGGAAGACCCACGTGCTCGGCGAAGGCCGCTACTTCGACAACGCTACGCAGGCTATCGAAACCCTCCGCGGCGAAACCAAGGCTATTGACCAGGACCTCCCGCCGTTCGTGATTGCTAAGGACGGCGCTCCGGTTGGCACCATCAACGATGGCGACTCCGTGGTGTTCTTCAACTTCCGTGGCGACCGCGCTATCGAAATCACGCGCGCCTTCGAAGAAGAATCCTTCAATGAATTTGACCGCAAGCGCTTCCCGCACGTCTGCTACGCAGGCATGCTCCAGTACGACGGTGACCTCAAGCTCCCGAACCGTTTCCTCGTTCCGCCTCCGGCCATCAAGGAAACCAGCGGTGAATGGCTTGCCGAAACTGGCGTGAAGCAGTTCGCCTGCTCCGAAACGCAAAAGTACGGCCACGTGACCTACTTCTGGAATGGTAACCGTTCCAGCAAGTTCGACGGCGAAACCTACCTCGAAATTGAATCTGACGTTGTTCCGTTCGAACAGCGCCCGTGGATGAAGGCTGCCGAAATCACCGACGCCATGATCGAAGCTTTGAAGAGCGGCAAGTATCAGACTCTCCGCTGCAACTTCCCGAACGGCGACATGGTGGGCCATACCGGTTCCTTCCGCGCTGCTACGATGGCTATCGAAGCTGTGGACATCGGCCTCGCCCGCTTGCTCCCGGTGATCGACGCCCTCGGTGGTGTTGCTATCATCACGGCTGACCACGGTAACGCCGACGAAATGTACGAAATCGACAAGAAGACCGGCATGCCGAAGGTCAACAAGGACGGTTCCTTCAAGGCCAAGACGAGCCACACCCTCAACAAGGTACCGTGCATCCTTTACGATAACGTAACGGGCGGCAAGCTCGGCCTCAAGGAAGGCGACTGGGGTCTTTCCAACATCGCAGCAACGACGGCCAACCTCCTCGGCCTCGAAAAGCACGAAGCTTGGGACGATTCCATGCTCATCATCAAGTAATGACGTCATTGCAAGCCCGTAAGGGCAAAGCAATCCTCAAGCATTCAAAAAAAGGAACCCTTCGGGGTTCCTTTTTTGTTCCATTTTCTTTTTTTCTAATGTACATTTAATTGTTGTAACAGAAAAAATATTGGAAAGGGGAAAAGGAGCGCTTATGAAAGACTACGCCTCATTCTTTTTTGTATTCGCTGCTGTTTTATGCTTATTGGCACAAGGGGCTTTTGCCCAAAATGTGAGCGATAGTTTGCCTTTGGCGGCAGATTCCGGTCTTTGGAATTCTATTGTCGCTAGCTTCCAAAAAAACTTTATCGTAGAGGATCGTTACAAGATGATTCTTGAGGGTTTACAGATAACGTTGACTATCACCATTTTTGCAACCATTATAGGAACGATATTAGGGGGCTTTGTATGTTGGATGCGCCTAAGCAAATTTAAGCTCCTTCAGCGTTTTGCTGCTATCTATGTAGATGTGATAGAAGGGGTCCCTGTGCTGGTGCTACTCCTGCTGATGTTTTACGTGTTTCTTTCTCCGTTCAACGCTTCGGGTGTCCTTGTGGCCATCATCACTTTCGGTATCAATACATCGGCCTATTTTAGTGAAATTTTTCGCTCCGCCATCGAAAATATCAATTATGGGCAGACAGAAGCTGGTCTTGCCTTGGGGCACACCCCTAGACAAACTTTCTTTAGAATCATTTTGGGTCAAGTCATCAAGAGAGGTTTACCGGTCTATCAAGGCGAAGTGGTTGCCCTGCTTAAAGAAACGAGTATCGTGGGCTATATTGCCGTCATTGACCTGACTCGTACATGCGATATCGTCCGTTCACGTACTTACGAAGCGTTCGTTCCACTCATCGTTTCGGCTGTCATTTACTTTATCGTGGCCTGGGCAATCGGCTTTATGATAAAAAATCTAGCTATCAAGCGTTATTGGTGCACCGGCATTACAGCTGTTTTGCTCGCATTTTTCTGTTTGTTTAATTTCGGCGAATCTAGCAACACTACTCAAAACTCTTCGACTGTAGCAAAAACGATTCGCACTCTTGAAGATATGCAAAATGCGACGATGGTCGTGCAATTGGGGACCGAAGCGGACTATGCTGCAGATGATATTTTCCGCAACACTAAAATGCTACGAGTGATGACAACACCAGACGCGTTTACAGCGGTGGTTAACGGCCGTGCTGATTTTGGGGTAGAAGACAAAGCGGTCATCCTGAATGCCATGCAGAGTGGAATCCCTGTGGATACATTGTCTTTTACAGACGAAACATATGGACTTTGTGCTTTGTTTGAAAAAACGAATACGGCCTTGCAGAAAGAATTCAACGACTTTCTTAAACAAATTAAGAATACTGGAGAGCTGGATTCGTTAATCAACAAGTGGCTTCGCGGTGCGGATCCCTCCAAACATCCGATTCCTACACAAAAAGCGACCCATTTAAGCGGGGCTCCGATACGCGTCGCCACCGAAGGTGCATACCCTCCCTATAACCTCATTGTGAACGGAAAGCCCTCGGGTTTTGAGGTAGAACTCGGAATGATGTTTGGTGACGTTATTGGGCGGTCCATTGTTATAGATGTGATAGAATATGATGCGCTTATTCCATACCTGTCGGCAAAGAAAGGTGATGTTGTTATTGCAGGAATCGGACAAACTGAAGAACGCGCTCAAGAGGTCCTGTTTTCGGAACCCTATTATGATCAGGTCGAAATGGCGTTTGTCAGAAAAGATTCTAACGAGCTACCGATTAATGCGGAATCTAAAAAAACAGGAAATCCATGGACAATCGCACTTGTCCTAAGCGCACTCTTTGTCGGCCTGGGCATTTTCGTTGTCGTTCGACTCCGCCTTTCACGTAAGGAGCCTCCCCGTTTTGAAAAAGATTCCTCTAAAGCTCTAATTTCTGTTTCGCATCTGCAAAAGAAATATGGAGATTTGCTTGTACAAAAAGACCTGAATCTCGAAGTGCACAAGGGGGATGTCATTTCTATTATCGGCCCTTCGGGCACTGGAAAGAGTACCTTCTTAAGATGCTTAAACCTGTTAGAAAAGCCTACAAGCGGAGACATTTTCATTCAGGGCGTAAACATTTTGTCGCCCAAGGCCAATGTTCCCATAATTCGTCAAAAAATGGGAATGGTCTTCCAGTCGTTCAACCTTTTTGAAGGTATGACTATTTTAGATAACATTACCATTTCGCCGATGAAGTTGTTGGGGATGTCCCGAAACGAAGCTGAGGCTGAGGCAAGGAAACTTTTGAATATGGTGGGCTTGGGCGAAAAGGCAAACTCCATGCCCGAAGACCTTTCTGGTGGTCAAAAGCAGCGTGTCGCCATTGCAAGAGCGTTGGCAATGCATCCTGAAATTCTATTGTTCGACGAACCCACTTCGGCACTTGACCCGACAATGGTAAGCGAAGTGCTCGCGGTGATGACCCGCCTTGCCCGCGAAGGAATCACGATGCTTATTGTTACTCATGAAATGCGTTTTGCACGTTTAGTGAGTACTCGCGTCTGTTACTTTGACGAAGGTGTTGTTTACGAAGAGGGAACACCGGAGCAGATTTTTGAACACCCGCAACGCGAAAAGACCCGCAAGTTCATTCACCAAATTCATGAATCGACTTTCCAGATTAACAGTGAACAATTTGACTGGTATGCCATGATGGCGCAGATGAAGTCGTTCTGCGAAATGTTTAATTGTTCTAGAATGCATATTGAAGCCGTAGAACACTCCATTGAAGAGGCTCTCTCCATTGTGAAACCTGTTCCTGGTTTGAAAGTTTCACTGGAATACTCCGAAAAAGACGGATTTTCAAGGATATCGATTGTCAGTGCAGAAAAAATTGATCCGACAATCCTTGAATCCGATAAAAACCTGCTGTCAGTCAGTATGTTGAAAAAGTACTGTCAGAATATTCAAATTACAGAGGATTCTTCGACACTTACCATGACTGTCGACTAAGCATTCAAAAAAGGAACCCTTCGGGGTTCCTTTTTTGGTGATACTAGCCACGCTGAAAAAATATTTTTTCATTTTATTTCCAAAAAACTTATTTTTAATGGTAAAAACGATGTGGTGTAGAGGAATTAAAATGAATTTTAAATTTAAAACTGGTTTTACCCTCATGGAGCTGATGGTCTACATAGCCCTTCTTGGAGGTATTGTCCTCATTGCAGGGCAGGCATTCAGCGATAGCACCAAAATGCGAATTAGGACGCAGAGCATGCTGCAGGCAAACCAAATTGTTGGGAATGTATCCTCGATATTAAAAGACGATATAGCACAACTCGGCGCAAAAAGTTCCACAGAAACTGATGATCCGACTATTACCTCAATGAATGTTTTCAGCACAGCTCATATGCATGACGTATATATGGATCCCGACAATATCACAGACTCCGATAAAGACTCATCTTCATTTATAATCACGCAAAACGATGGCGGTACGGGATTAGACAAAATTACAATGCGTCGTTTGCGCTACACAAGCTCAGGTGCGTATGACGCCGTAGAACAAGTAACCTGGTTTGTGGAAGACAATGTTTTAAAAAGAGCCTGTCGAACATTAGTTTCAAACACCGAAGATGAAAATTGCCCATCAACAGATTCCGCAATAGTAATAATCGCCGAGGGTATTGACAAATTTAAAATTACACCCGCCAAACCAAGTACAACAGTCACAATGACTAGTGTTCTTCCGTCAAGTTCTGAATCCGTAAAAGCATTCAAACTCATTTCGCGTTTTGGAGATGGCAATTTTGAGCCCATCAATATCGACCCTCCAAATGGAGGAGAAACTATCAGACTATCAGGTTTTTCCATGAACTACGATTTTGATGCAAACATCCCCATTACAAATAAAGACCAAATTAAAGCAAACCAAGTTTTCTTGGCTAATCAAAGTGACGATATTACCTCCTGGAATTTTCAGTGTACTCAAATAACTCTAGAGCCTTATATTGAGTACGAAATTTCGTTTTCAATGCCTCTTACAGAAAATGACCCTAGTCGAATGTTTTGCCCAGGACGAGATCACATGGCCGTCGGTTTTAGATATGCAGAAAACGGAAACAAGCCTAGTAGCCTTAGCGACTTTCAATTTTACCCACCAACAGTTGGCGACAGCAAAGATACAGGACTTCGTAAAATGCGCTTCACAACCAACGAAACCATCGAAGGCGTATGCTTGGCATTTACATTTGCGAGTTTTTCACCTGTTGCATCTGCAGGAAATATAAACTTAGCCAATATAAAGCTCAGAAAAATAGCAAGTTCAAATTACACATTTACAGATGAGATTCTTGCCATCGCAGACAAAAAAAATGTAAAAGCCCTAAAAATAGAAATCGCCATAAACAAAAATGGCGAAACAGGTACAGAGACAGCTATTGTGTCTATACCCAGCAATGGACCCAGAGATTAGGAGTGTAGCAATGTTTAACAAAAAAGGTGTTTCTCTTATAACAGTTCTTCTATTCATGCTTGTTGCGACAATTGCCGCAACAGCTACATTCAAATGGCTGACATCCGAAAACAAGTCGTCCTCCTCTAGAATGGAAATACAAGAAGCAAGGCTGAGCGCCAATGCAGGCATTCAGAGTATCAGAGCTTGGATGACCAATAACGCAAATGATGTCGGCGCCTTAATAAAGCAATACCTTTTGAATGGGAAACAGCCGATATTGCTAAACAGTCGCGTCGCAGCCCACATAAACAGAAAGCAAAATTTTAACGTATGGCTTACAGGCGTAACAGAAATCAACGGACACCACAAATTAAAGATACTATCCGAAGGTATTTCTCGTGACAATTCCAAATACACAGAAGCAGCCATAATTAACGTTTCAGGACTTTACCAAGTCACTCCTCCAGAAGAAGAAGTCGAAATTAAAAATATCGCTTATGATTACTCCTACTTCGGAGCTTCTATTTCCAACCACGGATCGGCAAAACTATCATCAATGCTCATTAACGGAAACTGGTACGGAAATCCTCTTGGAATTGACAAGAACATCATTATCACAGGTAACGCAAAACTATCCGGTAACAACGTCTACATTTACGGAACAGGCTGTTTCGGAGGTGATTTATTTGCAGATAACGGCATTGACGCCGCAAACATCTATGTAGCAGGGACTTCAAAACAATTTGGCACAAAGAACGCCATAGGTGTTTCAAACCACGCCTATTTTGATGGAGTTCTGGAACAGGACCAAAATAGAGAAATCAGAATTGGCGGAAACATGACATCCAATAATAAAGTCAAAACTAGCATGGGTACAGGAAGTGCGGCTTTTACAATTGAAGGAAATCTGTGCCTTGGCCCAAATGCACAAGTTCAAATTGGCGGAATGCAAGGCACGACTACACAATACAACTGCGACTTTCGTGTTGATGGAGATGTCTGGATTACACACCCATATTCTTTCTATGCAAGAGATCCAAATCATGGGGATTTTCACGAGCACTATAATAAAATCATCTTAGGCAACAAGAATTCATCTAAAGTATATATTATAGATGCTTACCCTCATCGCGATTACGTAAAACTGAGAGAAAATAAAACATTTATAGAAAACTCAAGTTACAGACAACACTGCAGTAATCCTATATCAATTGGTTATGGACAATACGGCTGTTACAATAAAAACTCAAATAGTTCTGAAAGAGAATACCACCAATGGGACTATTGGCATGATGATTCAAGAACTCCATACGGCTATATCGCACCGAATTCAGATATGTACTACTTTTATTACGTTGAGCCAGGAGTAACAGATGTCGAATTTAAAGAATACAACAATACATATTGGAAAAATAGAACCGCAGGTGCATGGGAATCGCCTTCGGCTATGGGGGCCTATTTTATAGGTGGCAAAGTCTATCACAAAACAAATGAACCAAATACATGGGCAGAATACAATTATGGAGACGGATTTCCACAAAAAAGGTCCCCCTATTGTATTCACAACAATGACAAATTTCGCCCAGAATGCCATGTATCGCCATGGTTTAAGTCAAATGGTACTGTCACACACAATTTACCATCATCAAGACCAATAGCCTGTGCCGACTCTGTAAGAAAAGTTTGCTACGACATATGGAAAGAAAAACCAGGATGCGATGGAGCTAAATTTAAAGTTGATGATATTTTAAAAACTGCATACGATGCATTCGAAGATTATGCAAATAAAGGATGTGCTAAAGACATCACAGAAATGGACGAAAACTTTGTTACAAACGCAAATAGCTGTTATGATACAAATATCAAAGATGAAGAAAAAAAGAAAACTGATCTCTATAATGGGTATTTAGTTGTAAAGGTTACATCCACACAAAAAAAGGATTATTCAGAAGGACTTAAAGGAAAATTCATAATCATCGTAACAAACAAGCCCTCGCAAATGGCGCCCCCACCCACAGCAGGCATCAATGATTATGTATTTCTGTACTTACAAGAAGGCGCAGGAGAAATAGTCGGACAAGGAACCGACACTTACAACTACTTCATTTACACAAAGGGAAATGTAGGCTCATCATCATACAATGCGGCAGACAATTCTATATCTCCGAGTGGAGGCATTCTCTTCAACAACGCAACCCTTAGCGGTTCCGTCTACGCTGAAGCCGCAAGTTGTTCAAAAGTTGCGGCACTCACATCAAATAAGGAAATGAAATTCAACCATGATTTGCTCAACAGCCTCAACCAAAGCAGAATTATTTGCGACGCTTCTGTCACTAATTGTGGAGGTGTAGCCACAAGTTCATCTTCTGTCGCCGAACCGACAAGTTCAGCATCAGCAGAAGGAGCCATTAACGGGAAAGACCCTTACTTTATATCCATTGCACCACAGCTAGGAATAACTCTTGAAACACAATACAAGTCATCAGAAGATACACCTGCAGATGCTGCAGAACTAGATCCTTCAATATTAATCCTTCCTCGCATCATTTATCTCCCAAAAGATGCACCAGGAACATTAGCAGACTACTATTCTGTCATCAACTTAAATGGAGCAAACGAAGTCAAGAACGCTTCAAACGTGTCATGCAATCCTTCTATTCCACCAACAGGGAAAATGTACACATCTTCCTATTTGGACGTCGGTACGCACAGATGCGAATATAAATCACAAAACTATGGCGATATCCCATTCTACGTTGTAGTTTCAGACGCAAGTGGTGATCTCCCAGAAGTCAATTTCACAGAACGTGATCAATCACTAGAATTAGGAGAAGAAGTCACCGTATCCGTAAAAATCGACAAATCCAAAGCCGTCAACGGAAAAATAAAATTTGATTTTTCTTTTGGAGACATTCCTTCTGGATGGACTGTTACGCCACCTAGTGGAGCAACCTACATCAAGGAACGCTCAGGAGGATTTTCCGGTAGACATTATTACACCGTAGAAGTTACACCTAATGCGTCCGAAGATCAAATAATCGATGTCTTAAAGGTATCAACAGAAGCAGATGCTCAAGACGGAGACATTCACATATCTTTAACTACGCCAACTGAGCAATGCATCATCGGAGGCTCTAAAAACACTCATCATGTTTACGTAAGAGGCCATTTATATATAACCAGAGCCTCCATATCCGACTACTGTGATAACTTCACTTGTGATGCAGCGACTCTAGAAAAAAGCCATTATCCAGACTGCATCTATGAGGGTGAATGGATTACGGTCAGTGGTACAGGCTGTAGTGAAATTGTCAAAAATGACCGGTGGTCATGCCTAACGAATACGGCAATTTCTCTTGTATCCGTAAACGAATCCGATATTCCATCCAACTGCGAAATCGTCATACCAACAGACAACAATAGCATCGATGAACCACACAGTGGTGAATCTCAAAATCTTTACGCATCACTAAAACACAAAAAAGTGGAACTGACAGTCAAGCTCAATGACAACAAAGATGACGACACGTATGTTCGCGTTTACGACCAAATGACATCTACTGAGCACCGTTGCACAAAAAACAGCACCCCCTATCCTTGCCAATATAACATCATCGCAGGCGCTCCAATTATCATTTCTCATGAGGATTACGGTGAAGACAAAGAAAGTTTTGCTTTTTGGAGATGTTCTGGAGATAATTGCTCAAAATCTACCTATTACAATGATGAAGAAGAATTCAGATTCTACAGCAGTCATACAATTACTGCTGATTACGGTGTTGAATCCCATTGCTATTACGATGATTTTTCACAAACAACGGCATTTTGCGACACTGACGCGGAAAACTGCATAGATACATGCGCAACAATTATTGAAGGAGGGCAAGTATGCGATCCTAGAAACAGCAAACAACCAAAATCACACTGGCTAATGACATACCACAACAATGGCAAAGGAAACAATTCCAATTACATTCGACCTAATTTTGGCTCAGGCTCTATTTTCGCCCCCAATAACCAGAATGGAAACAATCAGAGCGGAAAAGTATCGGTAATTCTCAGAAACAAGAATGCAGGACAATATGGTACAATGAACGCCCTTATACAAACAGCCATTCTTGCAAGTTCAAATCCAAATGAATTCTTAAATACGGGATTTATTTTTAGGAGTAACGGGAAAGAACACTTAATACTAAACGTTTATGGAACTAGTACTGCAGGAAAAAGCTCAGGAGACTTAACATTCCGAGTTTGCAAAGTGGTTGGCCAAGCAATAAACAATAAAAATCAAGGTGATTGCAAACTTATTCCAAAAGGAAAAGACGTATTGAATGTACCCATATCCAGCACGGATTTCATCAAAGTGGCTTTCACAATCGACAATAAAGATTTATTAACGGTTAATGCTAGCGTAAATAACAAAGCATGGTCCGGCGAACTCAGTATCAAGGACTTTGGGTTCAACGACATTACACATACCTACGTTGGTTTCAGTTTAGCAGATCCTGAATTTAAAATATTTGATAATGGCTGGACATCAGCCTCGTTCAATGACCAATGCTGGGAACTTCCCTCGATATCATGTTCCTTCGCTGACAAATATGTAGGCGAAACGGTTCCCCTTAATGAAGAGGTCACCCCCAAAGTCATTATATCCAGTTGGTTTACTGATAAAAATTGTGTAATAGAATACCACTACAACGGATGTGACAATGCAACATCTCTCTGCGTAAACGGCACAGGCGAACCTGGAGAAATCGGAGCGACATTGTCGGGAAGCAATTACAAATTTACAGCGGAAGGAGCTCATGGATACCTTGTAGATGATGATAAAAGGGCCCAAGATGCATCCGTAAAAGTCGTTTGTCCAGGAGAAGTTACAAGTCTGGACCTTGCTAAAGAATACTATAGCTGTGGCACATTCTGGGTTGGAAAGGTTACTAATTGCTCAAGTGAACTTTCTATACCTGATAAGCCCATATATTTAACAAGCAACGTTCCTGAAGAAATTTCAACAGAAGAAAATGGCGATGGATACATAAACATGCGTGGCTCCATTTTGCATATTGATATTGAAACAGACGACTCAAATGACGAAAACAATAACCTTAACGCTAATTTGGAAATTCAATTACAGTCAACAAACGGAATAAAAAGTTCGTCAAGATTAATCAGTACTGCCGGACATCACGAAATTGGAATTGACATTTTATCAAACGTTTTTGGATTTGATCCACAGCATGTTTCAAAAATCATTATTACAAGCGACAACAACATCTATATTAAAAACATCCATATAGCAAACAAATGCTCAAACAAGCTTTCTATTGAATGTGAAAAAGCGCATTTTGATCCTAATAAAGGGTGGAAAGTCGATGTAAAAGTCCACCCGATGAGTCCAAGCATAAAATGCTCTTACACATCATCAGACAACAATATAGAACCCCTTGAAAACATCATCGGATGCACAAATTCAGAGACGTTCTTAACATATAAGGAAAACGGTTACTATTGGTTGGGCAGCGCCCCCTCCTTTACAGTAACAGCTTTGGACAACAATGGTTCCACAGTTTCTTGCACAGTCACAGGAGAAAATTTAGGAACATTTACACCCACCTGTAGCGTAATCCCAACAAACATTACCACAGGCAGTGATGCACCTACATTCTCATTTAAAATCGGTGAACCAAGGCTCGGACCTGGCTGGGATAGAGTAACAGCCAATTATAGAGTATCCTTAGACGACGATGTTATAAAAGAAGGCAGTGCAAAATTAGGATCCAACCAAAACATATCATCAGACACAAAGCCTTCCAGTGGCGAACATCAATACAAGGTTGAAACTTGGTTCGGAAATGGACCATACGCATCAATGTGGGCACAGTCCTGCACTGCCGATTTCAACGTTGAAGACGGTGTCCAGAAAACCCCACCAACAATCAACTGCGAATCAAGCGAAGTAGACAATAATGGATCATTCACAGTTAGCATCAGCAACCCCGATGAAATCCAATACACCTATACCTTCGGAGTTACCGACCCATTAGGTAATGTTTTTGCCGGTCAAAGCGGTTCAAGTAATGAAACAAGCCTTGCATATTCTTATACTCCAGGAATGGCGGGATCCGGAACCTATAGGTACTCCATCACAATCAATGGTGGGGAAACACAAACGTGTACAAAAACTCTATCAGTAACTTCGACTCTTTCAGCAACTTGCCCTACAACAATCACCAATCAAAATCCAGAAAACATTATCAATGTGAGTGCAAGCGCTCAGATTACCATAAATGGCCATACTTCGGATTGTACAGATTGCGAATACAAAATACTCTACAACAATGTACAGAAAAACGAAAACAATGAACTATTTTTCTACGACAATAACGCTACAGGAACTAGAACTTATCGTTTTGAGGTTTCGGACAACGAAGGACACAACTATTCTTGTAACTTCAATGTGTCTTTCCAAAGCCAACAAAGTGGAGATATCGAACTCACTTACGGAGGTAATTGGACTTTCATTAGTGAGGGAACGCACAAAATTGCATGCACAGGAAATAAAAATTCAGGACAATTAATATGTAAATGTCCCAATGCCGAATGGAATTATTACGATTGTCAAATGAGATACAACGGTATGCTTGTAGAAGTTCAATCCAACCAAACTCAAGGAAAGACCGTTGACGGGCAAAATACCAAATGCTACAATGGATACATCGCAAATGTAGAGATACTCGCTCCAAAAACATCCCCAGCACCAAACTCTAATCAATCAACACCACAAGGCAAAGGCATGTACTGTAGACACGATTGGTAAACCATTTCATCCCCTCCCCCAAAAGCTCCCCGTCGGGGAGCTTTTTTTTTACACCCACACTCCCCCCCCCCAAAAAAAAAACATCAAAACCTATCGACTTATATAGAAAAATTTCTATATTTAAATACATGAATAAAAACAACTATACAAAAATTGCAAAACAGCTTAAGGTTTTGGCTGATTCCAAGCGCCTCAAAATCATCAACTTGCTATCGAACAGCGAAATGTGCGCCAGCGAAATTCTAAAGGCTTTCCGCGTATCGCAACCGACGCTTTCGCACGACATGAAGGCTCTTGTCGATGGGAAATTCGTGATTGCCCGCCGCGAGGGGCAAAAAACGTTCTACATGCTCAATCCAGATACGATTTTCGACATTCAAACAGCGCTCGGCGACATTTGCAACGAAGACTTGTAGTTACGAAGCATATCTGTAATTCGAGATGCATAAGGAGATGCCTGCACTGAGGCAGGCATGACAATTGCGATAAAAGTTGATTTTTTAGGCGAAACTCGTGCAATAAAGCCGCTATTTTTCTAAATTTCGCCGTACTATGAGTGAAGCTATTAACAATGTCAAGCAGGCCTTTGATGCAGAACTTGCACAAACGGACCTCACCAATCAAGAAGCGGTCAACAATCTCCGCGTAAAGTACCTCGGCAAGAAGGGCGCCGTCACGGACCTCATGAAGCAGATGGGTTCGCTCAGCGCCGAAGAACGCCCCGCTTACGGCAAGCTCGTGAACGAACTGAAGGTTGCCGTTTCCGAAGCAATCGACAAGGCTATCGAAACCGCAAACGAAGCCGCACTCCAGAAGAAGCTCGCTAGCGGCGCTGTCGATATCACGCTCCCGGGCGCTGGCATCGCGGCCGGTTCTACGCATCCGCTGTACGACGTCCGCGAAGAAATCATCGACTTCTTTGCACAGATGGGTTTTGATGTGGACTTCGGTCGTGACATCGAAACGGATTGGTACAACTTTGAAGCTCTCAACACTCCGCCTGACCATCCGAGCCGCGACATGCAGGACACGTTCTACGTGGACAACAAGGTCATGCTCCGCACGCACACGTCGGGCACCCAGATTCACTACATGGAAACGCACAAGCCGCCTTTCCGCATGATCGCTCCGGGCCACGTGTTCCGCGTCGATAACGATGCTACCCACGCTCCGATGTTCCAGCAGTGCGAAGGTCTTGTCGTTGACGAAAACATTAGCTTCGCCGACCTCAAGGGCGTGCTCCAGGTGTTCATGAACAAACTCTTTGGCGCAGGCGTCAAGACTCGCTTCCGTCCGAGCTTCTTCCCGTTCACGGAACCGTCCGCAGAAATGGACGTAAGCTGCGTATTCTGCGGTGGCAAAGGCTGCCGTCGTTGCAAGGGCACGGGCTGGATGGAAATCGGTGGTTGCGGCTCTGTGGATCCGAACGTGTTCAAGAACTGCGGCATCGATGCTGAAAAGTTCACCGGCTTTGCATTCGGTTTCGGTCTTGACCGTATCGCCATGCTCCGCCACGAAATCCCGGAAATCGGCCTCCTCACGGCAAACGACCAACGCTTCCTCAGCCAGTTCTAAGGATTGCGCAGGCGACGATTTTCGCCGGCAATATTTAAGCAAAAAAGCGAACCGCAAGGTTCGCTTTTTTATTTTCACTCTAAAGTATTCACTCTCGGAGAGTCTTACTTTACAACAAACTTCTTGGCGGAGAAACCCTGAATTTGCACAAGATAAAGTCCGCTCTTGAGTGCGTTCACGTTCATCGTTTCGTTCTTGCTTTGGGCGATCTTTTGCATTTGTACTTTGCCCTGCACATTCAAAATCTTGACGGAACGCCCCACCGCGGATTTCGGCAAATCAAGCGAGAGCGTCTTGCCAACTAGCGAGATGCCGAACTTTGCCGCAGCCACAGACTTCGGAAGTC
Organism: Fibrobacter sp. UWB2; assembly: GCF_002210425.1. Lineage (NCBI taxonomy): Bacteria > Pseudomonadati > Fibrobacterota > Fibrobacteria > Fibrobacterales > Fibrobacteraceae > Fibrobacter > Fibrobacter sp. UWB2. The sequence continues at coordinate 110,452 of NZ_MWQK01000007.1, read as the reverse complement.
CAACAGAGAATTCCACAGGCTTTGTCACTTCATCATAGCGTTCCACGAGCGCCATCAAGTACCATGTGCTGTGCGGCAGCCACTGTTCATCCCAGCGCCACACCTGCCAAGATTCCTTTTCAGAATCAAAGCCCACTGCACCAACGCCGTCGTCAGTCCAGGCAATGCCCGAGCCATCCTGATTCTTGCCGGTAATGCCGTTTGCAATGCCGCCTTCAAGCGTCGCGTCGTATTCGGACTGGCCATCATACTTTTTCGGATTCTTAAGTCCCTTGCCGTACATCATGCACGTTGCATACGGGTTCTTGCCCAAAATCCAGTCGAGCTGATCCGTAGCATATTTTAGCACATCACTCGTGGTAACATTCCTATATTCGCCGTCAATAATGCGATTTGCGTACATTATCGCCGCAGAAAGACTTGCAAGGCGAGCATCTTCACCCTGCCACCAATAATTACTTTCATTATCGTGCGGGATAAAGAATCCATCCTTTATTTTGTCCTGAGTCTTGTAAGTCTGGCGGGCATAACCAAACGGGTTATCAACCTTATTCGTAATTTTAACAAGCCAGTCAAAATGAGACCTAATGGCATTACGAACATTATCGATAGATTCGTTCACGCAACCACCACCAATCATAGTAAGGCAAACCCAATAAGGGAATGGCCGACCATGAACTTCTATGCCGGCATCTTCGTCAATAGCGCCAACAACCTCACTATAACGAGCAAGGGCAACCAACGGAAGCCCCGCATCGCTTGCATGCCAGAACGGACGAGTCTTCGCATCATCGCTCCAGAAATAGCCATCTTTACTGACACGAGATGCCAAGTGTTCGGCACGGTCATAAGCATCATCCAAATAGCTCTGCGTCTTGGTCGCCGCATAAAGTTCCGTCGCCGCCAAAAGCGCTGTGTAATCGTCAATGATGTTTTCTTTACCATCGTCGCAGTAGGCACATGATTTGCCGATTCCCTGTTTTTCGGACAAATGCTTATATGCCTTTTCAGCCGCTGCCAAGTATTGTTCGCTTGTAAAGTCACCTTTCAGGTTAAGTCTCGCCGCACTTGCAAGCGCAGCAATTGCCATGCCACCGCCTTCGCGGAACGCAGTCTGGTAATCGGCACTCTTATCGCCATCCTTACCGCTGAACGCACAAATTTCACGTTTGCCAAAAGGTGAGCCCCAGTTGTCAAACACGGTCATGTAAAAGTAACCTTCTTCGGCAAGCATACGCACCAAAAAATCCGCGCCATAAGCGGCTTCATCAGCCGTTTTTGCCTTAGTCGCAGTCGAGCCTAGCAAATTCGGGATGCGTTCCGAGGCAAAGGCAAGCGACCAAACCGTCAAAGGAATCTGCTGCGGATTCAAGTAGTTCGCATAAGAGAGATGACTAAAATACTTGCTCACATCGCCGCTTGCATCGTACCAGCCGCCATGCACATCAAGCTTTTTGTCGGACTTGTAAACGGACATGTTCTTGTCCCAACCTTCAACAGTCGGGTCATCCGCACGGTCTTCATAGAAGTAATTAAGTACCGTTGCAAGCGTATTTTTCGCAAGCGCGTTTTCTTCAACCGTAAATTCGCCCGAATTCTGCGTTTGACCATTCTCGGAAACCTGGAGCGTGTACTTGCCCGCCTTAAGGCCAGTCAAATCCGCCACATAAAACTTGCCACTATTCAGCCAGTTGTCCGGATTCGAACCCGTCGAGAGCTTACCCGTCTTGACAGCCGTCCCACCCGACATCACGCTAAATTCAGCACCATCCGCAAGATTCTCGCTTTGGACAATCACGGAAATCGGCTGGTCGACATCGTAACCAACCTGATTGTAGAAAAACTTGGTTTCGGCAGAGGCAACGCCCGCGCTCAAAAGAACTGCGGCCGAAAAAATCGGGGAAAGCTTATAGATACGCATGCGCTAAATATAAATTCACAAGGCTTTAAGAAAAAGTAAAGATTGAGTATACCGTTTTGGTCATTCTGAAGCAGTCATCCTCGACCGTCAGGGAGGGGAACCATTATTTTTCGTGAATACTATTAAACGCAATTTTTGCGTAGATTATAAAACAAATCACCTTAAGCCCTACCGAGAGATCTTTCACAGCCACCTAAAACCGCAATTTATTATAGGGGTTTTATAGCAATTGATTCCCAAATGGAATGTTTTTGTTACGGACACACCCATAAAAATCAACGTAAAAAGCCTCAACTTATCATTTTAACGCAGATTTTACGTTAAATAACAATTATTTTTCAGCAACCATAAAATTTTTATTGACCGGTGAAATTTCAGAACCTATCTTTGCGATGTAAAGAAAAATGACTGGATTCTTCGCGATTTCATCGCTCAGAATGACGTCTCAGACTTCAACAATCAAAAACAGAAGACACAACCATGTACTACGAAACAATTAAAGTTCTCGACTGCACGATCCGCGATGGCGGTCTCGTCAACAAGCACGATTTTTCTCTTGAATTCGTGCGTAGATTGTACACCCTTCTCACCGCAGCCGGCGTAGACTACATGGAAATGGGTTACAAGAACTCCCCGGAACTCTTCGACCCGAAGGAATACGGTCCGTGGAAGTTCTGCGATGACGATCTCCTCTGGAAAGTCAAGGATGGCATCGATTCCAAGATGAAGATGGCCGTGATGGCTGACGTGGGCCGCGTCAACATGGATGCCGTGAAGCCCGCTTCCGAAAGTCCGTACCAGATGTTCCGCGTGGCAAGCTACGTCAAGAACATCGACAAGGGCATCAGCATGGTGAACGCCTTCCACGACATGGGCTATGAAACGACGCTCAACATCATGGCCGTGAGCCGCGACCGCGGTCCGGAACTTGACGAAGCCCTCCACCAGGTCAACGAAGAATGCAAGGCCGACGTGCTTTACCTCGTCGACAGCTTCGGCGCTTTCTACCAGGAGGACATCGATAAGGAACTCGCCCGCTACAAGGGCATCGTGAAGAACAAGAAGTTCGGCTTCCATGGCCACAACAACCAGCAGCTCGCCTTCTCCAACACGATCCAGGCTATTATCAACCACGTCGACTACCTCGACGGCTCCGTGTCCGGCATGGGCCGCGGCGCAGGCAACTGCACCACGGAACTCCTCCTCGGTTTCCTCAAGAATCCGAAGTACGATCTACGCCCGGTTCTTGACGCCATCCAGGAACTCTTCTTGCCGTTGCAGAGCAAGTACGAATGGGGTTACATCATCCCGCAGATGATCACGGGTATGCTCAACCGCCATCCGCAAGACGCTATTGCCGTCCGCAAGACCGAAGAAAAGGACATGTATCGTAAATTCTACGAACACATGATTAACGACTAAATTTCATTCAAAATAACCATTCAAAAATCCGCCCCTTCCCAAAGGAGCGGATTTTTTGTCTTAATGCAACATTGTGTTGCATATACTTTATATGATACACCAATGATACGTCAAAATTTCCTACAACTTAAAAAAGAAAGAATTTTGTCATAAATTTCATCTTTTGAAAACTTTATTTTATATTTTAAAATATACCAAGTTGTAATAAGGAGGAAACAAATGAAACTGGCTAAAGCCATAACCGCATCTTTTATAGCGTTGGGAGTGTCAAGCACATGGGCTGAAACAGTCCGCGAGTTGCACGTATTCTTGCCCGACAACGCCACGTGGAACACATCCACCCCATTAATCTACGAAGACGGCAAAGCGCACGAACTCACTCCAGATTCGGATCATTGCGGATGGTTCACTAGACGTTACGTTGATGAAGACCTTCCCAAAAAAGCATTCTTTTATACGGAAGGTGATGACCAATTTAAGCACGCCATTGGTCTCAGAGGCGAAGCCGGATACTTAAACGGTGAAGCAGCCGACCCCATAAATCTTGACGCTCTTTTTCTGGTTTACGCAGGAGAGCCCAACTTTTCAAACGCGCTCTACTTTGTCGCTGACGAAAGACAAGCCGCCTCACTTCCAGCAGAATTATATGGTTGGAGTACAGTAAGGCCAGCAATCGAAGGCACCTGCGAATTCGTCCTTTCCACAATGATTTACGATACAGACGCCAGTTTACACCCCGCATTCTCCTGCTACGCCGCAGGCGGTGAAGGCTGTCAAGCCGTGTCAGGAACAGCAGCACAAGGTGTAGAAGTAGAAACTGCAATCAAAGCCATCTACGACTGCATAGGCGTCACGACAGGCCTTGTAGAAGACACTTTGGACAAAGCAACAAAGAAGCCAAAACTCTCTGCAGCAGGCAAAAAATGCTTTATCGACGAAAAGTATTTCAACCAGTTGTTCAATTACACCGAAGGCGTGAACGAAACAACCTGTTTCGATATTCCATTCATCCGTACAAACAAAGGCTGGGATTTTAACTCGGATGAATTCGTTGTTCCTGGACTCAAAACTGCTGTAATGGGAGGTTTCTTCCCTGTAGAAGCAACAACCGACAGCAAGCTCGAATACGCGAATGCAAGTCAAAAGCCGCTCCCGGCAGCACGCACCAAGCGCAACGCCGAAGGTCCTATATTCTACGGCACCAAGCTTCGCGCATTGGATCCGACCGAACAAATTCCATTAATCAATACAATCTGTAACGGCCCAGGCTGGGATAAGGGCCACGACTGCAACGGAATGTTCGCCGATGCCGCCGAAACCGAGACTTTCATCAAGAGCATCAATTCCACGATCGATTGCGTATTCGGCTGGAGCTGCCCAGAGCAGGTCCCCACCAATTGGCCAATTTACACAGAAGGTACAGAAACCCCAGGCGGTATAGGCATTAATGGCGTTTCGCGTTGGACATCTAATGTCGGGGGCAACGGAAACGGCGGACGTAACCACCACTTCTGTTCCGAAACACACGCCCAGTTCAAATACAAGAAGGGTGCAAGGTTCAGCATCAGCGGTAACGACGATATCTGGGTATTCATTGATAACAAGTTAGCAGTCGATATTGGTGGCAACCACCTTTCTGCACCGGGCTATGTTGATGTAGACAAGTTCTTGCCAAACGCAAAGCAAGACAGCATCTACGACATTGACATTTTCACTTGCAATCGTCGCGCACCGTCTAGTGACCTCCGAATCAGTACAAATATGCTGTACATGGATCAAAATGCTGGAATTTCTTTGGAAAGCAAACAAAATATGGAAGAATGGCGCAGGACCGGAAACAACGAATACAAAGTTTGCTACACAGAAAACCATAACGGTTCTTGCGTACCCCAAGTTACGGTATGCGATACCGCAGACTTCCCCACAAAGCCTAAAATTTCATTCTTGTTCACCACGGATGCAACCGGCAATGATCCCACTAAGACTCTCATTAGCGAAGAAGAATTTGCCGCAAATCCAATCCAACTCGACAGTATATTCAACGTCAGCAACCCAACGCGTCCCATTGTCAACGAAAAGCGATTGACAGAAAGCCTCGCACCAGGTATGTATTACCTCATTATCAAGATTGGCGATGAGCAGGCTGCAATTTCATTCGCTGCCAAATCCGAAGCATCCATCGCCGAACGCAGAGTTGCACTAAGCAGCACAAGCGCATTCAGCGTGATGAAATCTGGCGCACAGGAAATCACGATTACCACAGAAAAGCCGAGTCTCGCAAAGCGCTTTGCAGTCATGGACATGAACGGCCAAGTGCTTTCTGCAGGCAAGCTGAACAGCATTGACACCCGCGTGAAAGTTCCGACCGCAGGTTCGTACATTGTGAAAGTGGGGAACAACACTAAACGCGTGAACGTAAGGTAGAGAGAAAGGAGGCGCCCCGCCAGGGGCGACGTTCATGCAAAAACAAAAGGTCCCGCTCCTATGGAGCGGGACTTTTGCGTTTCAAAATTCAACTGGATCGGCAAGCCTCAGAACGACGCGTTGCATTACAGTCCGTCGAGTTCTAGCAATGCAGCCATGTCGTTCGAATTGATTTCGAAATCAAGCTTAGCGTTCTGACGGATGCGCTCTTCGTGTACAGATTTCGGGAGCGGCAAAAGCCCAAGTTGCAACACAAAGCGGCTTGCAAGTTGCGGCACCGAAACGTGGTACTTTTCCGCCATCGCACAGACTTCGGGCACTTTCAATAGGCGCCCCGTCGCATTGGGCGAATACGCTTCCACCAGGATTCCGACCTGTTCACAAAAGTCAATCAGTTCCGTCGGCACATGACCGATGTGAACGCGAATCTGATTCACCGCCGGCACCACGCGGGTTCCCGCCAGCAAATTGTTCAAGTCATCAATTTCAAAATTCGAAACGCCAATTGCACGGATTTTACCCGCTTCGTAAGCTTCTTCTAGCGCATTCCAGACATCCACATTTTCACGGTAATAATGGTTTCCGTTAGGGACGCCCATTTCGGCCCATGGACGCGGAGCATGGATGAGCATCATGTCGATATGGCATGCATCCAAGCGATCCATTGATTCCTGGATACAGCGTACCGTATCAGCATAATTCTTGACTTCGGCAGGAATTTTCGTCGTGATAAAAATGCTTTCACGGTGAATTCCAGTCGATTTTAGCGCCGCCTTGAGCCCAGCACCGACTCCCGCCTCATTTTCGTAGGCGATTGCGGTATCAATATGGCGATAGCCCGCATCAATAGCGGTCGCAACAGCGGTTGCCGCCACGTCATTTGGGGTTTGCCATGTACCCAAAGCAATTTTCGGGATTCGCTGCCCATTATTCAACTTGTAAAATTCGTCGAGTACCATAATCAAACCTCGCTACTTGCACCAAATTAATATAAATAGAAACACGATTCCAGCGAGGCAGAATCGCCAAAGTCCTAATACCACATTGGAATATTTACTGGTGTGAAAAGTGATATGGGCTTACGCCCAAAGCCTTTTTAATTTAAAATGAACTTCATGCGGGCGGGGCCCCAGCTCAGAGTTGCGAAGGCCGCACGGGCCCCTCCCTGCACCCTCCCCATCCTTGGCCGACGCTTTATTCTCTCGACGAACATTTATACATTCATTTAAAAACAATACGACGCAATAACCATAGTTACTTGAAATGTTTACGTAGAAACTTCTAGTAACTACTAACTATTAACTAGTAACTGTGCCGAAGGCACTAAGTAATTACTTTTCAATTGTTTTGATTTCGCCCTGGGCGGCGCGATTGGCGTTGTAGGGATCAATGTGCACGAGGGCATCGACGACATTTTCGTTCGAATCGATGAGCAACTGTTCGACCTCTTCGGCAACGTCATGGGCATCTTTCAGTGTCATTTGGTCATCGACCACAATATGCACGTCCACATGCAAATCACTCCCGACGTAGCGGGAACGGAGCCCATGCAAACTGATGACCTTCGGGTGCGAAAGCGCCACACTCCGCAACTTGCCCAAGACATCGGGATTTGCGCCACGGTCCACAAGCTGCCTAAGCCCCGGAGCCGCAATTTCAATCGCAGAATGAATCACGAAAAAAGCAACGACAAGTGCACCGACGGAATCCGCGAACCAAAGCTGCGGGAGCAAAATGGCAAAAACGACCGCCACAAGCACGGGAATCGAGCTAAAAGAGTCACTACGGTGGTGCCAAGCATTTGCCTCAAGCACCTGGCTGCGGATTTTTCGCCCGGCATTTCGCGTATAGCGGAAGAGAATTTCTTTTACGACAATGGAAGCAAAAGCCATCACCGCAACGGACGTTTCCGGGTGCGATGCCTCACCCGCCAACAACGCAAGGACGGCCTTATATCCAATGCCAATACCCACGGCGGCAACGGCAAGCCCAATACCAATCGTAATGAGCGTTTCAAATCGGCGGTGTCCGTAAGGGTGCTCGGCATCCGGTGGCGAGTTCCAAAAGTGACTGCCAACAATCACGGCGACATCGGTCACAAAATCAGATGCACTATGGATAGCATCTGCAACGAGCGCCTGGGAGTTTCCCACCACGCCCACAACAAACTTGGCCACGGAGAGCGCGGCGTTCCAGCCAAGCCCCACCCAAGTCACTTTGCGGACTTCTGAACTATCGTCTTTTTTGCGTACACGAGTCATGACCTTTAAGCTAGAAAATTTGCAACCTTACGTGCTCCCAAATCATCAAAATAGATGTAATAAAAAAACAATGTTACTATTTTTCTAATGCTTATGAAAAAACTCTTGAAAATCATCATCGTCATCGCCGTTTTGGCAGGAGTTGCCCTCGGCGTCAAGTCAATTTTCTTTGACGGGAACACCACAAGCCAGGTTGGCGCCCTCATCAGCTCCAAGGTGGTCACGGATACCATTAAGACGACCATTTCTGCAACGGGTTCGTTAGAGCCGGTGGACCAGGTGGAAGTCGGTACGCAGGTTTCTGGCGACATTGCCAAAATCAACGTTGATTTCAATTCCAAGGTCAAGAAAGGCCAAGTCATTGCCGAACTTGACAAGTCTAAGTTACAGTCGACCTTGAAGCAGGCGACAATCTCTTACAAGAGCGCCGAAAACGAATTGAATTACAAACAAAGCACGTACGACCGCATCAAGAGGCTCGCCGCAAGCAAGAGCGCAAGCGCAGTCGAATTGGAACAAGCTGAATACAACTTAAACGCCGCAAAGCTCTCCTTGGAACAGCGTAAGAACGAAGTCGCCCAGGCTCGTTTGAACTTGAGCTACGCGACCATCAAGAGCCCGATTGACGGCGTTGTGCTGAAACGCGCCGTAGATGTCGGACAGACCGTTGCCGCTTCCATGAGCACGCCGACGTTGTTCGTGATTGCAAAAGACTTGAGCCAGATGAAAGTCATGGCAGACGTGGACGAAGCGGACATCGGACAAGTTAAACAAGGTCAGCGTGTGACGTTTACTGTTGACGCATTCCAGAACGACACGTTCCACGGCACCGTGCAAGAAGTCCGTCTGAACCCGACGACAACAAGCAATGTGGTGACTTACACCGTCGTGATTACCGCCGAGAACCCGGAACAAAAGCTCTTACCGGGCATGACCGCCACCTGCACAATCGTCACTCAAGAAATCACAGATGCCGTTACAATTCCGGTCAAGGCTCTCAAGTTTACGCCCGCCGAAGGAACCCCGATGGTTGATCCGAAGGATATGCCTCGCCCACCGCGCAAGGCCGCCGATTCTACAGTCGCAGGTGACAACTTCCCGCCCCCGCCTCCTGGCATGGGACCGGGCGGAGCTCCGGGTACAGGTGCCAAGAAAAAGCACAAGAAGCCCAAGCTTGAAGGCGACCACGTGTGGATTAACATCAACGGCAAGGCCGCTCCACGCCGCGTGAAGATTGGTCTTAGCGATGGCGTGAATGTCCAGATTCTCAAGGGACTGAGCGTCGGCGATTCCGTGGTCACAAGTCAAGAAACGGTTTCGGCAAAGGGATCAAGCGAACCAAACGCCAAAAGCCCCTTCATGCCGCAGAGACCCGGAAAGAAGAAGAAATAACGATTAATTTAAAACGTACTTTAAATAAGCATCCACAAGCGCTGAGCCCCAGAGATAAATAATCGGGGCTGCAATGGCGAGGAACGGTCCGAAAGGAATTTGCCCGGCTTCCTCGCTATTCTTGTTTTTGGCCGCTTTTTTTGCGGCAAGCATCCCGTACGGAACCATCACCACAATGCCAAGCAGGGCTGCAACCAAGAGAGTTTCTACAGCGCCAGTCACGCCCATAAGCGCACCATAGCCCGCCAAGAGCTTGACATCGCCAAAACCCATTGCGTCTTTCTTGAGCACCTTAGTCGCAATCCAGCCGAGCAGATAAAGTCCGCCACCCGCAACAACAGCACCAATCAAGCTTTGGAGAGGCGTCACGCCACCCGGCACAAGCGAAATCAAAAGGCCCGCAACAATTCCGCCGACCGAGATGGAATCGGGAATCAGTTTGTACTTGCAATCGACCGCACAAACGGGGTATGCGCCAAGCAAAAGCCAGAACATCGCAGCCGCATCCGCCCAAACCTCAGGCGACAAGACCGGTCGCGAAAAGTCCGTCCCGAAGCCTGCCGCCGCATAAAGAGCAAGTGCACCAAGCAAACCGCAAAGGCTCTCGCCAATCGGGTAAATCACGCTAATCGGCCGTTTGCAGCAAGCACTCTTACCACGCAGCCAAAGCCACCCCACAATCGGCAAATTGTAGCGAATCGGGATTCTCTTTTTGCAAAGCGGGCAGTGCGAAGGAGGGTTAATCAGGGAAATTCCGCGCGGCATACGGTAAACAATGACGTTATAGAAGCTCCCGACGCAAGCGCCAAGGCCAAAAAACACAATTAACCAGTACCAAAGTGGAATTTCTTGCATAAAATCCTCGTCTTTTTCGGAATATAATTATAATTTAGTTAAACATTTATCTAATACTTGGAGACCCCATAATGAATATTGAAATTGCCGCCATCTGTGATGCCGCCACTGCCAACGACGTCGGTGGACGTTTGAACATCCTTGGAGCATTCGACCGAATTTTCGCTAAGTTCCCGCTTGTGATCCCGCAGTGCTCTGCCGCCTTCCGCTTGCGCTACCAGCGTTCCGAAGCAGGCACGCACCAGTTGAGCCTCTCGATTGAAGACGTTGTTGGACACCCGATTGTACCGCCGATGCAGTCCGAAATCGAACTTTTGCCGGTCGTTCAGGGCTTTGATACAGCTGCCGTGAACATGGTTTTAAACATGCAGCGCCTGCAGTTCAAGCGCCCGGACAAGTACATCGTTAGACTCGTCGTGGACAACGAAGAACTTGCAACGCTCCCGCTTTACATCCTCGAAGACCCGCGCCTCGCCCAACAGAATCAGCAGCCGCCGCAGGCCGACGAAAACGGTGTTGACGGAAGAGCATAAGACAAAACAAAAGACTAGAGAGCGCCGAGCATCAACGCCCGGCGTTTTTTCTATTTTAAAACCATGAAGTTCGCCTCTTTAAAGCATTATTTGGAATTCGCGGGGATTGCAGGAATCGCCGCAAGCCTAACCGCATGCAGCGGCATCAACGACAGCTGGGAAGTCAAAGGCGGCGGATTCATCAAGTACAGCATCGACAACGGCGAAGAAATCACGCAAGAACTCGAAAGAGACGATGTGGAAATCCCATTCATACGCAATCGCCACCATTACCTGCTGGTAACGTTCCCGTCCGAGCGCAGCGAAAACAATCATCAGTTGAGCATCATGGTGAACGAGCCCAAGCTCGCCCAGAATTCGGCCGTTCAAAGCTACACCTGGATCCAAATCGACGGTACTCCCAAGGCGTTTCTCACCAGCGACAACAATTACGTGACGATAGACCAGAAAGACGACACGAAATGGACTGCAAACATCAACCTGCATTTTACGGACTGCAGGCATGGAATGTGCGACGAGAGCCTACCCCCGATTCTATTTAAAGGCCGACTGCACTACTGGATTGCAGAGGATGACCGCTAAAAGCGAAATTTTCTAACGGCGACTTAAACTTTTTTGATTTTTATCGCCAACCACCCTTGACAAGAGCTCAATCTTTTTCTAATATTGGGCTACCTTAATGGTCGATTAGCTCAGTTGGTTAGAGCGCTACCTTGACATGGTAGAGGTCACAGATTCGAGTTCTGTATCGACCACTGAAAAAAGCCTCGCTGAAAAGCGAGGTTTTTTTTTCACAGATCTGATTGCAAAGAGAAAGCCCGGCAAGCGGGCTTAATCTTAACTCTTACTTTTTCCAGTTATCGTCGTATTCGCCACCATAACGGCCAAGCTTGACCATGCCAACGTTTTTAGCGTTTGTCACGTGCTGGACCAAATCATTCGGCGTTATGAACATGGACTGCTGTTCTCTTGCAACCTTCATCATTTCCGAGAACGATACGCGGTCGCCCTTCACGAACGTCACCAAGGCCTGGATGACATCCTTAACGGCATTAATGATATCTACAACAACAGAAAGTGTTTCAGGAGTCAATTCCGGAAGCTTATCGGCACCCTTACTTAAGACAAGCTTTTCCAAATCGGCCAAAATTTCTTTCTTGGAGCGGAGCTTCTTTGCAGGCTCAAGCTTTTTAGCCTTGAAATCCTTCTTGCATTCGTCTTCATGCGATGCGACGTAGTCGGCATACATATCGAAGAGCGAGAACGATTTCGACTTGCGACCAATAAGGGGATGATCCTTAAAGCCAACATCACCGTCCTTGATTTTCAGCTTGAGAGCCGGATTCTTCTTGGATGCATCCAGATAGCACTGGTAAACATAGGAAGAGCACACCATCGTATGCTTACCCGGGGTGTTCTTGTCTTCGATGATTTTCTTGAGTTCTGCAGCAACCAAGCACAAGAATTCAACAACAACTCGAGATACAAGCGGTTTTGTAACCTTCTGCTTGAAAATAAGAATCAAGCCCAAAAGAATCAAGTCAGAATACGGATACGGAAGATCCTGGAGCACGTAATCCTTGGCAAACGGCACAACAGCATCAACACCCTTTTTACTTGCCTTGTTATGGCGCATCACATAAGCTTCACGAGCAGTAGAATCGTCTCTCGTTCGAGTTGCATGAATTCCACCAAGGCCCGCTTCAGCAAGGACACATTCTTCTTTTTGAACAAAGATTGCTCCATGCGACACATCGGAACCTGTAAATTTCATGATAAGTTTACTAATAGTATCTTCAGGGTCTCCCTTAAACGCTAAGATATCACCCGGGAGCAAGTCATTTACAGAGAATTTTCCAGCTTTTTTCACTTTTTTAGCCATTTTCGTTTTCCTTTTTGTTTAGGTTGTTTAGAATTTACTTACAACAACCTTACATTGCAATAACCCATTTGGGCTATTTTGATATAAAGGAAGATAATATCTTATCCAAAGCAGCTACTTTTGTGAACAAGTTTTTACATACAGACGTTATATACAAAAAAAGCCCGGGGGTTACCCGAGCGATTTTCGTAGATGGCGCCCCCGGCACGGTGGCCGGGGTGACATTTTCAATTACTTAGCTGTAGAATCCGTGACCACAACCTTAGCGGCAGAGTCAGCCGGAATAGCGACAGCGGCGCTATCAGCAGCCGGTTCAGCAATCGTTTCCGCCGGAGCAGCAACTTCGGCAGGCTTTGCATAAACAGGTGCGGCAGGTGCCGGAGCAGTTACAGCAGCCGGAGCGGCAGCAGCTTCAGCCGGATCTTCGAAGAAGTTCACCTTAGAAAGGCCGAACATCATAATCCAGGAGAGAACGAGACCGCCGATACCCATCACGATACCCGTGATAGCCATGCCACGCGTATCCGTGTAACCCGTTGCGTGGGCAAGTGCGTTAGGCGGTGTAGAAATCGGGAGGCACATACCGAGGGAGCTAGCGAATGCGACAGCGACCATCAAGGAGGTCACGCCACCGAGCGGAGCGAGGTTGTCCTTGCAGCTCACGGCCACGACGATGAAGATCGGGACGAGCAAGCTAGCCGTAGAGGTGTGGCTCATGAAGTTTGCCATGAAGAGGCAGATGAAGCCGCAACCGACCATGAGGACGACCGGAGACCAGGTATTGAACGGAATAGCGTTGATGAGGTCCTTTGCAAGACCAGTCTGCTGCAAACCGAGACCAAGAGCAAAACCACCAGCCACGAGCCAAAGAACGTCCCAGCTCATTTCGTTGAGGTCTTTCTTAGTAATCACACCCGTCAAAGCAAACACAGCCATCGGAATCATAGCAATCACGTTGTCGTTAAGACCGTGAACCTTGCTACCCGTCACCCACAAAATCACGCACACAGCAAAGGTAATGTAAACGATGATAGCGCGCGGGCTCTTGTCAAAGCCTTCAGCACCTTCGATATCGAGGTTCATTTCCTTCATCTTGATCGGGTAGAGCTTGAGGAGCAAGAGCCAAGCGAGAACCATCATAATAATCACATACGGAACACCGAATTCCATCCACTGGCCAAACGAGATATTGAAACCGCTGGACTGGAGAGCGCCAAGAGCGATGGCGTTAGGAGGCGTACCGATCGGAGTACCCATACCACCGATGTTTGCACCGAGCGGGATGGCAAGAGCAAAAGCAGCTTTACCGCGGTCATTTTCATCAAAGAGCTTGAGCACCGGGCCGAGGATGGCGAGCATCATAGCGGCAGTAGCGGTGTTGCTCATGAACATGGAGAACACAGCCGTAATAATCATGAGGCCAAGGAGCACCCACTTCGGGTCCTTGCCGAACGGCTTCAAGAGCACGCGGGCAAGGTTCTTGTCCATGTTGTACTTGCAAGCGGCAGAAGCAAGGAAGAAGCCGCCCAAGAAGAGCATGATAATCGGGTTGGCAAATGTTGCCATGATGTCCTTGAACTTGAGCGGATCAACGCCTTCCACGCGGAACGGGATAAGAGCCGAGTTCGAAAGCGTAAGAATCATCAACACGATCACGAACATGGAAGTAGACCAGATCGGGAACGGTTGGAGAATCCAGAAAAGGGCAGCCATCACAAAGATTGCGATGACGCGAATTTCGAGAGGGTTCAAGGCCGTGTCACCCACGAAGCCGAGGGCTTCGTACGGGACGAAGAGGGCAGCGATGGCGAGCACCGATGCAATAATGAGTTTGATGAGTTTTGCTTTTGTCATAACGAGCGCAAATTTAGTAATTAAACTTGCGTTCGGCTAGACTGATTTATCGGACCATAATGCGGGTGACGGCACTCTGGCTACCGACCTTGACCTTCACGAAGTAGACCCCTTGCTTGGGCTTTTTCATGGCAATGGCGTTCGTGCCCGCATTGGCAACAGCATTGCCAGTCGCCACAATTCGGCCATCGATACCCACGACACTGATTTTCACCTTAGCACCGGCGAGCTTGGCGGCGGCATCGAAGCCGACGTTCAAGACATTCGGAGTCTGATTCACGCGGAGACCCTTGAGAAGGCTCTTCGTTGCGGCAGCAACTACTGCACTCTTGGTCACTCGAACAGAGACATTCTTAGTCTTCGACGAGAGTTTTACATCCAGCGGACGGTCCTTCACGACTTCTACAGTTTCGTTATCGACGGTCGCATAGACATGTAAGCCCTTCGCCCAGACTCCTTCGAGGCCTTCGAAGCTCAAATGGCCCTCACGAGTGGTCGTTGCACTCACTTCGAGATCCCATTCGAGGTCATCGGCATTCGGCTTCACGCTCTTGACAAGGCGCTTTTTGCCATCCATAATGGAGAGGTTCACGCGATCACCCATACCTGCAGGCGGTTCGCCCAAAGACGAGGCTGTTCCGACAGCAAGTTCGTTCCAAGAGTCGCGTTTGCCATTATTGTCAGCCAAGACGACACGGAGATTCCACTCTTCAGCAGCCACGCTCTTGTTCAAGGACTTCTTTTCTTCTTCGAGAACAATTGCGGCCTTCAGCGGAATGCGATACGTCATAGATTTATCCGTGTGAACCCAGATGGCTTCATATGGTCCAAGCGTATCCGGTTCTTTGTAAGAGCAAACTTCAGGATCCCATTTGTAGAACTGAAGGCCCTTTTCTTTCGGCAAGGTCACATACCAGCCAAACGGATTTGCCACGAGATTCCAACCAGAATACTTATTTTCCAGTTTCCAGACAATTTCGTCCTTCATGTCTGGCGTTTCAAGGCTCATCACCAGCGGCTCGTTATCAATCGGGCCATACCAGTAACCGCGAGTGGAATCGAACTTGTCGTTCACGCTGAACTTGCGGTATTGCCAGTAATCGCCAACCGGATTCGATTCATCCCACCAGTAGACAGCCGTCGTAGCGTTCAAGCCATTTGCCTGTGCACAGGCATCATCCATTTCACGATAGAAGTAATCATCGTCAGGAGCGGTGCCGTTCTTGACTTGCGCCTTCATCTCTTCACATTGTTCAGCAGCCCAGTTCTGCTGCTGGCGAGCAAAACGTGCTTCCAGTTCAGACAGGCATTCGTCGCCCTTGTCGCGGCAGAAGGCGTACAGAGAAAGCGTCTGCCAAGAATGAGTAGCGACTTCTTGACTTTCCATAGACGTGAAGGTTTTTGAGTAAGGGATGGAATCAACGCCATCCGTAATCATGAAGGTCACAGTATATCTGCCAGCAGGAGCCGGGTCGAGGCGCCAAGTTCCGTTCTTGACATCACCCACCGTTTTTCCATCGACAATGGTATCGAGGTAAATTCCCTTCTGCGAAACCACCTGAATGTGGTAATCGACATTTTCAGACATATTTGCAAGCAGGCTATCGAATTGCATACGGAGGCCCTTACCGTCCTGCGTTGCCGTCGGCTCGGCAATATCGAGCAGATACTTTTTATGTTCTGCACTGCTAGAGCTCGATTCGTCATTAACAGAACTACTGGAGCTTGACGTTGCAGAAGAACTGCTAGACTTATCTTCGCTCGAGCTGCTGGAGTCATTCCCGGCGCTGCTACTAGATGCGTTGCCGTTACCAGCGCTAGAAGAATTGCCACCATTGCCCGCACTCGAAGAACTCGAGGATTCCGAAGTATTTCCGCTGCTAGAACTGCTGGAATTTCCGCAAGCTTTAGTCTTCACCTTGACGGTCAGATCAGACTTTACATTTGTATAAGTTCCGTTCCAGCTGTCGAAGCACTTGCCTTCGGGCAATTCTAGATCTGTAGGAGCGGTTGCATCTTTGTTGTATTCAACAGTCTGCGTCTTAAAGACCTTTGTTCCGGCTTCATCTGTAAATTTAACCGTATAGGTGCAAGGAGCCGTTTTGGCCTTAATGGTCAAATCAGACTTTACACTTGTATAAGTTCCGTCCCAGCTATCGAAGCACTGGCCTTCGGGCAATTCTAGATCCGTAGGAGCCGTTGCATTTTTGTTGTATTCAATCGTCTGCGTATCAAATGTTTTCGTCCCATCTTCATTTGTAAACACAACTGTATACGTGCAAACCTTATATTGGGCAAGAATATCTACCGCAGCCATGATGTGAGTATAGTCTTCGCTCCACTTGTCAAAGCACTTGCCATCCTTCGACGCAGGAGTTGCAGGAGCCACGGCGGCATCACCCACTTTCACATTCTGGACATCAACAAGTTTATCACCAATTTTGACTAATAGAACAGCATCACCATCCTTGAACACTACAGGAACCGTCGAGACAATCTGCTCCGTCGATGGAGTTCCAAAGAACGGCAATCCCCCCGCATCATTAGAATAGGCCCACACCATATCTTCGGATTCAGTCCAGAGGCTGTTCAGGAACGCCGCAAAATTTGACGATTCCATATAGTCTTTAGAGACATAGCCGTTATTTTTAGCCGTCAATTCCGTTTTTGCACCATTGCGCACATTATTTGTAGCGGTGAATTCGCCAAAATTGCCCTCTGTAAAGTTTTTAACACTGGAACCATCCGCATCACCAATAGCAGCAACGTTATCTACACCATAATGGAAATTCGAAATAAGTATGGATTCCTTTTGTCCTTGAATTCCCGGGATTTCGCCAAACAGGTAACCCACTTTATTTTTGGGAGCTTCTTCATCAGCTTTTTCAACGGCAAACCCATCAGAAATGTTACCATTCGAATAGGTATTCTTTACAGTTATTGCTTCTGCAGCCCTTGATTTTCCAACAAGACCACCCAGGCTAAAGGCCTTTTTCTCAAAAGATCCGTTTTCGCCATCTAATTTGTTAAAATGTCCCTTGACCGAACTTTGTACAATTTCGCCAATCAGGGAACAATCTCCGCAGAGACCACCCACAGAGGCATAACTGTCATATCCAGGAGTACCAAAAGCCTCATAGTCCAAAAGAATCGATTTCTTTGAACTTCTCGGCCCAACCTGAACATCCTTAAACGAAATCTTTGAATTACCACTGCTAACCAAAGGGAATTTACCGATAACTCCACCCACATAGGAGTCAACACCATCATCGACAACCTTGATGTAGTTTGTAGTACGCAAGCCTTTTACAACCGCCGACGAATTATACGTATTCACAGTACCAAACGCACCGCCAATATAAACCTTCTCCGAAGCTTCGGCTATTTTGGTATTCGTTTTCTTTACATCGTAAGTAATGCCAACGCTTATTTCGTTCTCAGCCACAGCATCTTCGTTTCCGGCAATAACAGCAGCACCCACAAGGCCACCAATCGAAGCCGATACATGAACTTCAGCGGTCGACGCAATGTCGGGTTCCTTAGCACTCAGATTAATTGAACCTGTAGCCTTCGATTTTGTAAGAGTCAAATACAAATCAGTCGATGACGAATTATTCACATGGTCACACCCTGCATAACCGGCAATACCACCCATATAATACTGATAAATTCCATTTTTCTTTACGGCTTCTGTTATCTCGAAATCCGTTACAGAAGCGTTCGATATTTCCAGCTTTCCACTATTGCATATATCACCGTTCCCTATAAGGCCGCCAAGATAAGTCGCTTTAGGCAAAGTCATTTTGAATATGCTTTGCGAAGCTTTCAGATTTTCGACATTTGCCTCCTGGATAATCAAACTTGATTTAGGGTAGTTATTCGAATCAATTCGCTTAACTTCGCCAAGCAAGCCACCCATTGATATACCACCAGCAACAACAGGCCCCGTCGCGGTGTTGGGTCCCTTGATAGAAATCTTATTGATTTTAAATTCTTTGTAGTCTTCATAGTTCTGGTTACCCTTGGTGACATACAAGCCCACAAGGCCACCCACGCTCGACAAGTCAACAGCAGCCTTGTTTCGGACATCGACCTGCAAATTGATGTTGTCAAAAGAGGTTTGGTAAGTAACACCGGCAAGACCGCCAACAAGGGCCTTATACCCATTAGTATATGAAATACCACAACCTTCACATTCACCAACATAGCCATCGATCACTTGGATTTCATTTGAAACTTTTACTACGTTATTAGTTCCATACGCATAAAAGTTCGAGATCAACGATTCCTCAATGACACCGGCAAGACCACCGGCGAGCGGCCCCTGGATGACCACATTATTCAAATCAACGCCATTCACTTCGCTCTTATAAATTTTTCCGGCAAGCGCCCCAACAGGGAAATACTTAGCACCCAAGTCAGAAGAGTTCAACGTCGAAGTCACAAATTGCACATCTGAGAAAGCCACGTTCTTAACGATAGCATTAGAAATCTCCTTAAACAAGCCTACCGAGGAACCCGTCTGGTCATCGATGGTCTTGCAGAGATTTGAAATAATATAGCCGCTACCATCAAATACCTTTCCTGTAAAATCAGGCGCGAAATGATCTTCTACACAGACCCCGGCTTGAAGCTCATGGAAATCAAGATCGGACGCCAAGACCAAGGTGGATGACTGTTTCATATCGGGATCGGGATTCGTTCTCCATCGAAATCCAAACTTGTTCCCACCAAGATCCATACGAAGTACTTTAACGAAAGCATCCGACACGGGGAAATCAGCCTTCACCTGCGCAAAATTGACGCATTCAACACCATCCTCATTTACCGATCCGATGGTACATTTTTCATTTTTCTGTTTCAGGTAAAGAGCGTTATCTTCGGCGCTATAGCCAAGATTCAAATACACGGACTTGGCCCAATTCAGCGGGGGTTCCGCAGCAAGTGCAGACATCGGGACGGCCAAACCTAAACCAAGCAGCAGACGTGTTAAATAATTCATTCAAGCCCTCTTTTTTGCGCGCCACAAATAACAGCACACCTCTTACTTGTAAAAATAATTTTTAAGACGACTTTGGCAACCGTCATTGTAAGCAAAAAACATCAATTGTGACAATTAGCACGGAGATGAAAATTTGCTTACAAATATTTAATTGCTTTGGGGACTTCGGTTTACTAAATTAGGGGCAACCAACAAGGTGTTTCATAGGAGTTAAAATGATCAAAAAGATTATTCTCTTGGCGGCTGTGATTGTTTCGTCCAGCTTTGCAACATGGGATTATTTCGGCCTTCTTCAGAACAATCAGGGTTCTTTCAAGGCAGGCCTTTACTACGATACAGACGATGACTGGTCCCAGATGGGCCTTAGAGTCGGCGCCCGTATGAACGTGACTCCGCAATTTGAACTTTCTCTGCAAGGTTTTGGCTACCAGTTCTGGGGCGAAACGGATTGCGACGCTTGCTCCGATGGCGGTAGCGGTCTTCGCGACCTGGTGATTGGCGCACGTTTTGCCTTGGACCCGGAACTTTACCTTTTCCTCGACTTTAACCTCCCGATTGGTAAGGACAAGGTCAAGGGTGTAGGCACAACCGCTCCGAGCAACGGTGAAATGTACCTCTACTTTGGAGCCCAGCACCACAACAACATCAACTCTATCAAGGGTGCCGCTTACGGAACCGAAGCCGGTATTTTCTGGGGCTTTGAACACCACAACCTCGAAAGAGGCCTCGAACTCCGCCTGGGCGGTGAATTCGACTACACGCTCCCCTCCGCCCCGCTTACGCTTATGGTCGGCGGCCAGTTCTGGCTCCGTCTTTTCAAGTCCGAATACTACAACGGCAACAAGGACGTGGACCTGCACGATGACTGGTCCAACCAGTTCAAGTTCTGGATTGGCGCCACCTTCAACATCAACGACAATATGAGCCTCAACGGCCAAATTATCGCCCGCAGCCAGGATTTGAAGAAAAAGGCTAAGGACAACGGCGTCCAAATCGGTATGGAAGGCGACGCTCTTGGCTTTACCCTGGATATGGAATTCAAGTTCTAGTCCTCTCGTTTAGGCTAACGACATAAAAAAATAAAAGTCTAAAATTCTTTAAAACCAGTCGATTACTCCGGCTGGTTTATTTTTATTTACAGATTTTCACAATTTTTATAGTTTTTATCTATATTTAAACGAAATAAACCATCCTATGGAGTTAATATGTTAAAAAAAATCATCCTCGGTGCAGCTCTTCTTGCATCCACCAGTTTTGCTACCTATAGCTACTTCCCGGTTCCCGAAGCCATGCATGGCGATGCCAAGCTCGTCGCTGACTTCGATATGCAGGACAAGTACAAGGACCTCCAGCTCACCCTCAAGGGCCGCTTCGTCCCGGTGCAGAACTTGGAACTCACCCTCAGCCTCCCCTACATGGTGTTCACCAAGTGGGACGGTGAAGACACCAATGGCGATGGTATGAAGAACCTGTCGTTCGGTGCCCGCTACCAGATCATCCCGACTGTAGCCGCATTCCTCGACATGACCTTCCCGACTGGCAAGGACGAAATCAATGACGACGGTTTTGGTTTCTATTTCGGTGGCCAGTACTCCCAGAAGTTCGGCAACCTCGACTTCGGTTCTGAACTCGGCCTCGGCTTCAACACGGAAGGCGACGACAAGGTCAAGGGCCCGATGCAGTTGACTATCGCTGCTGAATTGGATCCGATTGTTTCCCCGATCATCAGCCCGTACGTTGGCGCAAGCTTCAAGATTGCTCTTGGCGACCCGAAGTATGATGGTCACAAGAATGGCGACACCAGTGGTGACGTGGGCTTCTTCCCGTACGTTGGTGCAAACTTCAAGATTACAGACATGTTCTCTGCCGACTTGTGCGCACTCTTCGGCTTCGGTAAGGACTACTTGCTGCACTTCTATGGCAACAAGAAGACCCCGATTACGTTGGAAGCATCCTTCAACGCAAGCTTCTAATTCAAGAATCTTTATCCATCTATTGCAAAAGTCCCGGCGATGCCGGGACTTTTTGCGTTAAATGACAAGATGGAGATGCCCGACTGTCATCCCGGACTTGTTCCGGGACGGGCATGACAAGTTTGAGTGCAAGTTAGCGGATATCGAACGGCGGGATGGGGAGGCTTTCTCCGGATTTCATCGCCTTATCGAGTGCGGCGGACTTGACCGGATCCACCCACCAGTAAACAGGTATTGCGTCTTCGCGATTGAACTGGTCGAGAATCTTTTCGGGCGTGCCGTAGCGGTTCCAGTAGAGGATGCGATGATGGTCGCATTGCCACATCAGCACGTACGGGACGATTTCGGCAAGGCGGTTATCGAGCGCCTTCAAGATTTCATTGCGCTTCGCGAGGTCGAATTCCGTCTTCTGCAAGTTGATGAGACTATCGACAACCTTGTCCTGAACGCCGGCGAGGTTGTTCGTGCCCTTCTGCATGGCAGTCGTAGAAATCCAGCTAGCTTCCGGGTCGCGGAGGCGGCCAGCCCCCCAGTTCACCCAGTAAAGGTCAAAGTCAGCATCGTCCAAGCGCTTGCGGAGCGTGCTCTGGCTCATCTGTTCGATGGTCGCCACAACGCCCACCTTCTTCAAGTCTTCCTGGAAAAGCGTGAGGTGGCGCAAGTCTTCCTGACTCGTGATGAAGTTAATCGCAAACGGCTTGCCGTCCTTTTCGAGAACGCCTTCCCCATTCACCTTGTAGCCCGCTTCGGCAAAGAGCGCGCGAGCCTTTTCGGGATTGTAGCTGTAGACAGGCGCCGTCGGGTTCTGGTTATTCGCCCACAGGTCCGGATAGTAACTGTTGAGGAGGAAGTACTGGCCGTACATGTACTTTTCGTTCATCGCTTCACGATTCAAGAGATACGAGAGAGCACGGCGGACGCGGACATCCTGGAACTGCGGTTTGCGAAGGTTGATGGCCATGCCCTGGAAGCCAATCGGTTCCTTGTTGTAGATGCGCTGCTTGACAGCCCAGCCCTTCTTGACAGCATCAAAGTCGGTCTGTTTCATCCAGATGCTGCTCGTGTAAATGGCGTAGGCGTTGAAGTCCTGCTTCTTGAAAGCTTCAAGCGCCTTGGTCTGGTCGTTCATGAAGCGGTAGCGGATTTTCTGGAAGTTGTACTTGCCATGGTTCCAGTTTTTCTTGAAGCCCCACCAGTCGCTGCGGCGCTGGAGTTCGACAAAGCGGTCTTCACGGAACGTCTTGATAATGTACGGACCAGAAACGACCGGGAACTCATAACGGATCTTGTTGAAGTCCTTGCCACCCCACACGTGCTTCGGGAATGCAAGCATGCCGGCGGCTTCCCAGAAGTTGCCCCAATGCGATTCCTTCGCGGTCATGCGGACCGTCAAGCTATCGACAACTTCCGGGCGTTCAAAGCGGCTGAGACCCACCTTGAAAATCGGCGTGAGATTCTTTTCGTCCATGATGACGTCATAGTAGAACTGCACATCTTCAGCGGTGATGGACTTGCCATCGCTCCACTTCGCGCGCGGGTCCACATGGAACGTGAACGTTCTGCCGTCTTCGGAGACTTCCCACTTGTCAGCGAGAATGCCGACTTCGCGGTCTTCGGTGGTATGCAGGCTCACGAGCGGTTCGAACATCATGTTCATGAGCTCAGCAGAGAAGCTATTGTAGTCTTCCCACATGTTGAAAGACTTCGGCATAGCGGAGCCCCAAAGCGTGATAGAACCGCAAGCGCGGGCTTCCTTGGAGGCAATCGGGTCGAACTCGCCGGTTGCCGTAGAATCGAGCGGGAGAATCGGGCAATCGGCTTCGGAAACGGCGGTGCCTTTTTTAGACTTCGCGGCTTGCCCAGATTTGGAATCACCGGATTCATTGCAGGCGGCAAGAGCAAAAGCGAGAGCTGCCGCCATCGGGACGGCAAGTAAAGAGCGGAGGGAGAATGTATTCATGAGAGACAAGATAATAAAAAGGAGATGCCCGCTTACTTCGACTGCGCTCAGCACAGGCTCCGGCGGGCATGACAATCAACTACGGCAATCCGATATGGTGCGCGGGTTGTTTGACTTTGGGTGCGGCGGCTTTTTTAGCATCGGCTTCGGCGGCTTCTGCCTTGAGCGTTTCAAGCGACAGGCGGGAGGCTTCCTGTTCCGCCTTCTTCTTGTTCGGGCCTTGACCGCGGGCATACGATTTGCCGTTCACGACCACTTCGACCGTAAACACTTTCTGGTGTTCCGGACCTTCTTCACCGACAATCACGTACTCCGGAGAGCAGCGCAATTTGCCCTGGCAAAATTCCAGAAGTTCGCTTTTGTAGTTCACAAAGTCGGTTGCACTGATGATTTCTTGCACGCGCGGGAAATGGAACTTGTTCAAAATGGCACGGACTTCTTCGAGACCGCCATCGAGATAGACGGCGCCAAGCACAGCTTCATAGGCATCAGCGAGGATGCTTTCCTTGCCGCGACCACCCATCTTGGCTTCGGACTTTCCAATTTTCACGTATTCGCTCAGGTCCCATTCCTTGGACGATTGGGCGCAGGCGTGTCCCGAGACTATCGCGCTCTTGCGCTTGGAGAGTTCGCCCTCCGGATCGCTCGGATAAGTCCTGTACAGGAATTCCGTCGTAAGCATGTTGAGGACGGAATCGCCGAGGAACTCCAGGCGCTCGTTGTTGCTTGCGTACGGGACATCTTTCCCGACGAGGAACGAGCGGTGGACGAGTGCATGAGCCAGCAGTTCTGGATCGCGGAATCTGTACCCAAGCTTAGCCTCAAGCCCGTCACCGGACTTCTGGCGAAACCAGAGTTTAAGAATCTTGTGGAGCAGGTTTTGTTCTTCCAACAGAATCTCCTTATGAGTTTTAGACTGATGTACAATTTACATATTTGTCATGCCCGTCATAGAACGGGCACCTCCCTTTCATAAACGAGAAGGCGATGCCGTCCCCATTCGCGGATCATGACCACATAAGAACTAGTTGCATTCAAGGCGAGTGTCGCGACAGGCTGCTTGCAGACTGTCATGATTGAGCCGAAGATGCTGACGCAAAGCGTCAAAGTTCTAAGTGGTCAAAGAGAACGGAGTCCGGCATGACAAAGTGTCAGGCATGACAAGAATAAAAAAAGAATCCCCGGCGGAACCGGGGACCCAAAGCTCTTTCTTTG
Source organism: Fibrobacter sp. UWB2 (assembly GCF_002210425.1). Lineage (NCBI taxonomy): Bacteria > Pseudomonadati > Fibrobacterota > Fibrobacteria > Fibrobacterales > Fibrobacteraceae > Fibrobacter > Fibrobacter sp. UWB2. The sequence continues at coordinate 85,758 of NZ_MWQK01000007.1, read as the reverse complement.
CCCAACGGATGCGGGCTAAAGTAAAACTAGATTACTTCTTGTGTGCTTCGAGGAAAGCAACAACGTCAGAAACCTTCTGGAACTTTTCAGCGTCGGAATCGAGGATTTCGACATCGAATTCGTCTTCGAGGGCCATCACGAGTTCAACACGGTCCAGGGAGTCAGCACCGAGGTCATTACCGAATTCAGATTCGGGCTTGACATCTTCAGCCTTGACTTCCAACTTAGCAACGATCACGTCCGTGACCTTCTTGAAAATTTCTTCGTTCATTTTTTTCTCCATGGGAAAAAGTTTTGTCCAAATTTAATAAAATGTTGTTAAGCGTTCAAGCCCCCATCGACACCAATTACCTGTCCGGTAATGTATTTGGCATCGTCGGAGGCCAAAAATGCGACAGCCTTGGCAACATCTTCCGGCTGACCGAGGCGGCCAAGCGGAATCTGGGCGGCATATTTTGCACGAGTTTCTTCACTCATGGCGGCGGTCATGTCCGTATCGATGAATCCCGGAGCGACAGCGTTCACGGTAATACCGCGAGAGCCGAATTCCATGGAGTTGGACTTGGTCATGCCGATCACACCAGCCTTAGCAGCAGCGTAGTTGGCCTGGCCAGCCTGAGTTCTGATACCGTTCAAGCTTGCAATGTTCACGATGCTGCCTTTGCGGGCGCCCATCATCGTCCTGAGGACGGCTCTGGTGCAAAGGAACGTCGAGCGGAGGTCCGTTGCGATAACGTTATCGAAATCTTCGTCCTTCATGCGAAGTACGAGGCCGTCACGGGTGATGCCAGCGTTGTTCACGAGGCAGTCCACGCCACCCAGTGCGTCGATAGCTTGTTTGAAAGCGTCCTTCACAGAGTCGGAGTTGCTCACGTCGCATGCGAACGTGAACGTCTTGACGCCGAATTCCTTGGCGATAGCTTCGGCCTGTTCCGGGCAGCCACCACGGGAAATAAGAACAACGTCAGAGCCGCGAGCAGCAAGTTCTCTTGCAATGGCAAGACCGATACCGCGAGATGCGCCAGTCACAATAGACTTCGTAGGCATTATAAATTGACCTCCTGTATGACATTAAGTGTCATGGGTGAATACAAATGATTTAAGCTTAGAATAGCCGTCACGCCACCGGTGCCAGACGGTTCGTCCAAAGCATATTTATTTGTTACCCAAGATAACAAAAAACGGACCTAGCGTTCACTAGATCCGTCTAATTGCAACTAAAGTCTTAATGCAGACAAAAGCTATGCTTTAGGAGCTTCCTCGGACTTGATTGCAGCGAGGCGAGCGTTGACCTTGTTGGCAACGTCGGCTTCGGCATACTTGGCAGCCACTTCAACAGCCTTTTCGATAGCGAGAGCATCGGAACGGCCGTGAGCGATGATGCCAATGCCATTGAGGCCAAGCAACAAGGCGCCACCCGTAGCGCGGTAGTCCCACATTTCGGAGAAACGCTTGCCAGCCGGAGTGTCGATCGTGCCGAACATTTCCTGGTGCATTTCGAAGAAACCTTCCAGGAGCTTGAGCACAACGTTACCCGTATAGCCAGAAGTCGCAACAACGTCGGCCTTACCTGCGATGAGGTCGCGACCTTCGATGTTACCCATAAAGTTAACCGGGGCGGACTTGAGGAGCTGGTATGTTTCCTGGAGAACCGCCGGGCCCTTGTGTTCTTCTTCGCCCATGTTCAAGAGGCCAACCTTCGGATTTTCGATTCCGAGGTAAGCTTCGGCGAATGCAGAACCTGCAATGGCAAAGTCAACGAGAGTGGAAGCACGTTCATCAACGTTTGCACCGCCATCGACCAACACAATGCGGCGATCCTTTGTCGGAAGTGCAACCCCGATAGGCGGACGGGAGAACTCGTCGCAAGTCTTACCGAGGATCATGAGGCAGCTAGCCATCATAGCGCCAGAGTTACCGGCACTGACGGAAGCGTCCACAAGACCTTTTTTCTGCAAGGCAACGCAAGTCACCAAGCCAGAATGCTGCTTCTTCTTGACCACCATGACAGGATGTTCATCCATAGCCACGAGGTCCGGAGCATCAACTACGGAAATCTGATTGCCGGTGTAACCAAGCTTCTCGAGAGAAGCCTTGACCTCGGCCTCCGGTCCGCAGAGAACCACATGAATATTGGGGTTTTTCTTGACTGCGCTAACGGCGCCTTCAATACAAACACTCGGGGCGTAATCGCCACCCATGGCATCCAGTGCAACTTTGATCACGGATTCCTCCTAGATTAAGCTTCGGCACCCTTCATGTCAACAACTTCCACACCGTTGTAGAAGCCGCAAACCGGGCACACGCGATGCGGACGCTTCACGGAACCGCAATGATCGCAGGTAGCCATAGCCGGCACTTCCATCTTCCAGTGGGTGCGGCGCTTGTCACGACGAGCGGTCGAAGTTTTTCTCTTAGGTACTGCCATTTTTAACTCCTGTTTTCCATTTTGCTCTTAAGAGCTTTGAGTTTTTCCCAGCGGGGGTCGAGCGGCTTTTCAGCATCGGCACCATCGCCAGCTTGATTGTTTGTTACAAAGATAAAATCTTCGTCAGGATTTTTCACGGGCGCAATGGGTTCCTGTAGGGTCACCAGCTGTCGGACGCACTCGGAAACATCTACGAAGTCCTGTGTCTGCGGAATCGTGTAGGCGAAAACATCATCGTCGTCGTCATGAAGTTCCTGTGCAGCGCATGCTCCGCGTTCCACCTCGACAACAATCTCGGTTTCGAACGGACGGTCAAAAAGATCCAGGCTGCGGACACAAGTGAGTGTTTGCACTCCAGAGATAGTACCGGTCACAAGGCACTTGCCGTTGCCTTCGGGGCTAACCAGCACCTCGGCTACCAGATCGCCCTTGAGGTGCAGTTCGTCGAAGATTTCAGGAGCGTCGGCATGGGACCAGACCACTCGTTGGTCTTCGGAATCAGTAAGTTTTTGTGCGATATTTATTCTCAAAGTGGCACAAATGTAGTAAAATGGGAAAAAGGGGTCAAGTTATTTCCCGTTTTCCTCGGCAAAAGAAGCGGCTTTATCCACGAAAGAACGCAAATCGGCTTTGTCAAAATGCTCGCGTTGCCACTTGGTGTAGTCGAAACGCTCTCTTTGCACTGCAGCTATGAAATATTCCGCATCGACAATTCCCATTTCGCGAATCAAGCATTCCATTCCCCTATTTAACAATTCAATAGTAGCAGGTGGTGTAATTTCAGTTATCATTTTCTAGACCTCCACTCACTAAATCTATGAACTCTATAGGGTTTAACAATTCCATGGATTCACTTTTGTATTTCAGCATCCGCTTATCCGTACTTAAAAGATAATCACAATTCATCATTTCTGCACATGCTATATGGCAAGCGTCTTTCATTTTTACACCCGTCGCCATAATTTTTTTTGCATTTAAAACGACCTGGTCCGACAGATTTCGCCCCACATAGTCCACCACATTTTCATCTAAAAATTGTTGAATAGCAGCCTTTCTATCGGGATATGGATTGCAGAAATTTTCATATTCAAGGATAAAAGACGATGCTAACATCAACTTTTCCGCTTTTATAAGCGCCTGAATTTGCAATTTAGCCAGAGTCTCTATGGATATAGTCAAATAACTTTGATTGTCGTAAGGACGATTAAAGCAGCAATTATCTAGATATACTTTCATACTGCTATAATTGCAAATTCTATGCCAATGCAAAAATTGGCGATTTAAGGCCAAAAAACGGCAATTTAAACTTAGTGCAAAAAGTGATTAATCGATTTAATCACTGATTAATCAGCTATTTTGAAGGGCGCAAGTAGCCGTTGTCTATAGACAACTATTTATTATAATGGTAGATTGTTTTCTTCAAAACAATGGTATTTTTTCAGTATATTGCAATATAAGGGTTGTTTATGGGATATTCTTTTGGTTTTAAGCGAAATTTCGCGGTTTCGGCGCTCTGTTTATCGTTTTGGTGTATAGAAGCAAGCGCCGAGCCGCTCGCGTTTCCTGAAGCGCTGGGATTTGGCGCAAACGTTACGGGCGGGCGCGCAGGCACCGTTTACCATGTAACAAACTTGAACGATGACGGCGCAGGCTCATTCCGCGATGCGGTTAGCCAAGGGAACCGCATTGTCGTTTTTGACGTTGGCGGCATCATCAATATCAAAACTGCCGTTTCGATCAAGTCGAACATCACCATTGCCGGGCAGACAGCCCCAGGCGAGGGGATCGCCATTCACGGCGGAAAACTTTCGACAGGCAAGCAGAGCAATATCATCATCCGTTACTTGCGCATCCGACCTGGAGAAAATACGGCAAGCACCAAAGACGACGCGCTCAACCTCTACGATGCCAAAAACGTCATTGTGGACCATTGCTCGGTAGAACTTGCTCCGTGGAATAACTTCGGAGGCTCTTCGGACAACGCCGACTACCGTGTCACTGGCATCACTGTGCAGAATTCGCTCATTGCAAACCCGATTGGCCAACAGTTCGGCGCACACATCGAATCCATTGACGGTACTTGGGCGTGGTACTACAACGCCTTCGTGAATACGCACAACAGAAACCCGCTCGACAAGATTAACGACATTTTCGTCAACAACATCCTTTACAACTTCGAAGCGGGCTACACGACACACACTAGTGCAAAATTCAAGCACGACATCGTGAACAACTACTTTGTCTATGGTCCAGAAGGCAAAAACGAGTGGTTTCAGGTCGATAAAAACCAGAGCATTTACGCAAGCGGAAACCTAATCGACAAAAACCGCGACGGAGTGCTCAATGGCGGGCCAACAAGCATTTATTACTACCAGGGACCTGGCGAAGAACTGAAAAATCCGTGGAACGAGCTTACGACAAAAGGCCCGATGATGAGTGCGGCAAGCGCCTGGCGCTACGTAACCTCGCAAAGTGGCGTCCTCCCCTACGACGACATTGATTCGCTTATCTGGCACCAAGTCGGCACGCTTGGCAAGGAAGGCGCGCTCGTAAAATCCGTAGGCGCCATGGGTCTCAAGACCAACAACGGCTGGGGCGAAGTCATCGCCGGGAAAGCAGCAACAGATAGCGACAAGGACGGAATGCCCGACTACTTCGAAAATGCGATGGGCTACGACACCGCCAAAGACGACGCCATGGTCAAGGAAGACGACGGCTACGTCCGCATTGAAAAATACATCAACTGGCTCGGCGCGATGCACGCACAAGTCGCTGGCAACGGGACGCTCGATTTTGACTTGCGTACAATCACTCGCGGATTCCAAAGCGTCAAGCCCACCTACAGTGTATCTGCCGCAGAAAACGCCTCCGTCGAATTGCAGAAAGACGGCTATACCGCCCGATTCACACCCGACAAAGACTTCAAAGGACTCGCCTCATTCAAGTACACCGTCAAAGGAAACGACAACACCGAATACACAGGCCGCGTAGAAATACTCGTCGAAAAGTCCGCGAGCGCTATCGATCCGCCGCAAGATTCCAGCGAAACTGCGCAAGATTCAATAACCGCAATCAAAAATGCCCACACATTCCGCAACGTGCCTCAAATGCGCAAGAACACGTTCCACGACCTCAAAGGCCGCCGCTTCGAAAAGCAAATTCCGTACAGGGTTTTATTTTAACTGTTCTCATCGATCCAAATAATCAAGCACCTCGGCAAACGTCGAGGTGCTTTTTATTGACAAAGTCAATTCTAAGCACTGCGCCTCGGTCATGGGCAAGCAAGCTTGCCCGCGACTCTCGGCTTGGGTGCTTTTTATTGGCAAAGCCAATTCTAAGATTTGATAGAAAGATGAATATTACTTTACCGTTACCGGATAGACAGAATTTCCAATGCGGAGAATGTAGCGACCAGCACGCGGCGCAGTCATCGAGAAATTGCCCGCTTTCGCCACGCCCACACGCAAAGTTTGTCCAAGAACATTGGAGAGCGAATAATGGCTTCCATTCTTAACGCCCGTCGCAACGATATTCAAGCCGTCAGTATTCACGCGAACAAAATTGCGAGCAGCCATTCTCGCCGTCGGGATACTTAAAACGTCCGGGATTTCCATAACCGTGTAATTGGACACATCTTCGACGCACTTGAGACTATCAATCCAGAGATAATCGCCAAACGCAACGTTGGTAACGCTAAAGCGGAGCGCCGTCGTCAACTTTGTAGAGAAAATTGTCGGTACATCAGCCTGCCAGCCATTATTGACCATCCAGCCAAAATCCACATAAGCGGTTGTCCATTCCGGAGAATAAGGCATGCCGACAAACGGATAATCCCAAAGTCCCTGACCGAGAATTTCGGTAGACGTATTCCAATCGCTATAGGCTACAAATTGATGGTTCGTACCTTTATAGCGGTAGCTGAACATTTTGCACTTGGAAATATCAAAATTGAAAGTAAAATCGGCATTCACATAAGGTGCATAGTCAAAAGCCGTGCCGACCGTATCAAGCTTGATTTTATCCATCTTGACCATTCCATTTTCGGAGTTATCTTCAAAACTAGAATTACCGTGGTCACCCTGTTCATCGCTACCGCTCACATCCGTAATAAAGCTCCATTCTCCGGTAGCATCTGTCGATGTCGTCTTGAGAGCAAACGGGAGATCATCGTTAATTTGCGAAGCCCAATCAAGGTTCTTTGTGTAAGTCATCTTTTGCGGAAGAACGTTCGCCTTGATATAGTTGTCGTCATCATTATCTTCAAGATACGGTTTTTCGACATCCCATTTGGCGGTAGAAAGTTTCTTTTCGTCAACCCATTTTAGGAACGCATCGGCATTCGCCTTGGTCTTGGCATCGTTGATATCTTTTTCGACCCAACCCCATTCGGTCACGAAAACACTGAGACCCGCAGCAATAGCCTTGTTCGGGCTTGCATTCTGGCTAGTCGAAGTTTCATTGATGTTATGCATATTGGCATAAAAATGATGCGTGTAAGCAACATTCTTGTCAACGACCGGATTTGCAACAGCATCGCCAGCCGCAGAAGACCACATCGGTGTCCCTACAACAATTAAGTTATCCGAATATTTACGAATTTCCTGAACGACTGTATCAGCATAAGCCTTGAGGTCATTCCAACTTTCACTTACCGGTTCATTGTAAATTTCAAAAATCACATGCGGGTATTTGCCATAACGTTGAGCCATGGTCCCAAAGAATTTCGCGGCATCACTTGCCGTAAAGCAAGCCTTATTATCATTAAATTCGTACTTCGGTTTTACACCCTTGTGAATGCAATTATAATAGCCTCCTTCACTGTGCCAGTCCACCAAAACATAAACATCGTTTCTGATAGCCGCTTGTACGACCGTGTCCATTTGTGCGGAATAATATTCAGGACGAGTCTTGTAATTCCCTTGTCCCCAATTTCCAACGGAACCCATTGCAGAGCGAACAAGTTCAACATTCCACTCGCCTACAAGCGAATCAATAAAGGAATTGCCGTAGAACGACATTCCGTTTGGCCAAAAGATACTCCAGGTAAGGCTCATTCCGCGTACCTGAACTTCGGCTCCATCTTTGACGCCTTGCACGCTTCCATAAATGCGGCCTTCGCCAGCGGAATTCTTGCCGGCTTGCAAAGCACCGTATTGACTTACGGGACCTACGCGCGTGGGCTGAATTGTTGCAAATGCGCTACCCACAAAGGCAAACGCACACAAGGCGACAATCGCCATTTTTGACTTTTTCATACTCTCTCCTATACGTGAAAAAGAATTTTAAAAACGCATCCCGAGACTCGGCCACATACTGGGCGAAATACCGTCAAAGCGGATATTGTCAAGGTAAATTTCGGTATCGTCAATAACGAGAATGTTGATTGCATTGACAGCAATAAGTTCTGTATCGAAATCATCTGCCGTAAACGTGAAATGTTCCCATTTTTCCGTAAGCGTCACAAAGTACGATTCGTGATATTCACGTTCGCCTTTATCGCTGCGTTTGACTATCTGCAACGAGATTTTTCCAGAACCTCTGGCATCAAACGAAATTGCAGTCGCCTTACGCAAATCATAGAACGCAAACATTTCAGCCTTATCAAAATCATCACCAATCGTAAAACCGATAACTCCATAATGCCCCGAAGTTTCCTCATCTATATCAAATGAGACGTGCAAGCTTTTTCCACTTTTGGCGCTATCGCCAGAAACAAAAAGATTTTCACTATCGACACCCGCGCTTGCACGGCTTCCGCCACCCTGCAACGAGTCTGTGCAAATAAACCACCAGCCCTGTCCAAAACTTTTTCCGATAAATGTCTGCTTTTTCCAGTTTTCAAAATCTTCGACAACCGTAAAAATGCTATCTGCGAGATTAATGTTGTTCGTTGTCGCACCTTCTTTCAATCCAGTTTCCATCTGGTACGAGAACTTTCCGAAGTAGCCTTCGACAAAAGCGTAATGCACGCCCGCAGGCAAATCATTAAATTCAAAGTTTCCGTTTGCATCCGTAACAACAGACTTGTCCAAAATGGAAACAGTTGCACCTTCTACAGCAGCACCGTTATTCGTTATTGATCCCTTAAGGGATTCGCTTGCCGCAATAGAAAGGGTTTGTTCGGGACTACGTTCGAGATTGACCCAGCGCATTGTAGATAACGAGTCGCCCGAACGCGTTTCCAAAAGCTGGACAGGCGCTTTTTCACCAAGAACAGCGGACCTAATTTCAAGAACACCATTGTTATCCAAAGAATCTTCATACGCCACATGCATGGAGTCTTCGTCCAAAATCCACACACGGGCAAGCGCATTCACCAAAGGTTTCCCATGATTTGTCGCCGTGATAATCCCTGCAATTTCAGTTTCACCAGCATTACTACCCGTGCCGTTTGCGATGTCAGAATTTCCGCTACAGCCAACAAGCGAAATACAAAGGATTGCGACAAAAGCCACAACACCCAAAGGGAATACCCAAGCCAGTTTTCGTAAAACATTACGGAGGTACATTACTTTACCTCCTTGACTTTGGCGCGGTTCACCAACTGAAACCCGACATGGCAAACACGGTCTGGATTTTTCTCTTCACGAGATAACGCAAGAATTTTTTCGCGAAGTTTCGCAATTTCTTCGCGGACTTTTTCAAAGCTTTCTTTAGACAAACTGCACGTAACACTCGTAACGCTGCGGTCATCACTTGTGAACAGATCATAAACTTCACTATTCACTTCAAGATTTTTCAGATGGTATTTGCGTAAAATCGTAGAACGCACGCGAGGCGGAGTTGAAACAATAGGCTGTTCCACACGATATACACCATTTTCATCTAACGTAACGAATCCCGATTCCATCAAATAGCGAATACCACTTTCCACCTGAGGAGCGCGAAGCACTGGCGTAAACATGCGTCCAATTTTTTCTGCCGGCATATTTGGCGGAAGCAGAGGGAGCAAGTCGCGCAACACGGGATAGTACCATTTCGAGAAAAACTTGAGCGAAGAATCCTGCAGAGCAAATTCCTGATTGTTCGCACGGACCGCAAGGAGCTTTCGCAACAATTCTTCGCGTACATCTACATTCTTTTCGTTACCGAAGCGCACCAAATCGAGAAAGTAATCCGATTCATCATCAGAAAGCCCCCAAGACTTGGCGATATTTTTCGCATTCGCAATGGACAGCGGGCGCGAGCCATCTAGGATTCGGCTGAAAAACGCAGAACCGGAAACACCCGCATTTTCTTGAATCGCACGGAGCGAAAGCCCCTTTGACTGCATAGTTTCCAAAACAGCGCGAATAAAATCGCGGTAATCAAAATACATAAATACACTAATTTTGGAAACATCTATCACATTCCAAAATATAAACAATTATTATCAATTTTTCAATGTAAATTTTTATATATAATTTACAAAATACATAATTTTTGGAAACACATTTTAAGGCTTCAGCCGCTCATACATGGCATTGATCCATTCAGGGCTACGGGCGATTGATTCAACGCGAGCTTCGTCAATCACACCATTCCAAGTTTCAGTCTCGATTTCATCGCCACCGATGCGGAAGGGGACGTTACGATTCAGCTCGTTCGGCACAAATCCCCCTGCAAATTCAGTTCCATCGGAACCCGCAATTGCTATAGGTTCGCCATTCACATACATGCTCACCTTGTGATTCTTGGAAACGAGCACAAGGAAAGCCCACTCCCCGACAGGCACGGATGTCGAATCCCCGAAATACACTGCCCCAGGGTAGTCCGGCATACCCTTCATCACGGCAAACGTTCCGCTCTTCACCTCATAATGCCACTGGAATCGCGATGTAGAATCACTCCAATAAGCTCGCTGGCAAAACAACACCTGGTGTTCGCCGTTAGGGCCATTCCACTTGGTCCAAAGCGAAAGTGTAAAGTCGCCGCCCGTTGGATTAAGCGTATCCAAGTCGATAAATTGTCCCGGTTCCAAAAGCACCGCCTTGCCGTTCACACCATCTACATAGTTTACGTTACCTGCAACGGAAGAATCGTGGTTGAGTACGTTGACATCTCTTCCCATGCCGAGAAAAACTTTTATTTCGGGGTCGCCATCTCCATTCGGGAGATAATAATCATACGGAAGGTAATAATGGAAGCCGTAGTAATCCGCAATAACAGGCATATCGTTGCTCGTAAGCCACTCCCCATTGACCGAAAGTTCAGGCAATCGTAGCGTATCCCTGGATTCAAGCGCCGTGAATTCAAAATGCGCGATTGCCGAATCATCCTGCACGTACACAAGGTCCATTCTATAGCCCGACGGGATGGAATCGAACGCAAAGGAGCCGTCCTCGGCAATCGGCGAGCGCAAATGCGTTCCCGGAATGCGCATATAACCAGAAGTCGCCCCGGCAATTTTTCCGCTTACAGTCTTATGCGGACCAATACAAATCGTATCCAACCTTACGTCAGAGAGTCCATCGCCACGCAAACCGGACAGCCCTTTGGATTCCGCATAGAAACGCGGCGAACCTTTCGCCGAAATCCTCGAAATCGGACCTAACTTAAAGAATCCTGTAGAATCAGCGACCGTTTCAAGCGAATCCACAATTTCTTTCGAATTATCCAAGTAGGCAACGACACGCGCAGCAGGAACAGCACGTCCCTGCAAGTCCTGCACTACACCGGAATACCTCAGCGTATCAGACTCCCTTGCAATAGAATTCCCGATATCGGTCACGCCACCGGCGACATTTTCGCTATCCGAGCAAGCCAGGAACGACAACGAAAACGCAAGCGACATCACGCACGCAACGCAATTACGCGACAACTTTAGATAAACTCGCCTATTTTTCATTTTCCGCCTCCTTCCCTATTTTCTTGCTCATCGGGAACGCCACAAGCATCATTTCGTAAACGCGTTCCACCTCCGAATCATTTGCCGCACGGGCAATAATTTTCTTGCGGGCTTCTTCCAGCACCTCTACCGCATAATTGTAGGATTTTTCACTCATCGCAAGAGTCGTGAACGCAGCAAAGCGCTCGTCTTTGGGCATGGATTCTACGGCACCCACCGCATGCTGCATATACTCATGACGGATTCGTCGCAAAACCATTGGCGGAATTTCCGAAGCATCGAGCATTTGCGATGTTTCAACATAGCGTTCACCCTCTTTTTTCAAGAGTCCCCATTCCAGCAGCTTTTTCACCGCATCGCGAGCCTCATCCGTCGTTATCTGCGGCACAACAGAACGCGCAAGCACACGGAAGTCACCTTTCCAATCCGATGACACCGCCAACTCGCGCACAATCGGATAATACCACTTTTCGAAGTATCCCTGTTCACGAGTCGTGACATGTGTAAATTCTATTTGCTTGCGAATCTGGACAATCTGGTTCCAAGCGTGTTCGCGTTCGGCAACTTGTTGAGCCTGGTTGTACTGCACCAACGCCTCAAAATACGTCTTTTGCAACGGTTCAAATTCCATCGCCTTTGAAATTTTCTCGATGGATTTCGGTGTCAAATTGAAGCGCCCACGGATAACATTCAGGCAATAAGAAGAGCTACTGAATCCCGCTTTTGCTGCAAAAAATCGATGCGAAAACACCGACCGCATTTTCTTCTGTTCCTCAAAATAGTCTTGCAGGAACTTGCGGAAGTCGTCATAGTCAAACAAGTGTTCAAGCGCAATGCACATGGTTTTAAACTAGAAAATTTTTACACAAAAATCAATAAAATACACAAAATTACAATTAAATCAATATATTTCATTAATTATTCTTACACATTTACACACTTCTAACACAGAAAATCATTCCATTTTTCTTAAAAACTTGCACTAGGGCACACCAAAAATTATTTCTCTAAATAGCATAAAAATGGAGTGTGTTATGCAAAAAAGTTGTTTGGGATGGATTCCGGGCGCCGTTTTGTCGGCTGCCCTAGGTGTTCACGTATATGCGGCGTCGGGTGATGCTTACACATGGCCAGGCTATCGCAGCGACCTGGATTACGATACGAAATCGAATCTGGGCGATATCCAACCGCCGACCAAGTTCAACAACAATTGTTCGGGCGTTACCGGAAAGAAGGCCGGTAAGTGGTGGGCGTTTTACTGGGGCAAGGATCGCGACAGTCGCATTACCGATGTGACGATTGATTCGATTCTTAAGAAGTACGATACCGATTTTGAGTATTTGTACAATGAGATGGGATGGGCGCCGGATGCCCAAGCGCAAGAAGGCCAGTACAGCGCAGTTTATTACTACGGCTCGGGTACGTGTGCCGGTGGCGCAAAGACGGATACTACGGGCGGTTGGCAAACATGGGTAGCAGGCTACACGGCCGTGGCCGCTTCGTTCTATCCGCTATATAGCTTCAATACGAGTTGCCCTTACCGTGATCGCGTAGCGCAGATGGATGCGATGATTCATGAGGGAATCCACTCGATGACGAACGGTTACCCCGGCGCAAAGGATGCGCATTGGTTCCAAGAAGCGGGCAACACCTGGATTCAGCAGGATATGTTCAGCCACCGCGACGGTGTTTACAGCGGTATGGGATTCTTGAATGCGGCGACGGTCATTGCGCCGTTTATGCCTATTGAAACCTATTCGGGCTGGCTGATTGACGGTACTTTCGGTGGCCCTGGTGGCGGCGCCGATGGCGGTGGAGTGACCGGTAAGAATCAGCGTTACCTGCTGGGCGGCTCGCAGTACAGCAACATTTTCCCGACGTTTATCGGCACGTGGATCGGCACGGGTGCGGTGCGCTGGATTTACGGAAACGCTTACGGCAAGACCAAATACCTGCTCGAAACCTACGGCCTCGACAAGGGTCTTGGCGATGCGGGCGTGCGCAGGCTCATTACCGAATTCCGCGCAAGGCTTGCGATGCTTGACATGAAAAAATGGTCCGGCGAAATCAAGAATTTGCTGAACCAGCATTTTGGAAGCGACACCTACTGGGAACAGGACATGTGGGACAATAACAGGAAAAGCTACACCTGGACCATGACGCCCTACCAGACGGTAACGGAAAGCAACGGTTACCTTGTACCGAATCAAGAAACGACTCCGGGATGGTCGGGCTCGAACGTGGTTCCGCTGAAAGTGCAAAACGGCGCTAAAGAAGTGACGGTGAGTTTCTACCCGAACGGCGCTAATTCCAACAACAAGAATATGAACTTCTTGCTGTGCTACCGCGCGACCGACGGTACACCTGTGTATAGCGAACCCATTACGGGCGAGGGCTCTGCAACGCTTCGCCTGGACAAAACGCCTTCTTCGACGAACGGCACGCCGATGGTTTTTGCGGTAATCGTGAATACCGATTACCAGTACACTGGCAACACGGGAATTCGCAAGTTGCATTACGATTATAAGTTGAAATTGGAAACGGGCGTAAGTGGCGCTGGGGCTGCAAACGTCAAGTACTACAACGACTTCAAGCTTGATTACAAGTGGCCCGAACTCGGAGACGCACCGACAAGTTCGAGCAGTTCCGTATCGCCGAAATCTTCGAGCAGCAGCGAGATGCCCGCGAGCTCTAGCAGTTCTGCAAAAATCGTCACGGACGGCGCAACCACATACAACATCACAGCGACACTCCCGATTGACGACAACTACGCCACCATTTCTGCAAAATTTGATATCAGCGAGGTTGCGAAGAAACTCGGACTCACCACAGCAACGCTCACACAGGCACAATTCTTCGCACTAGAAAGCGATAGAAACATCGTCACCAACAGCACGGCAAACACACCGGGCCATTGGTTCAGCAAAGATGGCAAAGTCGTAGAATGGGGCGAAACCGCCTATGTATTCAGCGAAGCTGATTTGGCAAACGGGACTCTCGCGATAGGCCACTACCCCAACCGCGTCAGCAACGGCGAAAAGTTCAACTTTACGCAAGGGCTCTCGTACAACGGGAAAACAGTTCTTTTCAAAGTCGCGATCAGCATCACCAACGAAACTGGAAGCGACGAAAGCGGAAAGACCACGGCACTGATGTACGGACTCAACAAAGTCTCGACACACATGAACCTTGCGCTCCATCACGGGAATCTCGAAATCAGCTATACGCTTCCGCATCGCGACAATGTGAAGATAAGCCTATTCAATGGATTCGGAGCATTGCTCGCACAAGAAATCACGGGAATGCAAAACGCAGGCACGCACACGCGCTCGCTCAACATGAGTCAAATGCCGCGCGGCACCTACATCGTAAAAATCACGACGGGCAGCTACCGCGAAGCAAGACCGATTAACATAACAAGATAAACGAGCAAAAGCACAGCACCTCGGCGAAAGCGCCGGGGTGCTTTTTTGAAGACCAATAGTTGTCCGCAGACAACGAGAAATCGAGCTCATTAGGCACACCACCAATATCCAGGTTTATATTAATCTTGCCGGATTATTGTTGTTTGGTTTTTCGGCTAATAAAAGGGATAGGATATGAACAAAATTTGGTGTTTGGGATTGTCCCTAGCGCTTGGGCTAGGGAGTACGCAGGCGGCTCGCCAGATGGAATGGCTGAATCGCGGCTTGGTCGCCGTAAAGACGACTAACGGGGTTTTCCTCAGTTGGCGAGTTCTCGGAACAGACGGCAATACGACCGGTTTTAACCTGTACCGCGATGGCGAGAAGATCGCCAGTTTTACGGGTTCACAGGCAAGCAACTACACAGATACAAAAGGAACAGCATCGAGCAAATACTCGGTGAAGGCTGTTGTCGGCGGCAAGGAAATGGCGGCGGATGCTGCAGTTTCTGTTTGGAGTAATCAGTATCTAACCGTAAATCTTGACCGTCCGAATGGTGGGAGCGATTACACCTACAGCCCGAACGATATCGCGGTAGGCGATGTAGACGGCGATGGAGAATTTGAGCTGATTCTCAAGTGGGATCCGAGCAATTCTAAAGACAATTCGCAGAAGGGCAAAACCGGCAATGTCATTATTGATTGTTACAAAATAAACGGCAAAAAACTTTGGCGCATCGATCTCGGCGTAAACATTCGCGCTGGGGCGCATTACACGCAGATGCTCGTGGGCGACTATGATAGCGATGGCAAAGCTGAATTTGCGGTAAAGACCGCTCCCGGAACAAAAGACGGCAGCGGCAATTATTTATCACTCGGTTCTGCAAAGGGTGCAGACCACAGCAAGGATTACAGGAATTCAAACGGCTACATTCTCACAGGACCTGAATGGCTTACCATTTTCAATGGCGAAACTGGTAAGGAAATGGCGACGGTCGATTACAATCCCGGTCGCGGCACGGTCAAGAGCTGGGGCGATAGCTACGGTAACCGCGTGGATCGATTCCTCGCGACAAACGCCTACCTCGATGGCAAGAAACCGAGCATGGTTTTCCAGCGCGGTTACTACACCCGCATGGCGATTACCGCCTATGATTGGGACGGCAAAACCCTTTCGCAACGCTGGTATTACAACGCAGCCACGAGCGGACAGGAATGTTACGGGCAAGGCAATCACAACATTTCCGCAGGCGACGTGGATGGCGACGGCTTTGATGAAATTATTGAAGGAAGTTGCGCCGTTGACCACGATGGAAAATTCATGTACCGCACAGGCAAGGGCCACGGCGATGCGATGCACTTGAGCGATCTCGACCCCGATAATCCCGGTCTTGAAGTTTGGCAAGTTCACGAAGAAAAGCCCTACGGCTACGATTTGCACGATGCCCGTACCGGCAAGCTACTTTTTAACGAAACGAGTTCGGGTGATAACGGACGCGGCGTCGCAGGCGATGTGGATTCACTGAACCGCGGACACGAACTTTGGTCTGCCGCAAACTGGAATACCTATACCGTAAAGGGGAAAATTTGGAAAGCAGACAAGCGCCCAGCTTATAATTTCCGCATTTATTGGGACGGTGACTTACTTGATGAACTGTTGGACAACACGACTATCAGCAAGTGGGACCATGCCAAGCAACAGAGCAATACGCTTTTTCAGATGCAGGGCAACAGTTGCAACACCACCAAGGCTACGCCGAACTTTAGCGGTGATATTTTAGGCGACTGGCGCGAAGAAGTCATTCTACACGACGGAGCTTCCAAGCTCTACATCTACACAACTACGATTCCGACGGAACACCGTATGTACACGCTTGCGCACGACCCGATTTACCGTCTCGGCATGAGCTGGCAAAACACAGCCTACAACCAGCCTCCACATTTGGGATTTTGGTTATACGGCAATAAGGACAAGTTCCCGACGCCTGACATTACGCTCATCGGCGATCATACACCGAAACCCGCCGCGATTATCAAGCAGGGCGCAGGTTCCAGCAGTCAAACTATCGCACTCGGTGATTCGATTGTCCCGTTCACTTTCGCAATTCAAAACGCCGATGGCGCAACTGTTGAAAATCTCCCTGCAGGCGTAACAGCCAAATGGAATGCACAGACAAATTCCCTATACTTCAGCGGAACGCCAACCGTCAGCGGAGAGTACTCCTACACGATTACGACTAAGGGTGGCGATGCGGAATTTGGCGAAGCAACCCGCAGCGGGAAATTTACCATAGACGATCCGAATGCTAAAACAACTTCGCTAAAGCCTCGTACGGAAAGAGCTTTGCTGAACGGTTCTAGACACGTTTATGATTTGCGAGGACGTCTTATGAAACAACGTAAACATCGTGGTTTTTATCTAACAAGATAACGAAAGCTAATCCAACACCCAACCCATCCTCCCCCCGGCGAATGTCGAGGGGAGAACTTTTGTTAACTAGTATTTTTGCAAAGCCGACTCGTAACGGTTCACGCGTTCAGTAAGCCAGCTTTTGAGGCTTTGAACTTCGTCAACGTAACTGCGGACAGGTGTCCATTTTATCGCATCATTTTCAAGAGCCTTTTGTGTTTGCAACATATAATCGTCTAGCTTTGAAAATACATCAGCCAGAATACTTGTTTTAAGCTGATCCCAGCGAGCCTTGTAATCAGCCAAGAAATTTTCATTTGCAAACAAGTTTATAAAGAATCCGGAAACCGCCCGATTTCTATGTAAAATCCAGTCCTGATCAACAAAGTATTTCTTGGTATCTTCATCCCAGCTATAAGCAAACCCACCATCAAAATCCCATACAGGCCCCATGTGATACAAACCCGAAGAATCCTTATACAAATACATACTGCGCGGGGCTTCTAATTCAACATTGTGCGTCAATTCCTGCAAGATTAGAAAATCCATAAAGCTGCTGATATCCATGAGTTTTTGAACGCTGCCATAGTCGGAATTAGCAATAGCCTGTTCCAAAACTGCAAGGTTCGCAGATATGGTATCGATTTGCGTTGCGGTCACATTTTTAGGGTACTTGACGGCAACAGGCAACTTGTAAATTTTGCTATAGAAAATATTCGTGGCACTCGGTGAAAGTTCCGGTCCATCATCCTTGTCAAGACTCAACAACACCCCTCCATTACCCGTATTGACTCGTGATACCCCACGTTCAATTTGCTCAGTAAGTTGATAGACGCCCATATACTCGCCATTGATTTCAACTTCGACAAATCGGTTGGCGCTCACAAAAGCGAAGCTCCCCATGTAACGCGCCATATCAAAAGCAACCGCATTCATGAATTTGCTTTGATCGCGATAATTCGCAAGCAACACCCAATCTTTATTGGCAGGGAGTCCGAGAACAGAAGTCTTTGCATCAAGTTTGACGCGGTAAGGCTTTTTAGGGTACCAGAGGCGCGTAGAATTTCCACGAGTTCGGATTTTACCACTTGCAGGGGCTAAATCCTCATAAATTCCGTTCCCAGCAATTTCAACAGAACAAAGAGCGTAGGCGCTATCGACATTTGCAGAATCATAAGTTATAATACGAATGTAAGGGACTCCGTTATTGGGAGGCGAAGGGAGAACCGAAGATGAGGATTGTACGGGAACCCGCGAAGATGACGATTGCGCGATTACCGATGAGGAGGACGACTGCGTGATTATTGACGAGGACTGTATAATCGTCAAAGAAGATGAACTTTGCAAAAGTTCACTGGACGAACTCTGGGCTTCGCCGCCAAACGAAACGAGCGATTCGTTCGGCGAAATGAAATTCACCGATTCAGAGTTTCCGCAAGCAAAAAGAAATAGCGGAAAAAAAAGGGCAACGCCCTTCGCAAAGTTACAAACATATCCCATAAACAACACCTCTAAAGGAAAATAGATTTTTTGTTGATTAAAACAAGGAATCTTGAAATTTTCCGTGTAAAAGGTGTTTAAATGGGCTTTCCAGCTTCTAATATACCTTCGCTTATTCCCTGTTGATGCGGAATGTCTTTTGCACGTTTTTACCGAGGATGCGAACTAGACGACTATCCAAGCCAACATAAAGAACCAAATCTTTCGCCGCAATAAACGACGCAACATCCTTGGTGTATTTTTTGGAATTACAAGCCGTTACAATCTGCTCTGCACCCTTAACAGAATCGGGAACCGTCGTAAAGGTAAGGTAGCGTAGTCCACGGACAACCTTAATTTTCAAGAGCTCTACCCTCGATGTTGAATCAAAGGTATTTTTTTATGCAACAGGGAGTATGTTATGGGATATTTTAAATCAATGTTGGTTTTGGGACTCGCTGCGCATGCCTTCGCGGGTTCGCCAATCGTCAAAGTTGATTTCGACATGAGCGGACGCAATTCGAGCGAGGTGACCGAGCCGAATTATGTGCCGTGGGTGGTTTCGGGCGTCACATCCAAAGATACGACACTTTCGGGCGTAAAAATCAAGGTCGCCGGTAGCGGAAATCTCAAGGCGAACTGGTACAAGGCCGGAGTACAATCACCTTCCTATGCAAAACTAGTGTGCGATGGTGTGATGGTCGAAGGCGGCGGAAACATTACTCTCACGTTCTCGAATCTTGCAGCAGGGACGCACAGCCTCCTTTTGTACCTGAACAACGTCGATGGCGTTGCGGCAAGTAACAGCATTGATGTCTATGTGAACAATTCAAAGCAAGCCTCGGTCAAACCAACAAATCGAGCGCTTTCGACAGGCGAGGCGGCGATCGCGTATGTAACTTTTTCCGTGAGCGGCGCAAGCGCATCGACTGCCATAAAGCTAAACACGAGTACGATTACCCTAAACGGTTTTGAATTGAATGTTCCCAATGTGGCGGCGCAGGCAATCGGCCCTTCTCCGACGGATTTGGATTACCACGCACCACATGAAAACGGAGCTTTGACACTTTCATGGACTGCAGCGAAATCCGCAAAAAAACATCAGGTTTATTTTGGTACGGATTCTGCAACGGTTTTAAAGGCGACAACCTCGACAGCCGACGTTTACAAAGGCGAGCAGACGGCAGCGACATACAAAGTTTCGGACACAAATCCATTGCAGACCTACTACTGGCGCGTAGATGAGGTCGATGCGAACGGAACGGTTACGGCAGGAAATGTTTGGTCTTTCAAGCCTGGGCGTTTAGCGTTTGATGGAGCCGAGGGCTATGGTCGTAACGCGGTCGGTGGCCGTGGCGGAAAAGTCGTGTACGTAACAAATCTGAACGACGATGGCGCCGGCAGTTTGCGCGAAGCGTGTACAGCAGATATCGGTCCACGAACCATCATGTTCAAAGTCGCAGGCGTAATACAACTCAAAAGTCGTTTGGTCTGCAATCAGGACTATGTGACGATTGCTGGGCAGACAGCTCCGGGTAAAGGAATTACAATCAAAAGCGCTCCCATCGGCTTTACGGGCAAAGATATGGTTATCCGCTTTATGCGCGTGCGCCTGGGTTACGGAGCCACTTACGACGGCATGGGCCTTACAGGTGGCGACCACAGCATTCTTGATCACGCAAGTATCAGCTGGACAATTGACGAAGCGTTCAGCAGTCGCGGAGGCAAAAACCTGACGCTACAACGCACTTTGATTTCGGAAGCCTTGGATGTTGCTGACCACCAAAATTATGCAGCAGGAACAGGGCATGGATACGCAGCAACAATCGGCGGCGACATCGGGAGTTTCCACCACAACTTGCTGGCGCACAACGCAGGGCGCAACTGGAGTCTTGGCGGTGGGCTAGACGGTAACGGCTATTATGCAGGTCGCCTGGACATTTTTAACAACGTGGTCTACAATTGGAAAAGTCGCGTGACCGATGGCGGAGCGCACGAAGTAAACTTCGTCGGCAATTACTACAAGGAAGGCGCAGGCACAGCTCTTCACGGCTATACGTTGCGCGCCCAATTTGAAGGAACTGGCAAAGGTTCGCAAGCTTACTATTACCACAACAACATTTTGCAAGCCGCAAACGGTTCATTCACTTGCAATGGGAACAACGACAACTGCGGACGCGAATACACACTGAGCGGCGGGCAAGTTCTCGATTGGGAACCATGGAATAGCAAACCTTTCTTCGCCTCTTACGCCACTGTACAAAGCGCATCGGCAGCATACAAGGACGTGCTGAGCGATGTAGGCCAAACAATGCCTATTCTCGATAATCATGACCAACGCATGATCAGGGAAACCAAAAACGGGACTTACAGCGTCGTGGGTTCAGTCGGCAAAACCAAGGGAATCCCTGACCGCGAAACGGACGCCGTTGACACAGCGAATATCAAGGGCTGGGAACCGTATCCGAGCACAAGCTGGGCAAACGATTACGACTCCGATCTCGATGGTCTCCCGGACTGGTGGGAAAATATGTACGGTTACAATCCGAAATCCAAGAGCGGTGACTTTAGCGAATCTAACAAAGATCGTCTTGGCGACGGTTGGACGGAACTCGAACGTTATCTTGAATGGATGGCCCGCGCGCACTATACTTTTGCAAAAGGTGAAACCCAGGTCATTGACCTTGCTCAATTTACCAAGGGCTACGATAACGGCTCCTATACCGTGAACGCCCCGACAGGCGTGACGGCGACCGTGAACGGATCCAAACTCACCATAAAACTCGCCAACAACTTCGGTGGCGTGGGCTACATCAAATTTACGCTCAAGGACAATGCAGGCGACACCTTTAGCCGCAACATCGGCGTGACGCAACAGCTTGCAATATCAACTATTGTTGCAGGAGACTCCACCGAAGTCGGCGATTCAACAACTACCGCAATTATGAATCGCCAAGCGGCAAACCGCAATGATTTACGTCTGTTCCCTCGCAAACAAGGTTTCCACGACCTGAAAGGCCGCCGCTTCGAAAAGCAAATTCCATACAGAGTAATGTTTTAAATATTCTCATCAACCTAACCAAAACACCTCGGCGAACGCCGAGGTGTTTCGTTGTAGGATTTGATAGAGAGAAAAATTACTTTCCGCCAACAGGGAACAGCGCAAATTGCAACTGAAAAACTTTATCTGAATTCTTATCTTCTTCGGCGATGAGCGCAATTTCCTTGCGGAAGGCGTTGATGCGCTCCACGATGCGTTCGTAACCTTCCTGGCTAATGCCTAGCGTAAGCCCAGAAACATGACGAGAGCCCGGCGGGTCGCGATCAATAGAATCCGCAGCAAGCTTTAGACAATGCTGGTGGAAACCGCGCAGCGCAAGTTTTGACGTGCGGTCCCCCGTGCTAATCGCGCTCTCGGTGAGCACGTATTTGCCGTCATCCCCTTTCTTGATAAGTTCACAGTCTTCGAGCAACTTGACCGATTTTTTTGCCTCGTCCGCCGTCACATGCGGGTGGACCATTTTCGCAAGCGCTTCGTAATCGCCGTCAAAACCGAACATGCCGATAAGGCTGCGGATAATCAGGTGCCGCCAATGCGAATACACCATGTACTGCGCATGCCCGAGAATATGCTGTTTCTCGGAAAAGCGCACCACCTTGAGCGCCGCCTGCATTTCTTCAAACGCAGCATTGCGCTCGTCCATCGTTTCCGCCTGATTGAACTTCACAAGCCCAATAAAAAACTCGGTCTCGTGCTTACCCAGGCGCAGCCCAGAAGCCACTTTCGGGATGCTCGCGCTCGAAAGATTCTTGTCACCGTTCATCACGCGACTGATGAAATCTTTGGCCTTGAACCCGATTTTATCCGAGAAAACGCGGAGCGAAAAGGCAGGGTTCGCCTCCTTCTTTGCGCTATAATAATCCTTCAAAAACTCCCGGTAGTCCAGGTATTCGAAGATTTTTTTCCCTAGTTTCTTTTCGCCCATGCCATAAATGTAAGAAAATTATGTTTTGCGGAGTATAAAAAAGCGACTTTAGCGTTGTCCAGAAACAACGAGAAATCAGCTTTCACGAGAAAAGCGCTTTGAAGTGCGCGCCGCAAGATTTAGATTATGGGTATGGGGGAATAATCCCCCTAATTGCAGCCCGCCTTGCGGTCTTCCATCACCCCCAATACGGGCTTCAAACGCCAGCCCGTAACGCCTGGCTTAATTGCTATAAAGGGATGGAACAAGCCAAAAGTTGGGTAATCGCAAAAAAGTGAGGAACAATGGGTATGAAAGGTTTTGGTCAAATAGCGCTTGCAAGCGTTGTCTCAATTTTCGGAATTTCCGCAGTACACGCGGCAGATGCGGCTGCAAAAATTCAAACCTCTGAAGTCGTTACGCTCCCGTCCGACGCCGCTTACGGCGGTGGCGACAAAGTCGGTTCGCAGCTGATTGCCGCCACTTACAATGCAGGGAATGGTCCCGGCATTTGGATTGTCGCCGATGGCGGTTACAGGCTCTACCACAACGGTTCACTCCTCGCCGAAGATAACCAGGCAGGCCGAGTGCGCTTTATCCCGATGACTTTCTTGCCTGGCGAAAACGCAATTTCTGTCGTGAGCGTGAACGGCAAAGGCGCCCCGGGCGTTCTCGTGCAAATTGACGACCTCGACAAATCTTACTATTCCGGCAGTGGCTGGAAGTCAAAGCCCGTTGTCAGCAACAACTCCTGGAAAAACAAGGGCCGCGACCTCTCGCAATGGGGTGGCGCCACAACGCTTTCTTACGCAAACAACAAGCTCCCGAGTGGCGGTGCGCTCGAAAATTTCGCCGCAAACACACAAGCGAAATGGATTTGGACAAGCGATGAATCCGACCCGACAGCAGTTTTACTTTTCACTTTCAACGTGAAAGCCGAGGGCTTCGGTGTCACCACAACAGGTGGCGACGCAGGCAAAGTCGTCATTGCAAGCGATTCCGCAAGCATCCGCAAGTACTTGCAGAGCAACGATGCAGTGACAATCCTTGTGCCCGAAGGCACTTACGACTTTAGGCAATTCCGCAACGCCGTTACCGAAGCCAAAAGCAAAGGCCGCACCTGGTGCAAGACGACATGTACCGAAAAGAATCGCGTGACCGGCAAGACCAACACGTTCTACCGCATCACTTTCAAGGCGAACAGCTGCAGCGACCTCACCGAAGCCGGCGTGCAGATTGTGCAAGAAAGCGAAAATCTGCAGGCGTGGAGCAACTGGATTACCACCAAGCCGAACAAGAGTCTCGTGGGCATGGGCCGTGGCGCAAATCTCCGCGGAGCATCCATCGCCGTGCGCAGTAACGAAGGTTCAGGGAACCACATCTACCGCAACCTCGCGATTTACGATGTGAACCCGCACTTGATCGAAGGCGGCGACGGCCTTGAAACCGTAGGCACCGCCAGCAAACACGTAAACAAATTCTGGGCCGACCATATCAGCTACAAATGGATTTCCGATGGCATGGATATGGAATTTGTCGACAACGCCACCATCAGTTATCTCGATTTTGACGGAGCCAACGAATACAACTGCTGGGGTACCGACCCTTACATGGCTCTCGTTGAAGACGCCCATTTAACTTACGCCAACAACTACTGGCACAACACTTACGGTCGCGTCCCGAAAGTCACCGGTGAAAACAACGGCTCGCAGGTGCATCTGTACAACCAGTATGTAGATTACAACCGCTTCTTTGTAGCGGGGGCGAATGGTCACAGCGCAAATGCGAAGGCCTACGTGCGCTACGAGAATAGCTATATCGACAACGGCCAAGGCTATTTGGCCGAATGGGGCGATAACGGCTACGTTTACTTTAGCGGAGTTACGTTCGGGAACGGCACCAAGCAACAACACCGCTACAATGGCACCGTGAAAAGCGGAGTTCCGCAAGCCGAAACATTCAACCCGAGCTACAGTTTTGAAAAGCGCAATGTCGCAGACCTCCCGAAAGAAATTCCGAACCTCTCGGGCGTCGGCGGACGCTACGGCAAAATGCCCGAATACAACCAGGGCTTCGGTCAAAGCAACAAGGCTGCAAGCGTAACGCTCACCGCACCTGCCGCTGGCGCAAAAATCACAGCAAGCGCAGACGTGACCTTAAAAGCCGACGCCAAGGATAACGACGGCTCCGTGAAAAGCGTTGCATTCTACGTCGGCAACACGCTCGTCGGAACATCAACCGCCGCGCCGTACCAGGTTACCGCCAAGAATCTCGCCGCAGGCACACATTCCGCAGTCGCCGTCGTGACGGACAATTCCGGACTCACGTGGATGTCTGAATACGTGACGTTCACCGTCGAAGGCGCGGCAGAATCTAGTTCCAGTGCGGCTCCCGCAAGCAGCTCTGCGGTCGCGGAATCTAGCTCTAGCGAAGTTTCTTCATCGAGCGTCGCGGAATCCAGCAGTTCAGCAATCACAGCAGAATCGAGCAGCGGAACCATCGGCATCGCCTCCCCCATGCAGCGCGCGACCGAAGCCGAAGCAGGCTTCTACCGCATCTTTGACATTCAAGGACGCCCGCTGTACTCCGGCAACAGCAAGCCCACCAAGATGCCCGCCGCACACGTCATCGTGATAGAATACTCCAAAACAGGCAAAACATTACGCCACTATATCCAATAACGATTACTATAGCGATTAATAGCCCTCCCGCTTTTAGCAAATCTTATATATATTGGTATCAATGAAGTTCTGCAAAAACATATTGGCTGTTTCGATTGCGTCCGCCGCAATTTTTGGAGGTTGCTCCTCCGACAGCCATATTGCAGGCAACAGCGCCGAGACGGGTTCTCCGGAACTCGCCGGTATTTTCCTTTTGGATAACGGCAATCCCGCCGCATTCGCACGCGTGCATTGCGTCCCTAGCGACTTTGACGCAGCCTCAGGCGAGCTCCCCGCCGCCTACTCCACGGAAACAGATTCCACAGGCTACTACAGCCTCGATTCCATCCCTGCAGGCACTTACGCCGTCGAAGCATTCCACGAAGAATCCGGCAAGCGGTTCCTCGTACAGAACGTAAACGTTACCGAAGACGATTCCATCGCCATTAGCGATACGCTCCGCGCTCCAGGCTCTGTCGAAATCGCGTTCAACAGCCTCATTGAAGACGGCACGTCCGCCATGGTCACAATCCCAGGAACGACCATCTTACGCAAAGTGATCGTTCACGCGCAAAAGGCCATTATCGACAGCTTGCCCACCGACACGCTCGGTCTCAGAATTTATATAGAAAACGACACGTTGGATTACGGGGATGTCTTCGTCAAATCAGACACGACCGTCCAGACGCTCGTCAACTATCCCCACATCGAATACACGTTCGTCGCCCCGCTTGCACTCCCCGAAGGCGAAGACACGCTCTCGTCTTTTGTGAGCGACATTCCGCTTGCGCTCCGCCTGACCGCAGAAAACAGCGACATCGATACACTCGCTCGCTTGCAAGGCCGCTGGGAAGTTGTACGCATTTCAAAAGATGGCAAACGCAGCAAAAAGCTCCCGATCGTAAATTCAGTCTTTGACGCAAAAGAAGCCATTTTCTGGGTAAGCGTGGATTCATTAAACGTCTCTGACTCACTCGAACTTTCATTCAACAACGCACTTGAATCAGGTTACGCTCACGACGTATTCCCGACCAACCGCAGCTATTCGCTCGTGTACCATTTTGATAGCGGAACCGATATCAAGGACGATGCCGAAAAGGGCTATTTCGACGGATCGCTAACCGCCACAGAAACGGGAACCGAAACGGTCGAAAACCGCAACGCAGACGGTGTACTCGGCACATCCATTACGCTAGACGCGACAACATCAATCACCGCGACAAACTCCGCCAAGATAGACTCATCTCGCAAGGTTAATTTGTCCTTTGACGGCAAGCAATTCTGTTTCTCGCTGTGGGTCAATCTTGAATCGCTAAAGCAACAGACCATCTTTGAAAAAGCTGATGAATACGCTCTCCGTTACAATCCCGACCAAGGCTTTGTCGTAGAATTCTACCACGTTGCCACCGAAAAAGCAGGCGAAGAAAGCGCCACGGACACCGTAAGTTATAAACAAACGTGGGCATCCGGCACTGAAGGAATTGAAGCAGGCAAATGGATTTTCATCGCATTCAGCAAGCACTCCATACCACAAACAAATTACTTTATTAATGGCACAAAAATCGAAGCCGAAGAAACCCGCAGCGATTGGGATGGCAACCGTAAACTTGCAGACTTTAAAATCGGCGGATTCAACGGGAAAATAGACGAGCTCATGCTCGGTAGCGCATTCCGCGACGATTCCTGGACTCGCCTCACCTACCTCAATCAAAAGCCCGAAGATTCCTGGCCAAAACTTTCCGCGAGAAAATAAAGCTGTCACTGCCCACGCGTTCAGCACTTCGTTACTTACTATTATATTATATACGCAAAAATGCCCCGCGATTTTAAGAGTGCGTTTTAAACTTTCAAAAAAACCTTATTACATTTTGCCGAAGAACAATGTTCCTTACGGTTTTGACATACATAGCCATCGGGCTTTTGGCAATACTCGCCATCTTCTATCTCGGGTTAGAAGTGCGGTTCTACCGTGCGCTCGGACGAGTGCGCGAAGGCTTTGCCGACCCAGAACCGCTCCCGAAGGTGAGCATCCTGATTGCGGCCCGTAACGAATCCGAAGGCATCCGCGAAACGCTCGATTCCGTCCTCTCGCAAGATTACGA
The DNA here is from genome assembly GCF_002210425.1 of Fibrobacter sp. UWB2. Taxonomy (NCBI): domain Bacteria; kingdom Pseudomonadati; phylum Fibrobacterota; class Fibrobacteria; order Fibrobacterales; family Fibrobacteraceae; genus Fibrobacter; species Fibrobacter sp. UWB2. Next base: position 58,484 of record NZ_MWQK01000007.1, on the reverse strand, counting down.
GGGCGAATGGGAGGTCTGGGTAGCCGATGACCGCTCCACGGACGACACCCCGAAGATTCTCGCGGAATACGAAGCAAAGTTTGAACGCCTCCATGTGCTCACGATTGATTCCATCCCCGAAGGCGTGAGCCCTAAAAAGCAGGCTCTTTCGAAGCTCATTGACGCCTGCAACGGTGAAATTCTCTGCCTCACAGACGCCGACTGCATCGTGCAGCCGTCCTGGATCAAGTACCTCGTCAAGGAATTTGAACCGGGGATTGAACTTGTCGCCGGGCATTCGTACATTCCGACCGACAAGAGTTCGCCGTTCATCATCTGCATGCAGGCGGTCGAAACGCTGATTTACCGCATCGCAGGCACAGCAGGCCTCGCCATGCACCTCCCGCTCACAAGCACTGGCAACAACCTCGCCTACCGCAAGAGTTTCTTCCAGAGCGTGAACGGCTTTACGGGCGTCATCAAGATCCAGAGCGGAGACGACGACCTCCTGATGCAAAAACTGGCAGCCGACCGTCCATGGGCCATGCGCTACTGCATCACGCCCGCCACGTTCGTCACCACAAGCGGCAAGGAAACACTCAAGGCCCTCTGGGAACAGCGCAAACGCTGGGCATCAAAGACCATCTACTATACCCCAAAAATCGTCTTTGTGCTCTCGATGGTGTTCCTGTTTCTTACCATGCTCTGCATCACCGCAGCATTCTCGATTTTCAGTTTCAAAATTTTCGTCGCCACATTGATAGCGTTCTTGTGCAAGAGCGTAGGCGACATGGTTCTCATTATTCGCGGGCTCAAAATATTCAAGCAGGAACACCTCCTCAAGTGGTGCATCCCGGTTGAGTTCATCCACGCCCCCTTTACCGTACTGGCCGTACTGTTCGGACTGTTCGGACGTTTTAAGTGGAAATAAAAATGGCAACGACTAAAACAACAACTAAGGCGACAACTAAAACCACTACAAAGAAGACCGCCACCAAAACGGCAAAAGCGGCCATCGAAGGTAAGACGCTCATCATCGCGGAAAAACCTAGCGTGGCAGCCGACCTCGTCAAAGTGCTCGGTGCAAAGTCCTTCAAGAAAGAAACCGCCTATTATGAAAGCGACACGACCATCGTAAGCCATGCGATCGGTCACCTCGTTGGTATCGCCGACCCGAAGGATATTGACGAACGCTACAAGGCATGGGACATGAAGACGCTCCCCATGCTCCCCGAAAAGTTCCCGCTCGTTGCCCTCCCGACCACTAAAGCCCATCTTTCCGCCCTCGGCAAGCTCATCAAGCGCAAGGACGTGACGACGATTATAAACGCGTGCGATGCGGGCCGCGAAGGTGAACTGATTTTCTATTACATCGTGGACTACATCCTCAAGGGGAACTTCAAGGGCAAGACGTTCAAGAGACTTTGGATGCAGAGCATGACGCCTGCCGCCATCAAGGATGCCTTTGAACACCTCCGTACCGAAGAAGACATGGTCAACTTGAGAAACGCCGCCCTCTGCCGTAGCGAAGCCGACTGGCTCGTAGGCATGAACGGCAGCCGTGGCCTCACCGCCTACAACAGCTCTATGGGCGGGTTCCAGATTACGCCGTGCGGACGCGTGCAGACCCCGACGCTTGCCATTATCGTGAAGCGCGAAGAAGAACGCAACCGCTTTGTGCCGCAAAAGTTCTGGACCATTGAAGCCTCGTTCGACAACTCCGGAGCCGGTTACCAAGGCAAGTGGTTCACCGTCGATAAAGAAAACAACAAAGACCGCGTCAAGCAGATTTTTGACGAAGCCCGCGCTCAGGAAATTCTCGCCAAGTGCAAGGGCAAAACAGGCTCCATCGAAGAGACCACAGCCCCGAGCCAGCAGAAGTGCGGCCAGCTCTATGACCTCACCACGCTCCAGCGCGAAGCGAACAACCGCTTTGGATTCAGCGCCAAGACAACGCTTTCCATCGCACAATCGCTTTACGAACATTACAAGGCAACCACATACCCGCGTACCGACAGCCGTTGCTTGCCCGAAGATTACGTCGCTCCGGTGAAAGCCACCCTCGGCAAGATTGAAGGTCCGCTCGCCAAGTTCGCTCAAGAGGCTTTGGACAAGAACTACGTGAAGCGCACGCCGAAGGTCTTTGACAACTCGAAGATTTCGGACCACTTCGCCATCATCCCGACAGGCGTCGTGCCGAAGGGACTCTCCGAAGCCGAAGAAAAAATCTACACGATGATTTGCCAGCGCTTTATCGCGGTGTTCTTCCCGCCAGCGCAGTACTTGAACACGACCCGCATCACAACCGTCGAAAACGAGACCTTCATCACCGAAGGCAAGATTCTCGTGGACCCGGGCTTCAAGGCGATTTACGGCAAGGAATCCGACGAAGAATCGAACATTCCAAAGCTGAACGGCAACACCGCCAAGACGCTTGCAATTGAATCGAAGGAAGACTTTACCAAGCCGCCAGCACACTACACCGAAAGTACGCTTTTGTCGATGATGGAAAGTGCAGGTAAGCTCGTGGAAGACGACGAACTGCGTGACGCCATGAAGGAACGCGGTCTCGGAACGCCTGCCACACGCGCCGCCATCATAGAAAAGCTCGTGAGCGACAAGTACGTTGTCCGCGACGGCAAGGAAATGATCCCGACAGCAAAGGCATTCGACCTCATCAAAGTCCTCTCCGCCATGAACTGCGAAGCCCTCACCAGCCCGGAACTTACCGGCGAATGGGAATACAAGATGGACCTCATCTCGAAGGGCAAGGAATCTCGCGAAGCGTTCATGAACGGCATCGTCGAAATGACAAAGACGATGGTGAAGAACATCAAGGGATTCAAGGAAGAAAGCACGACTGACGAAGCAAGCTTCAGCCCCGTGAACGGCAAGAAAGTTTTCGAAACGGTCAGCCGCTACACCACCGAAGATGGCATCGTCATCCGCAAAATTGTGGGCGGCAAGCACTTGTCCGAAAGTGAAATCGTAGAGCTCTTGACCAAGCGCAAGATTGGACCGCTCACAGGTTTCCGCAGCAAGAAGGGCGCTGAATTTTCAGCAGGCCTCATCATCAATGACCAGAACAAAGTTGAATTTGTCTTTGAAGAAAAGCCCGAAGAAATCGAGCTCGGTGAAGTTATCGGCAAGTCTCCGGTAGACGGCTCCGACGTCTATGAAACGCTCACGGGCTACGTCTCCGAAAGCTACGTGAAGAAGGAACCAAGCGGGCTTTCGCTCCCGAAGATTCTCCTCGGCAAGGAAATTCCGCTTGATGACATCAAGAAATTGCTCGCCGGCGAAAAGACTTCGCTTATCAAGGGATTCCGCAGCAATAAGACTCGCCGCCTGTTCGACGCGTACCTCACGCTCGTGAAGGGCAAGCTCAAGTTCAATTTCCCGCCGCGTGAATTCAAGCCCCGCCGATTCGGAGCGAAGAAAAAGAGTGAAGAGTAATTAGGAGCCAGTATCAATGCTGTCATGCCCGCCACAGAGCGGGCACCTCCATTCCACAGAACACTCTCATTCATTTTTCCATGCCTTTAAGACACTTACTTACACTAGCTTTTTTCGCAGCTTTTTCTGCAAACTTAGTCTTTGCGCAAGATTATCAAATCGACCGGTATATACCGGAGTCGAGTTCTTCCGAAGTTTCGATGTGCGTCATGCCGTCTTCGTCTAGCGTACGACAGATGACACCTGCCGTGAGCAGTTCTTCCGCGAATCTCGCAAAAGACTCGACAAATCTCGCGACCTCCAGCTCGTCCGCGTCCCTTGTAAAAGACACGACTGTAATCAAGCCATCCGCAAAAGTTAAGCCGAATCCGTACAACTTGCCCGATGAGCTCATGCCTTTGTGGAATTCCATGTCCATGCGCCAAAAAGCGGGCCAAATGATCATGGTGTTCCTCACCTCGCCGCAATTCGTGATCGAAAACGAGCTCGGCGGCGTTCTCATCACAGGCAAGCACCTCCGCAGTTTCAACAATTACAAAGAACGAATGGACGAAATCGACAGGAACTTGAAGATTCCTCTTTTCACGGCACTTGACCAAGAAGGCGGCATCGTCAACCGTTTGGCATCATTTTCCGACAATTGGCGACACACCCCCAGCGCCCTTGAAATGCGCCGTATGGACACCACGCAAATTCGCACACTTGCAAAAAAAATTGGACGCGCACTCAAGGATATCAGAATTAACATGAACTTAGCTCCCGTTTTGGACCCGTCCAAGGACCACCGCGGCACCAATTCATTCATGGAGGAAAGCCGACGCTCGTGGGGCAACGACACGACAAACGCTTACAAAATAAGAGCATTCGTTCACGGCATGCGCGATAACGGCGTCATCTGCGTTTCAAAGCACTTCCCCGGTTATGACGCCTGGACTAACAGCGATTTGCAAATCGCCATCAGCGCCTCGCCCAAGGAAAAAATCGAGCAGAACATAAGCTTTTTCAAGACGCTCTCCAAAGACATACCCGTCACGATGATGTCGAGTGTCCACTTTTTGCGCATCTCTAGCCGTCCCGCCGTCTTTGACGCCAACATCGTCAAGATGGCCCGCAAGAACTCCCCAGACATGGTCATGCTTACCGACGACCTCTGGGGCACCTCGCTTCGCGCCTGGGCCAGCGGCAAAACGCAAATTTCTCCTCGCAAGACCTACCCGGACAAAGACTTCAAGCGCCTCGTCACCGCCATCATTGACGCGGGTAACGACATCCTCATGATTTCTTACACGTCCAAAGCCAAGGACATGCTCAACATCATGATGGAACTTTCAGACAAAAGTTCAAAATACAAGAAGCGCATCGAAGAATCCGCTGCCCGCATCCTAAAGCTGAAATACAAAGCCGGAATTTTGAAGTTATAGAATTCCGCGAGTCGTGCGCGAACACATTTTGTCAAGCCCTACTTGATAGGGTTTCTCCTTCTAGTTCTATAAAATGGAGATTCCCGCTCGGAGGCGGGAATGACAAATCAAGATTATTGACTAATGACCAATGACTATTGACAAATGACTACTTACTAAAAGCCTGTTTCTTGGCGACGGAAATATTCACGACGTTCTTCATCACACCCGCCTCTCCGACCTTCTCCAGCGCAGACCTCAAAATGGCAGCCGCCGCAAGCGTATCGTCCAAAGCACGGTGATGGTTAAAATCAGGGAGCCCTAGCGATTCCGTGAGTTTGTGCAAACTGTAGCTCGGTTGCCCCGGGAACACACGCCGCGAAAGCTTTACCGTACAAAGTCTCGCAGGGTTAAACTTAATACAGCAACGCTTCAGTTCTGCAGTCATGTACTTGCAGTCGAACTGAACGTTGTGCGCTACAAAAATGCGGTCTTGCAATAAAGCAGCCACATGCTCAGCAATCACGCCAAATTGCGGTTGTCCACTAACCATCTCGTCGGTGATGCCCGTAAGCTCTCGCACAAACGGCGTTATCGGCTTTCCTGGGTCTACAAGCGCGTGGTACGTTTCAACAATTTCGGAACCGTCCATCAGGGCGATTCCGATTTCCATTATTCGATTATCTTCACCATGTCCGCCGGTCGTTTCGAGATCGACTACCGCAAATTTTAGCAATGCAAATTACCTAACGGGGATATCGATATCGAGCGTCTCCATCCCGTCACGGGCCTCGACTCGAGCCAACATGACGTTGGACTTGGGTTGCCCATAAACAGGAATGACGAGCAAGTTAGAAACACCGTTCTGCTCACTCGGAACCGCTTCGGTATCGTAAGCTGTTTTCTTAAATATAGGTTTCTTGCCGCCATCATAAAGCGAATATGTCAGCTTGCGGGGCGTTCCTTTCTTGATTTGCGAGGTCTTGACCTGGAAATAGATGTATCCACCCTTCGGAACGGTCTTCAGGCTGTCGAGGATTTCTTGTTCCGTGGCGTATTCCGCCTCCATGGCCAGTCGCACGTTCTTGCGCACAAGATCCGGCGTTTCGTACTCGACCATCACGTTGAACCTAGCATCTTCGGGAATGGCGCTCTCACGCACATCACCAGCAAATGAATTTGCAACTAACGCAAAGAAAAGAGCCGTGCAGGCCCTAGAAAGACTCATTCCACCCATAAGTACTCCGTTTTTATAATCATCCCTTTACCTGCAATTAATATATATAACAAAAACGATTTTAACGAAAAAAACAAAATATTTATGAATTTTCATAAAAAAAATGTGTGTTAAGTAACATTTTTTACAACTTATATTTGTACCGAAACCTAAATTTGCACCATGTCCGGAAAAATTCGATTTGCACCAAGCCCCACAGGATACCTTCACGAAGGCCATTTGCTTTCGGCACTTTATGTGTGGGCAGCGGCAAAAAAATGGAACTTAAAGATCCACTTGCGAATCGAAGACCATGATCAAAGTCGCGCACGACCCGCCTATATTGCTGGCATCCGAGAAGATTTGGCTTGGCTTGGGTTTAAATACGATTCCGAGAGCATACAAAGTGCACGCGGACAAGTCTACGAAGCCGCCCTCCAAAAGTTAAAAGAAAAATCGTTAGTTTACCCGTGCTATTGCAGCCGCAAACAGCTCCTCGCCGAAAACCCACAAAGCGAAACCGGTGAAATCGTTTATCAGGGCAAATGCAAAAATCTTGTCATCCTGAGCGAAAGCGAAGGACCCAGTGAAGTCTTGAATAGCAATTCTGCTCCGCATAACCTCCGTTTTATCGTTCCGAATAAATTCATCGATTGGCACGACCTGCGTCTAGGGGACTTTCACGAAAACCCGAAACTCCAATGCGGGGACTTCCCCATCCGCGACCGCGACAACCAATGGACATACCAGTTCGCCGTCTGTGTCGATGACATCGACGAGCAAATCACGCACATTGTCCGGGGCGAGGATATCCGCAATTCCACCGCCCGCCAGATTGCGCTCATGGAAGCGCTAGGCCGCACAGAACGCCCTGTCTACTTGCACCACCCGCTCATCGTCGATGCAAACAACAAGAAGCTTTCCAAGCGCGAACTCGCCCACAGCCTGCGCCAAGACAAAGAAGCCGGCATTACGCCCGAAATGCTTTTTGGCCGCGTCTGCCACAAGGCCCACCTCACAGAAAGCGACGCTCCCATCGCCCTCGTTGACGCGATATCCATAATTATGGATCAACTTTAACGACAATTAGGTTAAAAAAAATTTATATTCGAGACATGGCATCAACGTCCGTGTCCGCAACCATTGAAAAAATCCGCGAAGAGGCAGCAGTCTTTGATAGCAAAGACCGTTTGCTCAGCTTTTCGCAAAAGAATAAATTTCAGTCTCCACTGCTTTTAGGCAACGGGGACCAGTTTTTCGAATCTTGGCAAACCGAGGCTAAACCGCGTGCACTTGCGCAGTTCTTCCCCGTATCCGCAAAATATGACGAAGCAAAACAAGCGGCCGACCTAGACAAATTCCGCAAGGTCCTCAAGTCCAAAGCAGAAGACTTTTGCAACCAGGATTTGTATATGGCAACGGGCTTTATCAAGTGGGGCGAAAAGAGCCTCGCGCCCGCCATCCTCATCCCGCTTACATACAACGCAGAAAACGACACCGTCGCCATTTCTGCACGCGCCCCCATCGAAAATATTGCACTCCCGACACTCGACAAAAGCATCAAGTTTCCCATGGCCACGGATTTCTGGAAAAACGGGACTTTTGCCATCCAAAAATTCTTTGATGCCCTCGAGAAAAAGATTGCCCCGAAAACGGATTGGAAGTTTACCCGTAACGGCTATTGCATCACCTTTTACAGCACAAACAGAATCGGTCTTCAAAAAAAGCTGACAAGTGAATGCTGGACAACCGCCAAGGCCGCAAACAACGAGTTTTTCATTGCAACGATTGGCAATGACGGGTTCTTGCCCAAGCCATCGTTTTTCGAAGAACTCCCCTACGACCACGTTTTTACGCCTGCAGATCATTACTTCCCGTACACGACCGATTCTCAAACGAACAAGGCCGTTATCGACGCTCTTGATGCAAACGTTTCTGCATATGCCATACAAACGCTCCCCGGGAGCGAAAAATCCAAAGCCGCCGTCAATATCGTTGCAGACCTCATCGAACAAAAGAAAAAAGTCTGCGTTGTAAGCCGTCGTGCCATCACCAAATACAACTTCGAAAACGCATGGAAACCGCCATTCCGTTCGTTCCAAGGGCCAGAACGCGATACCGTAAAAACGCAATTGAGCGAAACCCGAGCAAAGCTCGTCTCGTACTACGATGCAGTCAATTTTCCGCTCAAGCCAAGTGGTGTGAAGCTCACAGAACTGCTTGACGAAATTGCAAATTTAAGGCCAGTTAAGACAAAGTTTGCAAGTGACCTTTTCAAGAATATCGAAGATGTGCGCTATAAAAAGTTCAAGTCCATGCAATCAAGCCTTGAACAACTGGCGCAGCTGTTCTTTAACGAGAACGGGGTCCAGGTTTTCAACGCACTCCAAGGAATCACGCTGCCCGCCGTTTCGCAAGAACGCAAGAGCCAAATTGGCGAAGACCTGGAATGTGCAAAAAATTTGATTGAAACAGTCAAGCCGTTTATCGAAAGCGTAAACAAGTCCAAGCTCTACACTAACGGTTTCAAGATTTCGGATGCGCTCGCTTTGGTTAGCGTATTCAAGAAAAACTTCGATAGCGAAATGCCCGGCTTTGAAGACTGGGATCTCCATTCCAACGGCTGGATTGCCTACCAGGATGACCTAAATGACTTACCGAATGCAGGTGCACGCTGGTCAAGTTATCGTCGCAAAGGTTCCGACATTTTCACCGACGAAGCCATCGACGCCAACATCCTTGCTGCCCGCAAAGAATTTGAAAGCAGCCTGAGTTCTGCGCTCAAGGCGCTCTCGGATCATTACCGCAGGCCCAAGCGAATACTTCTCAGCCTTTTCAAGGATCCCAAGAGCATCACCTCCGATGACATGCTCATCGAGCAGGCCGACAAACTTATCGAAATTCAGGAATACAGGCGCAAGTACAAGGATTCTTCCGTTCTCGCCGCACGTCTGTTCGGCAGGGACTGGAAATATGAAAAGACCGACTGGAAAGACCTTGCAGACAAAATCCGCCATTACTATGTATTCCGTGCCCGCATCAAGGAAAGCGACCAGCACGATTATCTGCTCCAGCTGCTAGCCAAATGGCATCTGTTCAGACCGCTCGTCGAAAGTTTGGACAACATTCAGACAAGTTTTGAAGAACTCCAAAAAACACTCCAGAGCATAAGCAAAGCCCTCAATCTGAGTCCGTCCCTAGAAACGCAAAACATCGACCAATGGCTCGATAAAATCGGGCTCTGGTCAACGCATTGGAGCGCTCAAGACGTTTATTTGCAAATCCGCGAGCACATGGAAAACATCAGCGATTCGCCGTGCGAGAATCTTGCGCAATTCGTAAGCGATACCAAGAATGCGAACAAGGAACTCGCCATGGCATTTGCACGTGCCTGGACAAATCGCCAGATGCAGGCCGCAACCGCCGAGTGCCCGGAACTTTTCAGTCCGTCTGCAAGAAACAGAAAGCAACAAGGCAAGCAATACAGAACGCTGTTGGACCAGTTCAGCAACGCAAACTTCCGTACCGTTCACGAGTGCGCCGAAAAGGATCCCGCAAGCTTGCAAATTGTCACGTTGTCAGAGACTTACGATTCCAACTTCGAGCCGTCTGACGTTACGCTATTCCTCGATGCAGACTGTATGACCATCGCCGAAGCCATGCCCGGAATTCTAAAAACAAAGAAGGTCATCCTCTTTGGAAATCCGTGCGCTCCCACGCTCGAGATGCTCCCGTCGGATGCTTGCAACATGGAAATTTCATCGCCGTCGATTTTCTTTAAGGACAACGTTCTTTCGGCAGCGCTCCGCAAGGGAATCCCGACACGAGTCATTGGCTATACAGCACAATACGCAGACCCGTCGCTATTCGCTTTTGCAAACAGCAAAATTTACAACAACGAAATTTCGCAGTTCCCGAATTCAGTTTCACCTACAAGCAAACTGCAAACGCTGAAAATCGTTCACGACAAAGTGCATTCCATTGCCGAAAAGGCCATACAGCACGCCACAAAGAATCCAAGCCAATCGCTTGGAATTGTAGCCTCGAGCCAAGCGCTCTGCAATGAAATTGAAATTGCCATTCATGAACTTTTAGAAAAAGGTTCAAAAGCGGCGAATGCCTCAAGCATCGCAAAGTTCTTTACGCAAGGGAATTTGACAAACAAATTCTACATAAAGACTGCAGAACGTGCCGTAGACTTGTACCGTGATGTCATTTTTGCATGCCCCGACATCGACAAGGCTTCAGGCATCGCCGAGAACCGCAAGCTCTCGATTTGCACAACACTCGCCAAGCAAAGCCTATGTTTGTTCATGACGAGCGAAGATGCAGAAAAGCTCGCAAGCGTGAAGCCCAATCTGTTCCAGGAATGGGTCCGTTCTCTCAAGAGTTCCGAAATTGGAACATCCCATATTGACACCCCGGAATCCGTTCTTGACGCACAAATTAAAGACGTTTTCATAAAGGAATCAATAACCTTTAAGGATTGCATCGCCACAGGCAACATTCCTGTAGGTCCAGTCGTCATTGACGCCAACAATAGCAAGCGTTCGCTCGCCGTCATCGAGTGCGACTGCAATTGTGCCCCTTACAAGGAATCGGTCGAAGACCGCGAATACACGCGCCCGAACGCACTTTCGAGACTCGGCTGGAAGGTCCTCAACATGTGGCTCCCGCTTTGGAACATTTCCAACGCAGACGAGAAAGAAAATCTCATCACAACGATTGCAATTGAACAGAGTGTCGCACCGCCACCGCAAGAAGAAATCCCGCTCGACGATGCAGAACAGGATAGTTCTCTAAAAGTCGAACCGTACAGCGTGAAGCACCCCGCCAACGCAAGCAACAAGCCGATTGCAGAAATCCCAGTGGAAAATCTCATTGAAGAGCTCAAGTTCTACGTGGATAGCGAGTCCCCAATTCACGGAGAGCTCCTGTTGCAAAGGATTCTGGAACTGCACAACGCCGAGCAGAACGCAAAGACTAGCGCCATATTAAGCGAAGCCATCAAGCAGGCGCTGCACCAGAAGCAGTTCGTGAAAACCGGACCGTTCTTCTACTCGCGCACAAACAAGAGCATCGTGCTGCGCGACCGCTCCAAGAGGCCCGACAGCGAACGCAAGATGGCCTACGTGCCGCCCGAAGAACGCGCCCTCCTAAACGACGCCCACAGCATCAAGCAAACCCTCGGCGTGATGTAATAGACGGAGGTTTCATCTTAATGTCATGCCCCACTTGATGGGGCATCTCCTTTTATACGAGATGGAGATTCCCGGTCGGAGCCGGGAATGACATGCAAGGCGAGTGCAGCAAGAATGAGTATACTCATTCTTATTGCCGAGCCGCAGCTGTCATGCCACGAAGTGGAATGACAAAGAGCAGGCGAAGCCTGCTCTTTGTGCGTTTAACGCTTTTATACGCGCTTATCGAAGCTTGACGACGAAGGCGTTGATGTTGTATGCGGAGAGTTCGCGAGCCTTGTCTTCGGCGACCTTGCGCTTTGTCCATCCACCGCCGCGAAGCTTGTAGAACGGAGGATCGAACACCACCTGGATGGTGTAACCCGTGCTTGCAGAAAGCTGGGCCTTGCGGCGCTGAGCGGCGTCAAAATCACCGACAGCTTCGAACTGGAGCATGAAGAATCCATCAGCCTTATCGTTCTTGCCCGTAACCTTTGCGGGCACTGCAGAGTTGCTTGTCGTATCGCGGAGAGAAGCGCTGAGCGTCGGCTTGTACTCGTTACCGCGGAAAAGAGAATCCAAATCAGTTGGCGATCCGGCCCAAGCCATAGCGCATAAAGAAAGTGCAATTAAAATCTTTCGCATATAATAAATATAGAAAAAGCCTCCCCGAAGGGAGGCTTTTCAAATTCTACAGGAGCCGATTACTGACCAACCTTAATCGTCGGGTAGCTACCCGGAGTCTTAGCGGTGTGGCGGACACCCCAAACTTCAGTCTTTTCAATCTTGTTCTTCTTACCGAAGTTATCAAGCTGAACATAGGAATTGAGCTTGGAGATGTAAGCACCCGTACCAACGAGGCGGTTCTTATCAGACTTCATGTTCCACACGATGAAGAAGTTTTTACGGTTTTCAACGCAGTTGTGACCGGCGCCGCCGAAGTAGTACTTTTTGTTGCGAGCCATGTTTTCGTCGTCATCGCAGTAGATACGACCCTTGAGGCTAGCCACATGAGAGCCCAAGTTCGTGAAGAAGCGGAGATCGTAGTCGAAGAACACGTTCTTCTTGTTGGCATTAACAAATGTTGTATCAGATTCAATCAAGGAACCCAAATCGCTCTTGACAAACCAACCGTGCGGGATAAATGCGTAGTTAGCGAATTCACCCTGACCAGCGAGGATTTCATTTCTGAAATCATCTTCAGTCTTGGTTGCGTCATAGGCAAAGATTTCGAACGGTTCGAGAGCTGCCGTTTCGCTCGGAGTCTTCGGGATGCCACCCATTGCCGGCGGAACGATTCTAGCAGCGTAGGCCTTCACTTCACCTTCGACGAGAGCCCACGGAGACGGGAGGCGGCCAGAACCAGCCGGATCGTAGCCAGGAGCAACGTTCCATTTGAAGTTAACGTCATCTGCCGGGCGATGGGTAGCAGCATCAAGAGCAGCGGCGTAATCAGACTGGTCCGTCACAAGGCCGACACCGGCGAGACTTCTGAAGTGGATGTAGTCACCGGACTGCGGGAACACGCCACTCTTGGAGTAGAGCAAGGACACGGTCTTATCCGCAGCCTGATCCGGAACAGAGGATGTCACAGCAAGCGGGAGCGTTTCGGCAAAATCAGGAGTCTTGCTATTGTTGATGTAGAAGGAGAACACGTCGTTACCAGCAGCGATACCTTCGGTCGTCTTAGCAATCTTTTCGGAGAATGTAATCTTCAGACGCATATATTCGATACCACCGATAACTTCGTTAGTTGCTCTAGCACCGATGATAATCGGAGCAATACGATCGTAAATCGAGCAAGAGTAATCCTTCGTCACAACCTGGCCACGGGCCATGAATGTAGCCCAGGACTTAATCTTACCAATACCATCGGTCTTCACCTTCTTGGAGAGCTTCTTGCCACCGAGAGTGATCTTCGGAGCGCACAAGGTGTCAGCAGATGCACCAGCAGCGACACCGCAATAAGCACCAGCGGCAATTTCGGCACCTTCAAAGAGCACAGAATCCTTAGTGTCATCTTCCCAGAAGATTGCAATCTTACCCGGGAGGGAGTCCTTGTGGAATTCACGACCGTAGTAGATGACAATGGAGTCTGCGATACCATCGAGGTATTCGTTCTGAGCGCTAAAGTACGGGCTCGGAATATTCATTGCAGAAGCCGGAATCGCACCATGGACGTCAAAGATATCAGCAAACTTCGGCAGCGGTACCGGCGGTTCGCTAAAGATCAAGTTCGGATAGAGGGCAGACATCAAATTCGGAGCCGCACCCGTCAAGTGGAGGGAGGCAACACCATTCGTACCACCACGTTCGTACGTGAGTTCAGAATAGACGGTAATCGTTGCACGGCCATTTTCGACACGCGGGAGAGAGCCATCGGCGGTAGTAACAATCTTGAGACCCGGAGAAGTCTGAGAACCACGGTTCAAATCAAAGCTGCAGGTCGTGCACGGATTGTTGTTCTGGTCAAGGGCGAGGATGTAGAAGTCTACCATTTCACTCTTCATCTTTTCGAGGTCCTTGGTCATATCGGGCTGATCCAAGGAGGTCGCGGAGGTCACAAACACAATCTTCGGAGTGAAGAAGGTGAGTTCAGCCTTGAGAGAGCTCTGCTTGACATAGACAGTCACCTTTTCAACATCGCTGAGTTCGAATTCAGTGAACGGAACCGTGACGTAAATGGTATCGACACCACTTGAGCCAATCTTCTGAGTCTTGCTACCGATATCCACAAGCTCGCCATTGACCATCTTGTAAATGATAGCCTTTGTATTAGTGGATACCAAGGAGTATTCGTCACCGACAGACGGGTTCAACTTGAGCGGAGTCGTGCAAGTTGCATTGCCTGCGCACGGATCCACAATCGGAGCGACGAGGAGGCGAATCATGCCGTCAGCAGTAGTCTTGTTGTCCGAAGCCATAGCGCTAGAGACAAACGGGATTTCCGGACCAGTCTTGCCATCAGCTTCAACGACAGCGTTACGAGAAGTAAGACCAACGCTACCCTTGATGGTCCAGGACATCGTTGCAATTTCGGTATCAATCCTAATGCGCAGATAGTACGTACCCTGAGAAAGGCTTTCCATCAACTTCTTTTCGTTGATAACCGGCTTACCCGGGTTCGTCACGTCGATAATGCCTTCGAGCTGAACCGGATTATCGGCGAATTGTTCTTCAGAAACAATCACGGAACCAGGAGCAGAGCCAGTCGGATCATTTCTGGTGAACTGGTAAGCAATGGTATGACCGGCGGCCTTAATGGCATCACCGCAGGCCTTTGTGTTTGCGGCACCCACCTGGGCAGCGCAGTTACCGGCACCGGACTGGGTAAAGCAAAGTTCGAATTCGTTATCGCCAGTGAGCTTCCACTGTTCAAGGTTCTGCAAGCCTTCGTATTCAATACCCGTATTCTGTTCGATGAACATGTTCGTCTTGATACGGACGTTACTCATCGTCGTACGGCGGTCGCAGAAGAAGATATCGATATCGTAGGTAGAGTCGGTCTTGGCGTTCGGCATGAACGTATCCAAGTCCACATAGCCCGGAGCTGCAAGGTGAGTACCACCAAGGTCCACAGCAAGCTTGTTATCAATAAAGACCCAAATGTCGTCGTCACCGCGGAAGTTGAACTTCAGACCCGGCTTGAAACGGAAGTTAGCGTGAGATTCGAAGCAGAAGTGCTGGTTACGGCCACCATTGCCAGAAGCAACACCTTCCTTAGATTCCCAACGTGAAGACTTAGATGTAGCAGTTGCAGTTGCCTTAGTTTCAGAATTGGGGAGGAAAAGAGGCCAACCTTCAGGAGCGCTATTAGCATCGTCCCAACCAATAATCAGATCAGCATTTGTAAGTCCCAGGTCGTCACGAATGCGGGTTTCAGTTTCGCCACCATCACCAAATACACCTTCACAATCAAAGCCCTTTTTCCAACCTGGGCCATTGCAATAGACGTCAAGAACAGGCATTTCCGTAGCCGGATCAATGGCGCGGAGAGCGGCACCATAGTAAGCAGGACCCTGAGCCCAACGCTTGGTACGGGCAGCCGGAACCGGAGTCTGGCCAGCCTTAGCTTCTTCAAGCTTGAGGGCGTCCGTAGCTTCTGCCGGGTAGAAACCACCCGGAACTTCAATCTTCAGCCCCGGACTGACATAGTCATCGGAATTGAATTCCCATTTGCCATCTGTTGCACGGCTAAACGGCATATCAAAGCAAGTCAATTCGTTCACACCAGCGGTGTAGTTGAACATCTGATTGAAGTATTTATCATCAAGGAAGCACTTTTTACCCTTCGTCGTGAGCTTCGGCTTCTTGGTAGCCTTATCCAAGGTGCTTTCCACAAGGCCTGTCGTAACACCGATACAAGCGTTAATTGCGGTAACAGCAGTCATCTGATCAACACCCTGAGCACCAGTCTGGCAACCTTCACCACCGGCAGAGTAGCAAGAGAATGCCGGATGCAAGCTAGCGTCAGTATCGTAAATAATAGCAGCGAGGCTGTAAGAGCAGTTACCGTGAATATCCGGTCTGTCGACATACCAACCAGCAAAATCACTCGGAAGTGCGGCAGCCTTCTTTTCGTCAGCGACAAAGAAGAGAGAGCCAGCAAAGGTTGCATCCGACTTAAAGTTATCAAACATGCCTTCCAAGTCAATCGGAGTAGCTGCATCGCCGTTGTTATAAGCGGCTTCGCCATCCATACCGATAGCATACTTGAGTTCGGTATCATCATCACGACGGATAATGACTTCGGTCGGGAGAGATTCATTGACATAGCGTCTGTAGTACCAGCCGCAGTTTTCGTCAATGTTCATCTTACGTTCTTTACCATTTTCGACAATGATAGGATCGGAGCTCTTCCAAATCTTGTCATCCGGCAAGAACACATAGAAATACTTGACGTCAGGCGGTTCACCCTGAACTAACGGCTTGGTCGGATCCG
Organism: Fibrobacter sp. UWB2; assembly: GCF_002210425.1. Taxonomy (NCBI): domain Bacteria; kingdom Pseudomonadati; phylum Fibrobacterota; class Fibrobacteria; order Fibrobacterales; family Fibrobacteraceae; genus Fibrobacter; species Fibrobacter sp. UWB2. The sequence goes on along the minus strand of NZ_MWQK01000007.1, from coordinate 42,311 downwards.
AGAAATCAGGCTGAATCCAGAGTTCGTTCGTCTTTGTACCGAAATCGGCGCAAGAGAAGCCCTTACCCTGATCAAACTGGACATTGGCGCCAATAGTGGTCTTGGTAATACCACCCTGCTGGCCATAGTCATTCAGAGCCTTCGAGATAAAGAATTCTGTAGCTCCGTTCGTACCACCGATTTTGGTAGAGCTAATTTCGTACCAACCGGTATACGTCGTACTCTTTGAAAAAGCCACAAACTGGCCACCGGCAGCAGAATAAGCGGCAGTCCAACTATCAGGCAACTTTAGATAAACGGTTCCCTCACACCCGGTCAATGATGCCGATGCACTTTGAACACCGGCAATGAGCATAGCACAGCTCAACACCCACAATTTAAAGGATTTGATTCTGTTCTTCATTGTTTTTTTATCCATTTCGGTTCTCTCCGACCACGCAGAACATCAAGAAGACCAGCCTCCTCGATATACTACACCGACTGAAATCTACTTTTTTAAACCAAAAAAGGGAATTTTTTCTTGTAAATCATTGTGAAAAAAAATTTATGTAAGGAAATCCACAGACTAATTCACAAACTTTCAACATTGTTTGTAATTGCAATTTTACAAAAGAGCCTATGTAAATGCAACTTTTACAGAGAGTGTGATTTCAATTGTATCATAGGCGTATCATGAAATTAAAGCGTAACGCAGTTTAGAAGGGAGATTCCCGCTCGGAGGCGGGAATGACATGCAAAAATCGAAATGACTTTTGCAAAAGGTCCTATATTTGGGTCGGGATTTACAAGGGATTTTATGGAAATTTTAAAACCGATGACCGTTCATCCGCACTTGATTGTGCTGTACCCGCAAAGCGAATTCGCGGAGCTCCCGCTCGAATTGGGGACCGTGGTGCTCGGTCGCGGACAAGATGCCGACATCCGCTTTGAAGACGAGCTGGTGAGCCGTAGACACTGCGCGCTCACGTTCGACGGCCAAAGCGTGACTGTCGAAGACCTCGGCAGCACAAACGGCACGTTCGTGGACGGCAACTATATAAATAAGCAAATTCTCGATTCGGACAACAGGCTCCAGATAGGGAAGATTGTGTTGAAGGTCGCCTACAAGGATCCAAGCGAAGAGGCTTTTAGCCGCGAGTTGTACGAAGCGGCGACGATGGATGAGCTGACAGGGATTCTGAACCACCAGGCGTTCATGGACCGTTCTGCAGGAGAACTTGCATGCGCTCGCCGCGAGGGAGCGTTTATCCATGTAGCGATGATTCGCGTGGATGAATTCAATCGATTGACGGAATCTTATGGAGAGCTGTGCGGCGACTTGATTTTAAAGGAAGTCGCAAGGCTCTTGAACGACGAGAAGCGCGATTCTGACTTGCTCGCACGCAATAACGGAGAAAAGTTCCTGCTCCTCATGAACGGGATTTCGCCCGAAGACGCCAAGAAGCGCGCCGAGAAGTTGCGCATGGCAATCGAGCGCCACATATTCTCGTGGATGGATTCGAGAATCCCGGTGACGATTTCCATTGGGCTTGTGTCACGCCAGGGCGCCGAAGTCACGCAGATGAACGAGCTCATCGCCGAAAGCGATGGACTGCTCAATACTGCAGGGTAAATTCGGCGAGAAGCGCCGCGCCTTAAATGCGCGGGATGTTCTTGAGTTCAGCGCGGAGCATGATGATGGCGATAACGGCCGTCACAAAGTCTGCAATGGGCTGTGCCATGAACACGCCACGAAGCCCGAAGAAACGTGGCATAATAAACAGGAACGGAATCAGCAAAATGAGCTGACGGCAAGCGTTCAGGAACATCGAACGCCAGGCTTTGCCCGTTCCCTGGAAAAAGTTACCCGACACCATACCTAGCGGTACAAACGGCATCATGCAAATGAAGGTGCGGAGTGCTTTGCACGTGAGCTGTTGCATATTCTGGTCGTTCGGGACAAACGGCTTCACAAAGGCAAGCGTATTCGTCATCACGAGTAGCCATGCAACCACGATGAACGCAATTGCATAAAGCATGGTGAACTTGACAGTATCGCGCACACGGTTGTTGTACTTGGCACCGTAATTGTACCCGATAATCGGTTGAGAGCCCGTCACAAAACCCATGAGCGGCAAAACAATCATGGAGACGATACTCATCAGGATCCCGAATGCAGCAATAGCCTGGTCTCCACCCGTCATACCGTTCACTATCGGCAAGTCGCGTGTGCCATACGAAGTGAGGCTGCGGGCCAAAATAGCGTTCACAAGGCTGTTGCTAATCTGCATAATGCTCGGCGGAAGGCCAAGAATGAAGATTTTGCGCACATACGGGAGGCGGAGCTTCATGTAACGGCGGTTGACCTTGATAGGCGTCGTCTTTTTCACGAAGAACTGCATCACGGCAAGGCCGCCGATGAACTGGCTCAAGACGGTCGCCCAGGCAGCGCCCTCGATACCCCAATTGAACTTCATGATGAAAAGCCAGTCTAGAATCACGTTACTGCCGGCGCCAATCATCACGCGGGTCATGGCCGTTTTCGGGTGGCCCATGCTGCGGATAAAGTGGTTCATGCCGGGGACAATCGTCTGGAAAATCGCACCGCACAAGATGATGCGCATGTAGCTAGACGCCACAGGCAAAAGCTGGTCACTTGCGCCAAAGAGCTTGAGGAGCGGTTCCATGAAAATCTGGCCGAGCGTAAAGGAGCTCACCGCCATAATGATGAGCAATACAAAGGAGTTGTTGAGGATAATGGCCGCCTGCTGGTACTTGCGTTCGCCGAGGCGGATGGCAAAAAGCGTGTTGCCACCCACGCCAACCATCATGGACATCGCCATAATGAAAAGGGCAATCGGAAAGCAGATGGTGATGCCGCCGATACCAAGGCTACCGACGCCCTGACCCACGAAATAGCGGTCCACGATGTTGTAGAGCGCTTCGACGAGCATACTGATAATAGCCGGGACCGAAAACTGCAAGACAATCTTCGGGATGCTAGACGTCCCCATCGCGTTAAGTTTTTTATTGTTTATTACATCTTCCATAAACACACCCGTGAGGCCCGCAAGACGCAAATGGTTGGACTAGATGCGCGGAGCCGCTCAAAATAACCGCAAAATGCGGAAAACGTCGCAAAAACCTCGTTTTTCGCGCGCAAAGATAGAAAATTTGGGGGCAATTGCCAAGCTTTTAATTTAGATAAGAAAAACGCCTTCTAGTGCTTTTTCTCAAGAATCTGGAGGGCCTGCTCGATGATAGCGGGCGACAGCTTGAAGATATCGCTGAGGGTCTGCACGCGATCGGCGGGCTCAATGCGCTTCATTTGCGAGCCAGTGCTGCTGCGAACGACGAGGTTTCCCTTCTGGTAGTAATACTGAATGCCCTTTTCGCGGTCAAGGCGGTTCAAGACCGGGTAGGTCATCATTTCGCGGTAGAAACTCTCGTTCCAGTGGTGCTTGAATTCTTCGACAGAGACGCCTTCGACGGGGTACTCGAAGCGGAGCTTCATTGGCGCGCCTGCGCCACCTGTCCAGAGTTCCATCGATTCGAGCGTCGGGCGCACGAGACGCACGCAGTTCGGGGAAAGCGGGAAAAAAGCTTCGCCAGTGCCGAACGGCTGCGGGAGCGGCATCTGAAGCGGATCAAAAATCAAGTAACCGGGGTCGAGAAGGTATGAATTAGACGAGAGAACCGACCCCGGCACGGAGGCCGGGGAGACAGACCGGGAAAAAAGGTTGCTTTTGTCATCCTGGAGGGAGTGTAACGACCGATAGGATCCATTATGGGCTCTATCGGCACTATGTGCCTCCAGAGTGACTTTAGAATCGGGATCGGGCAAGATGAGGGCGCAGTGGATGTTGCGTTCCTTGCGCTTATGTCCCATCACAAGACGCGGCTTGAAACCCATATCCGTGAGCGTCTGGTACAGGTGCCACGTCATGCTGAAGCAGGTGCCCCCGCCCATCCAGGAATCGATATCATTCTGGTCGCTATCGTCAAGCTTGCGGGCGCCGGTGGCGCTCCCCGTCTGTTCCAGACGGATGATTTTCGTCAAGTTCTCGTAGGTGATGTTCGAAATCTGGTTGCAGAGATCGACGACCTTTTTCATGTTCTCGGGGGTCATTGTCGCACCTAGTCCATTTCGGTGGGAATGCCACCAAGCATGCTGCAAATTTCAGGGCCAATGACGCCATTTTGGATAGCAATAGTGAGCAAGCGCTGTTCAATTTCTTGCGGCGGGAAATGGAGACCATCTTCGAGAGTCGCGGTTTCTTGAACCAAGCGTTCGGCAAGGGCGGCATGGAGCGCAAGCGACGTATCGATGTACTTTAAGTGCGTAGGTTCTTCGAGAATGAAGTTCAGCGGGCCTTTATCATTGAGCACTTTTTCCGTGGGAACAGCCTCGCCGTATTCATCTTCGACACCCATATTGGCAAGAATTGCTTTGGTCGAGAGAAGAGCAGGAGCCAATTCCGGGGCAGCAAGGGCATTTTTGACACCCGTCGCTGTCACAACAAAATCGGAATTTTCAACCAAGGAGGCGACAGTCGCATAGTCATGGCAGTCGACAACATCCACGCCATTTTGCTCTAAAACCGCTGAAAAATCGCCTGCGGGCATTGTTTCGGGAGCTGCGGGTTGGGACTGCCCGCGTTTCAAGTCCGTCACGACGGTCACATTGCAGCCACGGCGAACGCCCTGGAGCGCAATCCCCGAACCGACTTTACCACTACCAAAAACCAATAACTTCTTGCCTTCGAAATCGCCTCCAAGGCCCAATTTTTCGAGACCGCGGAAATAGCCATCGCCTGTACCCAGGGAGGTTTCGATCCGCTTGACGATACCGCTATCGGCGACGTAAACCGGTTTTTCGGCATCTTTATAATAGTGTACACCCGAACGCGTGAGTTCCACAAAGCCAATTTTCGGGTGGAGTACAGCAAAAGGCCCCGCACAGTCGAGCACCAAGTCCACAAACTCGCCACGAGATTCGGCTTCGAGCATTTCGGCAGGCGTTACGACGGGTACACCCCATTCCCTCATAAAGTCCACGACATCGGGGTCGTTAAATTCCGAAAAACCCACGAGAAGGTCGGCTCCGCCCGCCACAAGAGCGCGGTATTCGGTCATGGTGTTGCGGTAAATCGGGGTTGCCACCAGCACGCGGAGGCCATCGAACGGACGGGTATGTGTCCATTCGCTTTCAAGCGCCGCAAGTGCGGGGTATTCATTTTTTTCGTAAACTTCGTCCAGAACAGAGGAGAGAATAGATTGCAGGTTCATATAGGGAAATATAGGTTTTTAGACGAGAGACGAAAGAATGCCTACTGTTGCATTACTATACAACAAAAAGAAATTTAACGTGGGACGGTTCTTTATATATGGGGGTAAATTATTTTCGCATAATACTATTAACAAGGTGTGGATAATGAACTACAAAAAAATTTCTATTGCCTCTGTCGCAGTTGGAATGTTCGCAGCAGGCGCCGCATTCGCGCAGGATGCAGAAATCGCAACCTGGTCGGGTTTCCGCAAGGGTGCAGCCTCCTTTACATTTGACGATGGCGCACCGAGCCACGTGACCGATGCTGGTCCGATGTTCAAGAAGTATGGCTACAAGGCTACCTTCAACGTGGTGGTGAACTGGAACCCCAACTGGAGCGGATTCCAGGGCCTGGCCGACGAAGGGCACGAAATCGCAAGCCACAGCAATAGCCACGGCAATAACATGAGTGGCGAAGAAGCATCTTCGAAAAAGAGCATCGAAAACCATATCACGCAGAAATACGGCATCATCACGGTCGCCTACCCGAACTGCAACGTGCCTAACGAAAGCGCCGTCAAGCAGAACTACATCGTGGGCCGTATCTGCAACGGTAGCTGGAAGGGCATGAACGACGAAATGGGCAAGGACGGTCCCTCCAACTGGGCTCAGGTTCCTGCCACCATGACCGGTGCCGAAGGCCAGCTCAAGAGCACGAATGACTTTACCGGCAGAATGCAGAAAGTCATCCAGAGCAACGGCTGGGCTGCATTCCTCACCCATGGTTTCCAGGGCAAGCAAAACGGCAACGCCAACTACTCGCCGACGGATATCAACGCCATCGATGGCGCCCTCAAGTGGGCCCAGCAGAACGATAAGGACATCTGGGTTGCCCCGATGGGCCATGTCGCTATGTACCTCAAAGAACGCAAGGCCTCTAAAATCGAACCGCAGGACGGTGGGGCTGCAAACACGATGGCTTTTGAACTCAAGCACAGCATCGCAGACAACATTTCCAAGTACGATTATCCGCTTTCTATTCGCGTAAAGAGCGACTGGAAGAAGGTCGAAGTCACGCAGGATGGCGCAAAGCTCGAATCCAAGGTCGACGGCGGTTACATTTACTTTGATGCAGTCCCGAACGCAGGCAAGATTGTCGTGAAGAACGCCGACGCAGCCCCAGAATCTTCTAGCAGCGCAGAACCGCCGCAGTCCAGTTCTAGCGAAGTCGCCGGATCTTCGAGCAGCACAACAGCTCTCCCGACGCAAGCATTTGACGGTCGCCACCTCGCTGCATACGTAGACGCAAGCGGCTATATCACCGTTCAGGGCGCACAGGGCTTGAGCATTACCGTATTCAACAGCCTCGGTAACGTTGTCCGCACAACCAAAGGCCTCGGCTTCGAACAGAAAGTTTACACCGGCGCAAAGGGCATGTATGTCGTGAGAATCGGCAACAAAGCCAAGGCCGTAAACATCAAGTAGTTCTAAAAAAGTTTGTGGTTTAGGGAAAGCCCGCTCCGATTGGAGCGGGCTTCTTGTTTGAGTTGATTGGGTAAACATAAATAGCTCCCGCTCATGGAGCGGGAGCTTACTCTATTTCAGGAGATATGGGATTTATTAGAAACCATTAATAGTATTCAACTCCGACTCCAGTGCACTTATTTTCAGGACATGGTACGACGGGAATGTGATCGCTTGACTCAATATCGGACCTGCAACTATTGACAATAAACGACGCGTACTTTTCCCAATAAGGATCCTTATAGAGATTGTCTCTTTTCAAAGAGCAATTCAACCTTGGATAAAGATGAGTAACGGATTCGGACCCATTAGCAAAAATCCCCGATCCTTCTTTTTCTATTTTTCCATCTGCGGCAATACAATCCTCTATGAATTGAGCCATCATAAGAGAATCTCTTGTACGGAGTTGCATATGAACTAACTCATAACCAGGATATACAGTAAATGCATAATGGTCGCCAAAGTCATATATTTCATCATCAAGTCTAAGCCATTTATTTTCATTCGCGCAGCCAATGGTATTCGAATATTCAAAAATTGAATATTCAAAAACACTTTGGCTCATCGCAATCGGTCCATGCAGTACACCATTTTCATCCCGCATAGAATAAAAGCGGTCACCCTTATAATAACTCCTAACTCCATCTCTAAATTGATAATAACTCCATCCTTCTGCATTTTCATACGCAGTATCAATAGAGTCCATATTAATCATTTGATTTTTTGCATTATTATAAATTTCATCACCATCGAACGTTTCTAAAGTAACTAGCTTCAAAGAACTATCACGATCCAGAACAATTGTAGTAGCAGCATTAGATTTAGGCGCTTCATTCAACTTAGCCACCATTACGCGTTGTACATCTTTATTTAATATTGTTTCAGCCATCGTGTTTGTTTGTTCATCAGCCCCCACCACTTTATTATCGGAACAAGCGGTAAAGGCCCCCATCACGCTCAACGCAGTGAACGAAAGCGGAATGAATTTTTTGAAGTTCATAATGTTTCCTCCCTACACTTTTTCCGTCAGCGGGAAAAGCTGTAAATTTAAACGATAAACTTGGTTGATTTTTTTGGATCCGCCAGCGATGGCGATAACTTGTTTGCGGAAGCGGTTCACCTCTTCGGAGATTCGCTTCATGGCTGTTTCATCGACTCCGATGGTCACGCCCGAGATGTTGCGTTCACCCGGAGCAATTTTTTCGATAGCTTCGCGGGCAAGGTCTATCATCTGACCATTCATGGAGCGGAGCGCAAGCTTAAGCGCTTCACCTGAACCCGTAATGATTTTGTCCGTCTGTTCGTAGACATTTTCACCAAGCGCCTTGAGCAAATCAAGTTTCACCAAAAGCTTTAATGAATCACGGACCTGTTGCGCCGTAAACGTATGTTTGATTTTCTTAGCGATTTCACCAGGGAGCGCACCAGGCATCAATGGAGCAAGTTCACGAACAACAGAATTCACCGCCGATTCGTAATAGTCAAACGCATCCGCATCCAACACTCTAGCACGCTGTTCGTTTGCAAGTCCCTTCATTTTGAGGAACGCATCTTTTTTCTTATCATCATCTTTGGCGTTCGTGAATTCGACCATGAACTTGAAATACTCCTGCTCAAATTCATTCAGGCCCATCGCAGCAGCCACAAGCGGGACGCCCACACGGCTCAGCGAGCTCTTGCCATCACATACAAGTTTCAAGTACGATGGCGACGCAAACCCGGCGAGTTTAGAAAATTCACGCCACGAGAACGCAGAACTTCTTTTTCGCCAGTCAAAATAATCAAGCATGTACTTTCGGTAATCTTGATATTCTGTTATCGGTTTCATGTTTAACCTCCTTACAGACACAAATATACCTCATTTGTCAGTAGCCTACAATAGACAAAATGATACAAAAATTTCGATTTTTTTGCAGAAATACGCAAATTTAGTAAATTTCGAAAATTTTAAAAATTTAATGAATCACTAGTAAATACAGATGAATCAGAGATGAGATTGGAACCGAGTAAGGCGCCCCCGCAACAAGTGCGGGGTGACAACGCTTTTTCTAAATTTCGCATCATGAAACCGTGGAAATTGTTGAGTTCGGAATTTTTGGTGGATGCGCCGTGGTTGAAGGTCGCAAAGGAAACTTGCGAACTGCCGAACGGCAAGGTCATCGATGATTTTTATACGTTATGGCAACCCGACTGGGTTTTGATTCTTGCTCGCACCACAGAAGGCAAGTGGGTCATGACGGAACAGTACCGCCACGGGACAGGTAAGATTGCACTCGAGTTCCCGGCGGGGATTATAGACAAAGGCGAGACGCCGGAAAAGGCAGCCGTCAGAGAACTACAAGAAGAATGCGGTTATTGCCTCGAAGAAGGGAGATGCCCGCTCAGTGGCGGGCATGACAAATCAAACGGAGACTTTACTGGATCCTTCGCTTCGCTCAGGATGACGAATAGCGCTGTAACATACATCGGGGCGTTTCCGGTGAATCCAGATAGGCATCGTGGGAAGTTCCATGTGGTGTTTATCGACGGCGTGGAACGCTTGGGCAAAACGAGCTTTGACGATACGGAAGACATCGAAACGTTCCTGTACACGGACGAAGAATTCCAGGCAAAAGTTGCCGACGGCACGTTCAATCACCCGCTTCAAATCGCAGGCTATTTCAAGTGGAAATTATCGCAATCCGCCTCCCGATTTTAATTCTCGGGCTGAATGGCGTTCCCGGCTTTGCACTTTTTAGGCATTTCAACAAACTGTACGGCAGCGTGACCGTTTCCGGGAATGCGCCTTCCAAAGCATCAAATGCGCCGGGCGTTATCGGCGTTCGCCCTATCAAGCACCCGTGCGTTTTTGGCGACAACGTTTATGGAATCGATGCCGAAGAAACGGAACGCTTGGGCGAACTTTTCGAGAAATTCCGCTTTGGCACCGTCATTGACGCCAGCGGAAACTGTGCGCTGAAAGCCTGTGAATGTGACCCCGCCCGCAGTCGACTTTTGAATTACAGTCAAGGCGTTGATGCCGCCACGTTTGCGTCCCGTTACAACGCAACACTCATCCGCATTTCCGCCGACATGGTATTCAGCGGTGACGAAAAGACAAAGCCAAACCGCCCGTACGTTGAAACCGATCCGAAAGACCCCATCCACAATTACGGCAAACACCAGGCCGAAGCCGAAGATGCGATTACCGCCATCAAGCCAGACGCGGTAATTCTCCGCGTGCCACTCCCGATGGATTATGCTCCCGGCGGATGCGCCGGCGCCATCGACTGGATTACGTACCGTTTCCGCCCTGGACGCCCGGCGACCTTGTTCACCGACGAATACCGCAATCCGCTTTCAGGCCCAGACCTTTGCCGCACTGTGCAATACATTCTTGAACATAAATTCCCCGCAGGCATTTACAACTGCGGCGGACCGCGTCGCGTTTCGCTTTACAACGTCGGGCAAATCGTGAACGCCGTCGGCGGCTACCCCGCCGAACTTCTCCATGGCGTGCCGCGAATCGAAGGCGGCCCCATGCCCCCACGCGTCGGCGACATCAGCATTGATTCGAGCAAGCTTTACAAGCTCCTCCCGCCAGGGTTCATCAAGCCGTGGCCCGTTTCAGACAAGCTTGTACCTGACAGTTTCGACTGGCACAAGACTTTCGGACGCAATATCACAGACAAAAGCAAAATGGGTAGCGACGAAGCCATCACAAACTTGCTTGTAAATGGTGTAGATACGGGATTTATCCGTGAGTTACGCGGAACAAAAGTGTAATCGCCTATTGAAAATTTTTGAGAAAGTCGCGGTGAAGTTGTTTGTCACCGTACTTGTCTTCGGCTCCGAGAGCTAAATCATCGGCCGAGTAGCCACTTGAAACACGTAAAAGCAAAACCTTGCGTGCCAATTCATCATAGCTAAAATGGATGCGGAACGTGCGATAGGCAAGTACGCCCGTTTTTGCATTTTCGTCAACCGTCAAACGGCGGCGGGAACTGTCAAAGACATCCTTGGAGAAATTTCCGCGAGAAAGTTGCACCTGTGCAAAGCTTTCCAGGTCAAAAGCACTATGCTCAGCAATCCAGTGATTTTGTTCGGAAAACTCGGGAGCCTTTTCGACGGTCCACAACTCCCCCACTTGCTCTTCGACCCAACCTGCTTTTGCGTCGGGGAAGGCATCAGCCATCGGGATGTACGGTTTGATATCGAGTACGGGCGTTCCATTCAGCAAGTCAGCCTCATCAACGTATAACGTGAGCCCTTCGACTTTCAGGAGCCTCACGCAACTAAGCCCAATCGGATTTGGGCGGTAAGGACTGCGGCTTGCGAAAGTTCCCACACGATCTTTGCCCTTGGGCGGTACAGGCGGGCGCGTTGTCGGACGCCAGCCCTCGTTCTCGTGAAACAGAAAAATCACCCAGATGCGTTCAAAGCCATCCAAGTCGCGAAGCGCCGTCTCGAAATTCATTCCCGGTTGCAGTTCAATACGGCCCGGATGCCCTGCAAAAAGACGCCCCTGGCGAGGAGCATCATACTTGTAAACAGCATCACCGTAGAATGTACCGATAGGCGTCATTGCAATTACTTGCCTTCGGCCATCCTTCCATACCGGATGTAATCTATTTTCCCGGTAAAGAATCGTCTAGCATGCAAATCCTGATACATGGAATCATAGCCAATACCAAGGCCATATTCAATATCCATCTTGCTCTTGATTTCTGTTGCAATACGCGTTTTGCCATCAAGAGCGACGTTCAACGAGTAAACCGTCTTTTTCGTTACAGCTGACATTGTCGGGAAGAACCGAATGCGAACAACATGCCATTCATCCATGGAAACGGCGCCAACCTTCATCTCTTCCCAAGTATCACGAATTTCGACATCGCGAATATGGAAATAAATATCAGAACCATCCAAACGCAACTGCCAGCCATCCTTGTTACTTCCCGGAGGTTCAGCAACAAAGATATTCGCCATGTTTCCGGCTTTAGTCGGCATAAAACGCACTTCGACAACAAAGCTGCTACTTTCAAAAGTTTCACTTAAAGGGATATGCAAACCATTGGACCCATCGAAAACAATGCTTCCACATTCTGCCGATATCGCCGACACCTTATTGTCCTGGTATGCGTTGTTGTCGCCAAGATAATCACGTCCCAAGTCATAGGGCGAATTAAATTCGTACGCAACGTCAAAGCCTTTCAAATTTTCAATTTTCGTTTTGTCGTCACATTCCAATTCATCGGCATTGGAAGCAACCACATTCACTCTTTTATACGAAGCTCCGCCATACAAGCTGTAGGATTTGTCATCAACACTGGAACTCGACGAGTTTGTAGCGCGACTTGACGAGGAACCGTCACGAGAAGAGGAACTTACTACGTTGCTTTGCGATGTGCGCGAAGAAGAGCTCTCAATTTTGTCCTGCGACATACGAGAGGAGGAACTAGTGGCTTTGCGAGAAGACGAGCTCTCTACGTTATTTTGCTTGACACTCGAAGATGACGAAACTTGAGTTCTCAAGTCGGGAGAAGACCCTCCCTCGAGCGAAGACGAAGATTCGACATCACCATAAGGCGTTGCCTGAACAGGATTCGAAGCATGTTCCGTACATCCTACACAACAACCCAAAATAGCGGCAACTCCGGCCAAGACTCCAAACTTCATCTCAAATTCCTTGTTAGTAGCCCAAGCAAATCGCTAGGCTCCATAGAACACTAATATATAAAAAAGCCAGCCCGCAAAAGGCTGCAATACTCCGATTTGACAAAGATTCGCAAATTAAATACAGTCGAGCCACAGCTCAAAAATGCTAAAATAAAATTTCGCACTTTACTCGCCTTGCTCACTTTTCTATCTTTGCGCTCCTTTGGAGCGCATTTAGTTCGGCTCAGCAATGTCAAAACAACAAGTTGTTTTGCCGCAGCGTTCGCCTTTTACTAAATTTGCGCACGATGAAAGATAAAGCTAAAAAACTCATTGAAAAGTACGAAGAACTGGAATCGGAACTCGGCAATCCGGATGTTCTCGGTGACCAGGCTCGTTACAACAAGATTCACAAGCAGTACAAGGGTATCGAAAAGGCTGTTTTGAAGGCCAAGGAATACCTGCAGATGATGGACGACCTTGACGAATACAAGGCCGCCCTCGGCGATTCCGACCCGGAAATGGTCGCGATGGCCAAGGCCGAAATTTCGGAGATCGAAAAGAAGCTCCCCGAAGTGACGGACGAACTCCAGATTTTGATGGTGCCGAAGGATCCGTGGGACTACCGTAACGCAACGCTCGAAATCCGCGGCGGTACGGGTGGTGACGAATCCGCACTTTTCGCAGGCGACCTGTTCCGCATGTATCGCGGCTACTGCGACAAGATGGGCTGGAAGATGACCATCCAGGACTTGAGCGAAGGCACGGTGGGTGGCTACAAGGAAATCCGCGTGTTCATCGAAGGCGACAGCGTCTATGGAACGCTCAAGTTCGAAAGTGGCGTTCACCGAGTGCAGCGCGTGCCGGAAACGGAAACGCAGGGCCGCGTGCATACGTCTGCAGCTACAGTCGCAATCCTCCCGGAAGCTGAAGAAGTCGACGTGGAAATTCGCGAAGCAGACATCCACATGGACACCTACCGTTCTTCGGGCGCTGGCGGTCAGTACATCAACAAGACGGACTCCGCCGTGCGTTTGACGCATATCCCGACGGGTGTGGTGGTGAGTTGCCAGACCGAACGTAGCCAGTTGCAGAACAGACTCCACGCTATGGAAATGTTGCGTTCCAAGATTCTTGACGCCGTCATCGCCAAGAAGGAAAAGGAAGAAGCGGCAAACCGCAAGGCCCTCGTGGGTACAGGTGACCGTTCTGCCAAGATCCGCACTTACAACTATCCGCAGAACCGCGTGACGGACCACCGCATTGGCCTCACCGTTTACAACTTGGACAAGGTTGTCACAGGCGATCTCGATGAAATCATCAACGGTCTCCAGATGGCAAACGCCCAGGAAAAGCTCGGAAAGTTCAACGCGTAAGGGGTCGTGAGGTAAGTCCAATGCCACAGCCGCAGATGACAGTTCTTGAAATTCTGAACCGCACCAAGGTCTTCTTCGAAAAGAAGGGCATTCCTGATGCACGTCTCGATGCCGAGTACATCATCAGTTACGGTCTCAAGATGAAGAACCGCATGGACTTGTACCTGAACTTCGAAAAGCCGCTCACGCCAGCAGAGCTGGACGTGCTTCGCACGATGGTTGCACGCCGTGCAACGCGTGAGCCGCTGCAGCACATCATCGGCGATACAAGCTTCCGCGGTTTCATCATCAAGTGCGACCGCCGTGCGCTTATCCCGCGCCCGGAAACGGAATCGCTCGTAGACATGGCATCGGACAGTCTCAAAGGCATCGAAAAGCCGTTCATCGTCGAAATCGGCACAGGCACAGGCGCCATCTCGATTGCTTGTGCTAAAGAAATTGCAGGCGCCAAAGTCTTGGCAACAGACGTTTCCGAAGACGCTCTTGCACTTGCACGTACAAATGCTGAAGCAAACGACCTCGCTAGTAATCCCGACGCGGAAAGCGCCGCATCTTCGACCGATTCCACCGCTTCGGCATCCTCGGCAAGTTCCGCAAATGCAGCAAGCACATTGAACTTCGCTCAGGGCGACTTGCTGAACGCAGTGACCGCAGACGTTATCGCAAACGTCGCCGGCGACGCTACTGCTAAAATCGACTGCCTGATTGCAAACCTCCCCTACATTCCGGACAGCGAAAAAGACAAGCTCCAGCCCGAAGTTGCGAAGTACGATCCTGCACTCGCCTTGTTTGGCGGTGCAGACGGTCTTGACCTTGTCCGCAAGCTTTTACAGCAGACCGAAGGCAAACTCAAGCCGGGAGCATCTATTTTGCTTGAAATCGGGTCGGAACAAGGCGAAATGCTCAAGGCCGAAGCCGAGAAGTATCCGTGGTTGGAATTCACGGGAATCCACAAGGATTTCTGCAACAATGTCCGCTTCGTGAGTTATAAAGCAAAGTAGCGACAACATTGGAGATTCCCCATCAAGTGGGGAATGACATGTCATAATGCGCGCGGCACTTGCCGCGTTTTTAGTATCCAGTGCAGCCGAGGGCGGAGAGCACAAACGTTTCGCTTTCACCCATGCGATAATACGGAATCAAGTCATCATCATCGATGGCGCTGTCATCGTTACCGCTCAACTGCATCAGTTCCCCAATGCGACGCTTGAAAATGGAAAAGCCGGAATCCCACGGAGACTGTTCCGGAATTTCGACTACATGCTTATTCACTTTAACAACTTTGCGATTCATATATTCACCTTTTGGCGTTTAGTGTTCTTACGAGCACTAATATAGAATCACAAGATGTCAGAAGATGACATTTTAAGAAATGTCGTAAAAAAAAGGTGATGCCTGCTCAGAGGCAGGCATGACAAGTCGCGGCATTTACGCTCGCAACAACTATTCTACAACAACGGCCTTGACCTGGGCATGACCAGCTTTGTCTAGCCCAAGCTTTTTGCCAGCCGCTTCGCTCAAATCGAGCACGCGCTTCTTGGCATACGGTCCGCGGTCATTCACACGCACAATGACAGAGGCGCCCGTCTTTATGCGGGTCACCTTGAGTTTTGTGCCAAACGGGAGCGTCCTATGCGCACAGGTAAAGTCATCGCGGTCAAAAATTTCGCCACTAGCGGTCTTTTTGCCATCAAACCCCTTACCGTAATAACTTGCGTCTCCCGTAAACGTATAGCCTATTTCAGCCTTTTTCTGGACGCGGGACGATTTCGTAACGCGGGTGTAACCCTTGCGATGTGTAGAACCTGAGCATCCCGAACAAGCAAGTAGGACCCCAAGAACAAACACCAACCAAAAACGATAAGCCATACAACCTATTCAAAGTCGTACATGCTGTTGTACGTATTCTCGAGAATTTCGTCTTCTTTATTTATAATTTCAGCCTTTTTCTCTTCGGGCTTGGCATTCAAGGCTTCATAATACTTGGCAGAATTCTTGTTCAAATTTTCAATCGTCTGCGCGGTACGTTTGCGAAGCTTCGCCAAGTCGTCATCGGTTGTCGTAAGGCGCGTATTGAGCACATAGGCGGCACGCTTGCCCCACGGAGTCTGGCCATGCTTATCGCGGAGTTCACGGTAAATCGCAATGGCGCTATCCAACCGTTCCGGAGTCATCTGGAAGTAAATAGCCTTCATGTAAAGCGCCTGCACGCCCGACTGCGTCTGCGGATAGTCCTTGTAGACGCTATCAAATGCGACAAATGCAGTTGCATAAGCGGAATCCACCTGATCCATCTTGCTCACCGGCATTTCAGAAGCGACCGTCCACAAGCTTTCAGCCGCCATGTAGCGATCATGGGCTTCATCTTCCTTAGTCTTCATCGTGACATTCATGCCGAGGTTTGCCTGCGCCTGCTTGGCGTAATCGGTATTCGGATACTTCTCGATGATTTCCCTGTAAAGGTCCTCAGCCGTGTCCGGGTCATGCAAAAATTCATCGTAGATAAACGCCCTTGCATACGAGGCTCGCATGACGCTTGCCGTATCGTCGGACTTTTCAATCACGTTTGTAAGTCTTGCCACGGCGCTGTCCGCTTCGGAAAGCTTGAGCAAGAAGAGTTCCGCAATCATAAATTCATTTGCAAAGAACGACTTCATGTTGGGAATGGAATCCTTGCTCTGGAGAATATCCTCATTGCGGCTACGCATCGAAACAAGGCGTTTCAAGGCAGTACGGCGTTCACGAGCCTTTTGACCATACTCGCTGATAGACCTCGCAATGTAGCTGCTATCGTAATAGGACATCGCAAGTTCATAATTCAAAGTCTTGGTCTGTTCGTAGTCGCCCATGTTGAAGTAACTGCGAGAAGAGGATTCCGTCTTCGGATACTCCGTATTGACCTTATTGAAAATCACGTAGGCATCGGCCTTGCGACCCGCCAAAAGCGTTGTTTCAGCAATGCGGACCAGATATAACGGGCGCTGTTTTTCGTAAGCCTCGACCTTGTAAAGAGCCTTGTATTCATCCGCTGCCTTGAGGTATTCCTTCGTGTTCACAAGGCATTCCGCCGACTGCTCGCCCGCCGTCTGGCGTTCACGATCGTTCAGGTTTTCAATTTCCTTGGCATTGTAATGGTGGTGGGCCTTTTCCCACTGTTCCATCTTGAAGTAAAGCCCAGCCAAACGGAAATGAGCCTTGCCCTTCATGTACGGGGTTCCACTCGTATCGGCAAGTACAGCCTCAAGCGATGCAATAGCCTGTTCCGGAGCCTCGGACTTTTCATCCAGAAGCGAAAGAAGATTGAGTCCCTGGAAATAGTAAGGGTGATTTTTATCGGCTATTACCGGTTCCAGCGCAAAGCGGCTGATGTTGAATTCCTGGTTGCGGTAAAGGCAGTAAGCACGCTGGTATTCCACGGCACGCATGGAATCGTTATCGGCAAAGTAGCGTTCGTATTCGTCGTACTTGGTGATTGCCTTGGGCCAGTCGGCCTTGTGCCTGTAAGATTCAGCAATGAGGAAAACGGCTTCGGCAGTGCGCTTCTTGTTTTTCGGGAAGCGTTCCAATACACGGGAGCCCTTTTCGATGATTTTCTCGTATTTCTGCGCTTCTTCGCCGCTTGCATAAGACTGGGTTTCGTCAGGGACGCTGTCCAGGCGTGCGGTGCGCAGTTCGGTCGCTTCGTCATAGAGGCGTTCTGCATTGAACATGTGATTCAGGTAGGCGCAGCAGGTGCAACCTTCCAACAATGCAGCGAACAAAACCAGAGCTAATAAACGACCACGGAACATATAGCTATAAAATAGATATTTACGAGCTAAAATTCCATAAGAAGAGGCAGATAATCGCAAAGTTTCAGGCCTGAAGGCGGCAAAGTGTTGCGATCAAGACGAACCATGCGCACTTCAGCCGGTTTTCCGACGATGCGAGCCAAAATTTCGAAGTTGTCGCGAGTTTCCCAGACAGCAGCATCCATGATAGTGCCATCACCGCAATCGGTTTCACCCGTATTGTTGCTGATACCAGAGATGCGGGAATTCTGCTTCAGGAGTCGCGTAAAGATTTCAGGAGCAACTCCAAGGTGGTTCGAGTTCGAAGCGGAATCAAAAACGACCACATGCACTTCCTTAAAGCGGTTCAACGAATCAAAAACAACCGTATACGTGTGCTGGTATGGATTTTCATAGAAAGATTCCTGCCATACAAAGCGCTTCACTTGTTTAAAATTGGCCATAGAATACTTTCTAAAGAATTCCTGCGAAGAAGCTCCGTAACGAACAAGATAATGTCCTAATTTGGTCGAAAAGTCATGTTTCTTTTCGGGCATCAATGATCCGCGGAGGCTATCAACGGCGCGGTTCAGGTTCGCCGTAAGGCCGTTGTTGTATTCCTCGATTGCAACCCTGCGCACTTGTTCAAGCTCGTTCAAACGAGACTTGATATCCGGGTAATCAGGGTCGTTCTTGAGGATGTAGTTGAACTCGCGGCGGGCCATGTCAAACATGTGGGCCTTGGTATAAGCGGTTCCCAAAGCTTCGCGGAGCGGCAAGTTTTCAGGATAACGTTCCACCAGCGGAGCGAGAATGTCGCAAGCGACCTGGGCGCGGTCACGAGAGGAGCCCGCATAATGGCCGTTCTTTCCGGGAGCGTTTTTTTCGCCAATCGTCGCCATCGCGCGGCGGGCCTTTTCAAAATCAGGACGGAAAGCAAGAATGCGCTGGTACGTCTTTTCGGCAACGTCAAACTTGCCATTGTATTCGGCCAGGTAACCGCGCAAAAGCATCAGATCCGAAGAGAGCGGGAACTGCGTCAAGGCGTAATCGACGACAAGAGCGGCGCTGTCCAAAACGCCATCGTCATGGTAGACTTTCGCCAAGAGCTCAAACGCACGCTGCGAGTCACCCGAAGAAAGGCTGATAGCGGCACGGCATTCGTTTGCAGCGTCCTTCATGTTCGAATTCTTGAGCAGGAGTTCCGCATACCAAAGTCTGATTTCATAAATGGCTGGAGCACGCGAGCTTGCCATCTTTGCAAGTTCAACGGCTACAGTCAAGTTCCCTGCAAGGAGCGACTTACGGCTGTCCAGGTAAAAGCTGATGCCCGTATTCGGGTAACGCGCCATGAGGCGCCCGATCAAGAGTTCAGCGCGGTCACGCATCACTTCCGTTACGGAATCCATGTGGAATAAAGTATTGACTTCGCCCCAGACTGCGGCATCCACATTCGGGTACAAAAGCACAAGCGCGTCGTAAATTTCGTAAGCAGCCTTGGTCGCCCCGCTACGCGAGAGTTCGCCTGCACGGCGAAATTCAGCCTGAGCCTGCACCGGAAGCCTCTCGACATCGGCCTTGAAATTCGGTGCATCGCCATTCGGCACAGAGGTCCCCGCTTCGAGCCCGAACGGGATTTCCCCTACGACCGTCTTGGACGGTCCATATTTGTTATAAAGCTTGAATCCGCCATACGCAAGCAGCGCCCCAAAGAAAAAAATCAGAAAGAGGTACGCGGCAGTACGAGGCGCAGATGAAGGATTCGACATTAGAGTTCCAATTAGATTTCCAGGAAGTCGGCCAGTTTTTCTTTGTGTTCCTTGCTCTTCTGCAAGCGACGCAAAGTCTTGTTCTTGATCTGGCGGACGCGTTCACGGCTGAGCTTCAAGTCTTCGCCGATGTCCTTGAGCGTCGTGTCTTCGACCGTATCGAGGCCGTAGAACATACGGAGGATTTCTTCTTCGCGCTGCGGGAGTGACGAAAGTGTTTCCTGGATGAGCTTCTTGCGCTCTTCGCGTTCCATGTCCTCGTCCTGGTTGCCATCGCTGCCGAGCACGTCCATAAGCGTACTCACGGAATCGGCACTGGAGACACCGGCATCATCGCCAATCGGAGCATCGAGCGAGATATCGACAATCTTTTCCATGACTTCAACGATATCGCGTTCGTAAGGAGCAAATTCTTCCATCGAGATGGTCTTGTCGTAGTCACCGCCGTTCTGCATCAAGGCGCGCTTGAAGCGGTTCACCAAGGCAAGCTTGTTAGGCGGAATGCGGACTGCGCCCACCTGTTCGAACAAAGCCTTCTGGATAGACTGACGGATCCACCACACGGCATAGCTGATGAACTTCACGTCCTTGTCCATGTCAAAGCGTTTAGCCGCCTTGAAAAGACCGAGATTACCTTCATTGATAAGGTCCAAAAGGGAAAGACCTCGACCCTGGTACTTGCGAGCAACGCTCACCACAAATCGGAGGTTACCGCGAATAAGGCGCTGCAAGGCAGACTTTCGAATTTCTTCGGTTTCACCGTTCTTGATAATTTTCAACAGCGCCGATTCCTCCTGTGGAGTCAGCGTAGGATACCTATTCAAGTCACGAAAATAAAGAGCTTCGTTAAAATCACTCATAAAACAACACCTTCTTGTCTTGGACAAACCGTCTTAGACTCATTCAAATATGGTTTATTATGCGGATTTCGTCAATTCCTTAAGTTTATCGTATGGGTAAATTCCCGAACGATGACCATCACTAAAAGAAAGACCCACGGCATAACGGCCAATAGACTGGATATGTTCAAGCTTTACATCCAAGGGAACTGTCGAATCATCGAGGAGTTTTTCACCGGTATGTTCATCCACACAAAGTGCGCACGGACAAGCTAAGCGGAGTGTACGGGCATCACAGGCGCCTCGGCTACCGTCGTTCCATTCAAAGCCGAGCTTACCCTCTTTTGTCCTGAATACTTTCTTTGGCTGGATCATACTTCCTCCACCGGCAGTTGTTCAAAATCGTAATTGAAGTTTTTAAGGACTCCATCGCCTTCGGATTCAAACACAGAAAGCGTGCGGACCATTTTTTCGGCAGCATCCATAAAGACCTTCGCCGATTCGGAGTTCGGGTAGCGGAGCACGGCCGGAGTACCACTGTCACCGCAATCGGCAACGGCAGGTTCCATCGGAACTTTACCGATAAGCGGCACACCCCACTTTTCGGCAATTTTCTGACCGCCACCGGCAGGGAAAATGTTGTGGTGCTTGCCGCATTCATCACAAATGAAGTAGCTCATGTTCTCGACAATGCCAATCACCGGGACGCCCACGTTATCAAACATGGCAATTCCCTTCTGGCAGTCAGCGAGAGCCACCTGCTGCGGAGTCGTCACGACGACCGCACCTGCCATCGGGCAGTTCTGCGTGAGCGTAAGCTGGATGTCGCCCGTTCCAGGAGGAAAGTCCACAAGGAGGTAGTCAAGCTTGCCCCAGCGCACATGGTGGATGAAGTGCTGGATCATCTGCGAAACCATCGGTCCGCGCCAGATGGTCGCCTTGTCGGAATCCGCGAACATGCACATCGAGACAATGCTGATGCCACCCTTAGCTTCGACAGGCGCAATCGTATTGTCTTCAAAAACTTCAGGAGCCTTGTCTATCCCAAACATGAGACCCATAGAGGGGCCGTAAATGTCAGCATCGAGAATACCTACGCGAGCGCCAGAAAGGCTGAGCGCCATGGCGAGGTTCGCCGTCACGGTCGATTTACCGACACCGCCCTTGCCACTAGCCACAGCAACCACATGCGCCACTTCGCCAATATGCGAATTCTGCGGAGCCTTAGCAGCAGAATTGTCATCGCCTACGCGACCCTGCGAAGAAGTGAGCGTCACTTCGACTTCGGTGGCGCCAAGGCTTTTCACGATGGTGATACACTGGTCCTTGAAGCGGTCACGAATCGGGCATGCCGGAGTCGTGAGGCGCAAATCAAAGGAAACCTTCGTGCCTTCAATTTTCAGGTTTTGAACAAAGTTTAGTTCTACAATATTCTTGTGCAAGTCCGGATCCTGGACCGCGCGCAAGGCACTTAAAATATTTTGCTCATTCAATTGCATAGGCTAGGTATTAGGTTTATTAGTTCTTATAATTTATAAATTCCGAAAGCGCAGGCGGCAACGCCAAGCACAAAGCTTGCTAGCGCGTAAGCTATGAACATCCCGATTTTTCCACTTTGCAAAAGCGCCAAGTTTTCATTGGCAAAAGTGCTAAACGTCGTAAAACCACCGCAAAAGCCCGTTACCAAAAAAAGCTTGAGGTTTGGCGAGAGGCTATCGCACTTGAGGAACAGTCCCGAAAAAATCCCGATGCAAAGGCAGCCCAAGATGTTTGCGACAAAGGTCGGCCACGGAAACCCAGCGACCTTCGGAATCACAAGCGACATGAAGTAGCGCAACACGCTACCGAGAGCACCGCCAAGAGCAACGAATAAGAAATTCATTTCGGGACCTTCTTGTGTACGTCTAATTCAAAGAGAATTTCGGCATTCTAAGGAGGTGCGTCATGCAAGGAGGCCATTCCTCTTCGTAATGGCTGACCATGATGATTGTCGTTTCCGTCGAAAGCAATTGCAACAGGTGGAACAGCTTTTCGCGATACTCACCCTTGAGACCTTGCGTCGGTTCGTCGAGCAAAAGAACTTTCGGCGGGCGGATTGCGGCACGGGCCATCAGCACCAGGCGCTTGTCAATCGGCGAAATCTTACGGATAGAAATCGACGTATCTTCAAAGCCCAAGTAGGTGAGCCATTCGCGAGCCTTTGCCTTTTCTTCCCACGTGATGTTTTCAGCGCGGCAGAGGTTCGGTGTAAATCCTGTGCAAAGCACATCCAGAAGGCTCAAATCTTCGCGGTACTGGAGAGCCATTTCTGGCGAGAAGAATCCGAGTTTTGCCTTGTGGTCCCAAATGTTGAGGCCATGTCCCGGACGTTCACCGAGGAGCGTAATGTCGTTGTTGTAAATCTGCGGATGGTCAGCGGTAAGCATGCCGAGGAGCGTACTCTTGCCAGCTCCGTTCTCGCCCATCACTGCCCAATGTTCACCCTTGCGAACCGTCCAGTTCAAATTCTTGAGCACATCCGTATCGCCAAAGCGGACATTCACGTGCTTAAGGTCGAAGAGAATCTCCGCGCCAGAATCGACAGGATCCTTCGCACCACGAAGATCGACAATCTCGTAATCCTTGAGTTCCGCTTTTTTGAACTTCGGGGTAGCAGCAGCTTTCGGGAGTTCACCCGCATACTGCGTGAACGTCTTGTCTGCATAAACAAACGCCGGAATTTCCGGGAGCAGTTCATCTTCGCGAGCAAGGCGCACCACGACTTTCAATCCCGGACGTTTTGCGAGGTCAGCCACACAGCCCGCCAAATGCGCACGGTACTCCGGATCAAGTCCGCCAAACAAGTCATTAAAATAAACCCATTCCGGCTTTTCCATCCACATGCGGGCCAAGAGCACTCGGCGCAATTCGCCGTTCGAAAGGCTCAACAACTTGCGGTCAAGAATTCCTTCAGCAAGGTCAGCGATGTTCAAAGCCTCGCCAAGCTTTTCCGGATCGGTCAGCGGCCACGCCATATCGTCAATGTAGCGGTCCGTCTGCAAAAAGAACTTCTTGTCCAAAAGCAGGTTGCGCACCAGCGGAGCTTCCGCATCGTGCAAGCTGATAAAACGCTGCTGGAAGAACGGGGCCAACGCCTGCTGGATTTTACGTTGCATAGCCTCCGACATCGTGGAGACATTTTCACGTTGATTCAAAAAATGAGTAATGACTCGGTCAAGATCTTCGCCCTCGGTGCTAAAAATCTGCACCTGCGGAAACATCTCGATCAGAGCTTCAAAGCGCTTGAATTCCATGCGCCCAAAGATAGAAAAAGCGAGGATAATTATTCTTGCTTCGAGGCGCGGCGTTTCGGTTTCAATCGCTTAAGGGGATCGTACGGTTCCTTGCATTCTTCAAAATTTTCAAACTTGCCTTTAGAGAAAACGACTCGCCGCATGGCAGGCAACCCAGCCCTCAATGCCCAATTTTCATCTTCGCTTGCATCTGTTATCGAAAGTAACTGACCAGCATCATCGTAAGCAAACACAAACCTTACGACCTCTTTTCTCGATTCTGACAGCGGCGGGAAAAATATGAACGAAAACGGCCTGACAAAGCGTTCCTCGAATTGCACATAATTCTTGAGTTTCCCATTTTCACCATATTCCCGTTTAATGATTCCTGCGTAAGAATCCATACGCAGCCCCGGTAAAAAAGTTTCTTCATAAAAAGTGGAATCTAGCACCTCGTCGCCCGCTGGATTAAACAGCTTTACACGGGACATCACGGACTTGTAAAAATCAAATTTTTTCGAGGTTTCCTTGGTCAGTTTTCCATTCTCGAAATAACGATTAATCTCCTCTTCATAGCGGTCCGTTCCATATCGAACCGTTTCACGATTTTCCTTGAGCTTTCTCTTGTAAAAACCGACCTTGCGCCCCGACTTGTCTAGAATATTCACGCTGTAATTTGTCGTATCGTTCGAGGAATATTCATAATGAAAAACCCGATCACCATATTCATACTCAACGAGGCGCTGCAAGCTATCAAACAACATTTTATCCGCATAAAATTCATTGCCTACATACAAGGATCCTTCGACATAAGTTTCGCGTGTCTTGGATGCATAACCAAGCAATTTTCCAGAAACTGGATCCAGCTCCATTTTATCTTCACTAATCACCTCGTCACAACGTCCGTCATGCCACTTGCAAGCAACACATTCCGTCACGATTCCATTCTTGCGCTTACCCACATACAAACTTGAGTCCCCGGAAAGGTCAGTTTTCAACGAAACAACAGAATCCGCAGCTTCCGCCTTAATCTCTTTTGAAAGTCGGAAGCAACTATCTTCTTTTACATATCGGGTAATTACAGTTCCCTCGCCCCACTTTGAACGAAGTTCCCCTTCTAGCGAATCTTTTTCGTATCGTTGGGAGAATTTAGACTCTATGCATTTTTCATTGATACCATACGTCTTGAAAAAATATTCCGCAGCAGCCCCAGTTTCCAAATAATCCAGCGGTTCCAAATATTCAGCCCTCAAATGACTTGGCAACGTCCCGCAAACAATCCCCTTCGGTAAATTCTGTGAAAAAGACAACATACTCAGTGCACTTTCCGGGCCACCAGATCCATCCCCCGACAAGTAAACGCCCGGATCCAAGGAAATCGCTCGGAACAAGTGATAGCCGTAAAATGCTACGACAAGTAAAAACGAGGCAGCAACAATTAGCAGAATTTTCAGCGATTTTTTCATTTTTATCCAATTCAATTTTTAACAAAATACAAAAAAACTCCCGGCCGAAACCGGGAGCTTCTAAGTGAGGAGGAAAGAATCTTAGATATTAGAACTTATTGAAGAAATCCCAAGTGGTCTTCGGTACCCAAGACTGGTTCGAACCCGGATCCTTGTGGTCCCAAATGTGGCCGCCGTTCTGCGTGCACCAGCGAACTGGGAAGCGTTCTTCGACAGTCGTGTAGTCATAGCAAACGTGCGGACCGTTGCCACCGTATTCCTGAGCACGCTCGTTCTTGGCCTTGCCACCTTCGGAGTTGAGTTCCAAGATGATATCGCGAGCAGAGCGACCCATTGCCGGAGTGCAGAGATTGTCCTGCAAGCCGAGCACGCCCATCCAGCCAATGCCCATCTTCTTGCGCTGCGGGAGCCAAATATTGCGTTCAGCGGTTTCGTACACGGCAACAGCGCGGAGCACGTCCTGATGGTTCCAAGAAAGTCCGTTAGAGAACATG
This sequence comes from Fibrobacter sp. UWB2, assembly GCF_002210425.1. NCBI lineage: Bacteria > Pseudomonadati > Fibrobacterota > Fibrobacteria > Fibrobacterales > Fibrobacteraceae > Fibrobacter > Fibrobacter sp. UWB2. The sequence continues at coordinate 16,919 of NZ_MWQK01000007.1, read as the reverse complement.
GAGCCGTAGCTAAAGCCGGTCGAGAACACGCGAGAAGAGTCAATGCAGAAGTTGCCTTCGAGGTATGCAAGGAGTTCATCGAAGAGCGTGTAGTCATCCTGACCCCACGGGGCCTGGTTTCCATTGCCTTCCGGAGCGACGAAGATAGCGGTATTTTCCGTATCGAGCGGTTTCAGGCCATAGTAGCCTTCATCCTGCACGCCACCGGCCCAGCCGCCCATGCACTGCATACCGAAAATGAGTTTGTACGGTTTATTCTTGTCGTAGTTCTTCGGGATGTCAAGACGCACTGTACGAGAGCCCTTGCTCCACTTGAATTCGATATACGGCTTATCACCACGATACTTGTAGTCAAGCTTCGTATCCTTGCCGCAACCACGTGTCGGCACAGGATCATTCTTGAGGCCCCAACCGTAAGCGTATTCCGGCTGCTTGACCGTCTTTTTGAGCTTGAGAGTAACGTTTGTGTCCAAGTTACTGAGCGCAACCGTAAGCGTATCATAATCCGTTGCAATTACGCGCAGTTCATCGCCAGCATCTTCTTTCTTGAGGCCGCGAGCCACAGCTTCGCCAAACGAAATCCCGTAATTGCCATTGGATGTAAAGCGGAAATTGCTTTTAGCGCTACCGACGCTCACGCGTGCAAAATAAGAGCCCTGGGCTTTCACGATAGACTGCATGTCAAGCGTGCCCGTGCCATAAACGGTTTCGTTCAAGACGCGGGAACCTACAGCATCAAAAACCTGAATGCGCACCGGTTCATTTGTGCTCTGGGAATAAGACAAAACGCCGTTCATCACGCTCACGTAGCCGAGCATCGGGCGTGCAACCGCATGGATGCCAATCGTCGAATCTTCCTTGAAGAGCTTGAATTCGCCCTTGGAATCGGTCGTTGTCTTGAGTGCGTTTTTAAGAAGTTCTACGGAGGCTTTTTCGATAGCCTTGCCGCTTTCGTCGCTAACCTTACCCGTAACGGTAAAGGCCTGTGCAGATGCCGCAAAAGCAAGCGCCATTGCAGCACACTTCAAACTGAGATGATTCATACCTGTTCTCCTTTAGTATCATTCCTAACTCTTTATCCCGAAGGGACAAGTCCTCCAAACTGATTTGATACACGCAAGGAGATACGCCACACAACAGCGTGGTTTCACAAAACCAAGCATGAACACACCAGTGTTCTTCCTAACTTAACCCAACTATAATATATCCCCAAATGTGAACGTTATCACATAGCAAAGAAGCGGTTTCGTGGACAATTAGTCAACAGGGCATGGGGTGTGAGGTCGGCTCTTCGAGCCTTTGAGGTATGAGGTTTATTTTTTCTATTATTTAACCAATGAATTCCTTGTTAAACAAAGCTATCGCACAAGAGCGACTCACGCCAGCCGAAGGGCTCGAAATCCTGAAAAACGTGCCGTGGACAGAAGTCGTCGAAGCGGCCGATACCGTGCGCCAAGCAAAACTCCCCGGGAACCGCGTCGGTTACACGGCGTTCCGCATTGTGAACTACACGAACGTCTGCGAAGTGACTTGCAGTTTTTGCAGTTTTTGTCGCCCCGCAAAGCACCCCGAAGCGTACATTTTGAGTTTAGACGAAATCCGTCAAAAGACGCTCGAGGCCAAAGCCAAAGGCGCCGACCAGATTTTTCTGCAAGGTGGCGTCAACAAGGAAATTCCTCTCAGCTATTACACCGATGTCCTCAAGATGCTCACGCAAGAATTGGGCGTCAAGGTGCGCGGATTCTCGCCGGTTGAACTTGTCCGCATTGCGGAATTCAACAACATAACGCTTGACGAACTGCTTGACATTTTCAAGGATGCAGGTCTCAGCTCCGTTCCGGGCGCAGGCGCCGAGATTCTCTCTGACCGCATGCGTCAAATCTTGAGCCCCAAGAAGCTCCCCGCGCAAAAGTGGTGCGACACGCTTGCCGCCTGCCACAAAAAAGGCCTCCCCGGTAGCGCGAACATCGTCATTGGCAGTGCCGAAACCGCCGAAGAAGTCATAGAACATTTGGAATACGTGCGCAAAACGCAGGACATCGCGGGCGGATTCAAGAGCTTTGTCGTGTGGACGTTCCAGCCGCAGACCGACAAGTTCCCTATTCGCCATGTACGCGGCGATGAATACATCAAGTTGCTCGCGCTCAGCCGCCTGTACCTCGACAACGTCCCGCACATCGAAGTTTCGCTCCTTGGCATGGGACTTTCTCTCGGGGAACTTGGGCTGCACGCCGGCGCCGACGACATCAACAGCATCGTCATCGAAGAGAACGTGCTCCAAAACCACGGGCTCACGACCATCGAGCAAGCCGAAAATTTCATCAAAAACGCAGGATTCACCCCCTACCGCCGATCCCTCAACTTTGACTAACGCAAGAATCGCGACTTTCCAAACGAGAGCCGCGATTTCGTTTTAAATAGACTATTTTCAGCTCAAAATTATAGGCTTATCCGCCCCCTTTTTGATTAGATTAATAAAAGTGCCACAAGCACAACCACCTCTTTCAAGAAGGAGATTCTTATGAGCTGGGAATGTAAATACCTCAACGAAACGTTTTGCGAAAAACGCAAACAGGAATGTGACCCGGGGGCAAAAGGTTGCGTTCTTCAAGGCAAATTCAGCTTTCCGCTAAAAGAAAAGGGAAAAGCCGAAAAGAAAAGCAAATAAAAAAAGACCCTCTTTCGAGAGTCTTTAAAAGCGGGGGCTTCGCACAGCCCGCCAACGTCCCACTTAAATGAGGCGGAGGATTTCCTGAGCGGTCTGTTCGGCGAATGCGTTATCCTGCACAAAACGGCGGACTTCCGTCGGGTTGATGCGTGCGTATTCAGAAAGCGCACGACCAATGCCATTGCGGATGTAATAGTCATCGTCCTTAGCGCAAGTGAGGCAGAACTGACGCAAGAGCGGCCAGTCCGTGCGGTCCTTGTACTGCACCTGGAAGATGATCGCACTGCGGCGGACCCAGATGTTCGGGTCGCGGATCCAAGAGGCAATCTTTGTACGCAGCGCCGGTAAGCGGAGCGCCAAGTCACCCAAGACGCAAGAAGCAAGGGTGTCGACCGTGTCGCGCCAAGCTCTGGTCTTGATGAGCTTTTTCAAAAAGTTCAAATGCTGGCCACCGAGAAGCACGCGATGGCGGAACAGGTAGTCACAAGCTGCGTACTGGAATTCCCTATACGGCTGTGCCCACATGTCCTCGACCCTCGATACGAGCTCGTCCCCGTCCTTTGGCGGGTACTTGTCGAAAATCGGGTACGTGACTTCACGACGGGGAACCAATCTGATTCCGAGAAATTCAAATTGCTCCCTAGCCTTCTTAGACATTTCATGCGCTTCTTCTTCATTAGCGATAGAGCGCAAAGCGAGAGATATTTCTTGTGTAAACCGAAGCATTGTACTCCAAAAATAGTCCATAAAGAATTTTTTTTCTAGACCTTGACAAGCATTTTTTTCAAATTTTTTTAAATTTTTCTCAGATTTTTTGCAAAAAAAGTGCAAAAAAAACCTTGACAAAGCTAAAAACCGCTTAAAGACCCAGAAATCATGACAGATTCCACTAGAAAAGAGGCTCTTCAAATCACTGAAGTTCCGCCCGAACTGCGTGGTCTTTCCGACGAAGAAATCATTCGCAACTCGGAAAGCAAAGAGAAAAAATTTATCGGTAAAAAGCACAACGGGGCCAAGCGCCCGTCCAAGCGCGAGCGTCAAAGACTCAAGGAACAGAGCGAAAACGCCAAGTTCAATTCGCTCGTGGCAAAGTACAACAAGCCGGAAAACCCGAAGCAGCGCGAAGCCGAAAGCGATGCCGAAATCAACAGCATCTTAAAGAAAATCGCGAAGAACGCCGCACCAAAGGTCGAAGACGCCGAAGTCAAGAAGATTATCGAAAAGGCCGCCCCCGCAGCAGCGCCCAAGCGCGTGCTCACGAGCGTCATCTCGGAACCGCCCAAGCCGCCTTCAGGCCGCGTCCTCAAGGGCTCGTTCGGCGCAAAGCCTGGCGACAAGCCAAAGACAGTCATCGTGTCTGCCGCAGACCTCGCCCGCCAGCGCATCGAAGAACGTGCAAAGAAGATCCGCGAAGCGCTTATGGCAAAAAACAAGGCGCTCCATCCGGAAGCCGCTGCAGAAATGCCGGTCAAGCGCCCACGTGGACGCCCCCGCAAGAACCCACTTCCGCCGCCTCCGGCAGAATAAGTTTTCAGCCCGCCACAACAAGTGCGCGGGCATTTTTTTTACAAGTGCGCGCGCACCACCTCCGCAATCCTCGCGAAAACCAAAAAACTAAACAAAAAGACCTTTCGCTTTCACGAAAGGTCTTTTGAGAGGCAACGGGCGGACTCGAACCGCCGAATAAGAGTTTTGCAGACTCGCCCCTTACCAACTTGGGTACGTCGCCATAATTGCAGACGCAATATAAGTATTTATTTGAACTTATACAAGGGGGCAAAGTAAAAAAAGTCAAAAAAATTTCATTTTCATTGTTTAGACCCCCTCCATTACCTATTTTTTACGCGTGAAACAGCCCTCGATTAAGACCAAACTACTTGCGACGCTTGGCGCCCTCTGGATGAGGAGCCTCCGCATTCGCCTGCGCGTGCCCGACGACTTTCGACCGGGCATCTTGGGTCTATGGCACAAGGACCTGCTCGCAAGTACCGCCGCCTTCAAGGACAAGAACGTCCACATCCTCGTCTCGGAATCGAGCGACGGCGAGTTTTTCGCCCAGGCAGCGAAACAGCTCCATTACGAAGTCACCCGCGGTTCTGACACGCACGGCGCCACAAACGTCCGCCACCTGCTCAAGTCGCTCAAGAACAACCGTTTTGTCGGCATGGCGCTCGACGGCCCGCACGGCCCCGCCCTCCAAGTAAAACCGGGTTCACTTTGGCTATCCAAGGCTAGCGGCCAGCCCCTTTGGCTTTTTTGCATCAAGTATGGCAAGCATTTTCGCTTAAACGGATGGGATAATTTCATTATTCCGCTCCCTTTGACAGCAATTGACATCGAAATTAAGTATCTTTTGCCCGAAAATATTCAAAATAAGGAAACACAGCCGTGATCGCATTACCTCCAAAATTTGTCGCATTCGACTTAGAAACGACTGGTCTTGTCAACCGTAAAGACGAAATCATTGAAATTGGCGCCGTAAAGTTCACTGTAGAAGTGAAAAACGGACGCGTCGTGCCGAAACTCATCTCGGAATTTGACACGCTCGTAAAGCCCAACATGCTCATCCCCGCCGAAGCAACGAACGTGAACCACATTACCGATAAGATGGTCGAAAACGCACCGCCGGTCGGCGAAGCCCTCAAGCAGTTCACCGCATTCTGCGGCCCGGGCTCCATCTTGCTCGCTCACAACGCAAACTTCGACGCCAGCTTCTTGCGCACCGCCTACGAACAGAACCCGCAGTTTACGCCAGGGAATCCCGTTGTCGATAGCCTTGCCATTTCCAAGACCATCATGCCGGAACTTGCGAACCACAAGCTCGGTTTTATGGCAAATATGTTCATGAAGCGCGGTGAAATTTCGATGACCATCGATGAAGAAAAGATGCACCGCTCCGTGTACGACTGCGAAATGCTCATGGAAGTGTTCGTCGCCCTCCTCCGTCGCCGCCTCAAGGAAAAGGAATGGGAAATGGGTAGCATCATGCAGGCCATGGCGAAGTACAAAGGCGTCCCGCAGTTCATCCGCAAGTAGTCGAAAACCCCTCTTGTCATTCCCGCCTCCGAGCGGGAATCTCCATTTACAAAATCAGCCCCGGTCACAGCACCGGGGCATTTTTGTAGCATTTATCGCGCAAGCCGCAATTGTCAAAATACACAAAAGACCGCCATGTATCACATAGCGGTTTTTGCTAAACTTTTTAATCTAAGAAATTAGATTCCGAGTTCCTGAGCAACAGCCTGGATGCCAAGCTTGTTGATCGTGCGGAGACCAGCGGCGCTAACGCGGAGCGTCACCCAGCGGTCTTCTTCAGGAATGTAGAAGCGCTTCTTCTGGAGGTTCGGAAGCTGCTTCATCAACTTCTTACGGTTAGAGTGGGAAACCATGTTGCCCACGAGACCGGCCTTGCCGGTGACTTCACAAATGCGGCTCATATTAAAACTCCGTTGTTTTTACAGGCACCAATTTTAGCTAAAAATTTTGGAACTGTCAAGGCTAAAGTTAATCTTGCAATGCTTTTGGCAAGTTAAACTTCGTATTTTCGACTAATTTTACAAGATTTTTCACTTCAATCGGGCCAAATTTTTCTTTTAACCAGTCCACGACACCCTGAACCAGCACTTCAGGTGCGCTCGCCCCACTCGAGAGGCCGACCGTATTAATCCCGTCAAACCAGGCTGGATCGAGGTCATTCACGTCTGCAATCAGGTGGCTCGGGAGTCCCTGTTCAAGTCCAAGTTCCATCAAACGCGAGGAATTCGAAGAATTCTTGGCACCGACCACCAAAAGCATGTCGACCTCGGAGCAAAGTTCGAGAACCGCCGCCTGGCGGTTACCCGTCGCATAGCAAAGGTCACCCGCATCCGGGCCAATGATATTCGGGAAGCGGCGCTTGAGGGCCTCGATAATCTTGCGCGTTTCGGCCACAGAGAGCGTTGTCTGCGTGATGTAGGCAAGTTCCTTGCCTGCAGGGACCTCGACAGTCTCTGCGTCTTTCTCGTTCCTGATAAGCGTGATTGCGCCTTCCGGGAGCTGTCCAAGCGTGCCTTCCACTTCGGCATGGCCCGCATGGCCAATCAAGATGATATGGCGACCCGCATTGTAATGGCGCTTGGCACTGAAATGCACCTTGAGCACCAGCGGGCAGCTTGCATCAAGTACCTGCAAGTTACGGGCCTTGGCATCTTCATAAATGCGTTCAGCAACCCCATGAGCCGAAAAAATCACCACGGAGCCTTCCGGGACCTGGTCGAGCTCGTCGACAAAGACCACACCCTTGCTCTTGAGGGTTTCCACAACAAACTTGTTGTGCACAATTTCATGGCGTACATATATGGGCGTACCGAACTTTTCGACAGCCTTTTCAACCACATGGATGGCACGGTCAACGCCAGCACAGAATCCACGGGGCGTAGCCAAAACGAGTTTTTTCATAATCCACCTAATTTACTTTAACAAATTCTTCAAAAATTCAAGCAGTTGCTGATAAGAATCACTAATCTTCGCACTTTCGTGAGCAAGGAACGTCTGTACCAAACGAACATCGGGCTTGTTGCGCCTTGAATATTCCGACACCGATTGCAACTGAGCAATGACGCCTTCACGGACAAGCGTTGTCACCGTTTCCTTCTGCCCGGCCGCATAAGGTCCCACGCACGTTGCCACGCCACGCTGGAGCGGTTCCCAGAAATCATGGACGCCAAGGCCACGCGCAAACGAACCACCAATTACAGCCGACTTGGAAACTGCAAAAATTTCCTTTGTCTTGCCAAATTCACTTACAAGCGAAACAGCGCCCTTTTGCACAAGCGGCCAATCCACCACGATAAGCTCCTGGTCATGCAACGCCTTGCGGAACCCCGCCACTTCAGACAAGCGACGCGGCACAAGCACCACCGATTCCTGACACTTAATCGACGAAAGGATCATCTGGTTGAGCCCCGCCCATTCCTGGATGTGCATCGAGACAAACACCGTATCGACCGTCGGATTTTCAGGGGCGGTCACAGACTTGCCAGAGCGCACCCATGGCAAAAGTTTCCAATCGCCACCGATCATCACCCGCGAAATATTTGCACGGGCAGCGACACTCATAAAACGAGAAAGATCCGAGCCCGTCTGCATGCTCGCATAGCCCACCGCCGAAAAATCAATTCCGGGGATGGCACGGTAAAAGCGTCCCGAAACAACAGCCACAGAAGGCCTTGTCGAAATCCGCTGGATCGAAGAAAGATAGCCCGGCCAAAATTCATTTTCCGCAAGGATGAGTCCAAGAGGCTTAACCGCAGAAATAAAGGACTTCATCGTCACAGGCGTATCCGCAGGGGCAATGCACGTCGTCACATTTACGCCCGATTCTTTGATAAACGAAACGACCTCAACCTTCTGAGCCGTAATCAAAATCCGCGGACAGTCCGGCAAATCTTCCTGAATAAACTTTGCCAAATTCAGGAGCATCTTGCATTCGCCAAGACTCGCGCCATGCATCCAAAGGAACGGTCCCTTAGGCCACGGACCGCGCAAGCGCTCATTCACGTGGTACTTATTTTCTATCACAGGCACTTTAGCAGCAACTTCGGCCACAGAGCCGAGAGCCTTGCGCGCAACGTCTAACACCTTAAACATAGAAAACCGCCACTTTTCTTAATACCAGTAATAAATTACAAAACAAGAGCCATAGCCACGAAGACGAATCGGCAAAAAACGCCTGCCAAAAGGTCCTTTGCGCAGGAACGCGGCTTGAACCACAAGCAGTACCGCCCAAACGTGGGAAAAATGCTGGAGTCTTTGCCGCCCATGCACGCCAGACATCGCCAAAAGTCTTTTCCAGAAAGCGGTCCTCGATTCGCGAAAGCGCAATTTCAAACGCAACAACAACGAGCATAAACGGGACCACCCAAAGCGAAACGCCCAGATGGAAAAACGCAAGCCCCAGCGCAAAGCCGGTATTGGAAACGTAAAGCGGATGGCGAACGGAAGCGTAAGGGCCGCAAGTCACAAGCGCATCTGCCGCATGGACGTGACCACGAGTATGCTCACCAATAAAGCGGCGCGACTGTACCCGTAAAAAAGCACTTACAACGTAAAGCGTGATGGCTATTAAAACGCCCGACCTTATTTCAGTAGAAAAAACGCAAGGCGGGGTTATAACTAGGGCAATGGCGATTAAACCCAAGATGTACCCGCGAAAGCGATACAGGCGTGCAGCGAGCCCGTTTTTTGCACTAGGCATGGTCCATCTCCAAAACGTTAAAACGTTGTTCAAGTTCACGGGAAAGCACATCATGGCTCACGAGCACCACCCACTTGTGCAAAAGTTCCGCCGTATCAAGGAACGCCGTCAAAAGCGGTTCGCGGTCAGCAAGCGCCACCGATGCAAAAGGTTCGTCAAGCAAAACCATCGAGCTATCCGAAGCCAAAGCCCAAGCCAAAGCGACACGAGCGCGTTCGCCACCCGACATTCCTTCCTTGGCAATAATTTTATCAACACGGGCCGCACGAGCAAATTCCGCGACAGCCGCAAATTTCGTTTGCGCAAGGAGTTTTTCTAACAAGTGAAGGGGAGGCAATTCCAAATCTTGCGCCACAAAAAACACATTGTTTTTCAGAGGAATGTTACTTGTAATTTCACCATAGTCCCATTCCTCAAGCCCAGCAATCAAGCGCAACAGTGTCGATTTGCCCACGCCATTTCGACCACGAACAAGTACAGGTTTTTTTGTATTCCAGCAAAGCGAAAAATTGCTAAAGAGCGTTTCGAACGCCCCTTCGTACGCAAAATCTCCGTGCGCAATTTGCATGTAATCTGAATCCGGAACAAACGTTTTTTTGACAGAACTGGAATCCGACTTTTTCGAAGGCAAAGCTTCGAACTTTTCCAAAACACGGAGAGCGCTCATCGCAGAGCGGGCCTGCGGCATTACACGAGCACATTCTTTCACGGGTTTGTAACAAAGGAGAACTGCCGAACAGTAAAGCACAAGCCCCGTTCCGTCCATCCAGCCCTTCGAAATCAAAAGCGCACAGAACGCAAGCACAAAGACCATCGCCAAGACCGAAACGCTCTCCGTAACAAGAGAAAGCACGCCTTTGCGGAGCGAGACAGAAAGGCCATCTTCCCTGAGACTGCGAACCTGAGACATTAAGTCGTTCGAAATATCCTTGCGTTCAAAACGAGAACTCCAACGGCGGAAAAGTTTCCGGGCAAGATAAAGCGAACTGCGAAAATTCGAACGTTCCGTAAGAATATGTTCTTCGGCAGGGCCCATCTTATGCAGACGGCGCTGCATCCAGCCCACAAGCGGAACAACAACCACAAACAAGAACAAAGTCAACGGCCATGAAATGTAGAACAGCACCGGCAAAAAGACTAGGAGCTGGAGAATCGCCTGCACCGCCTGGAAAAACACGCCGCCATTTGATTGCAAGACTATCGTCGATTCATACGCCGTCTCGACTTTCAAATCACCCTCAGGTGTATGGAACACACGCGGCGAAAGCGAACGGAGCGTATGCAGGAACCACCCCATCACCAAGGATCCTGCGCCAAAAAGCCATTTTTCGGAAATGTTCAACTTCCAGGCAAAAAAAGCAAAACGGAGCGCCGTGAGGACAACCATCAGCACAAGCCATAGCGTAAGCGAGAAAACAGCCTCGCCCTGGAGGATCCCCATGAACGAACGAATGCCCCAAAGCAACGCCGCATCGGCGGCACTCGCAAGCAAAGCCACCGGCAAAAAGCGTAAAACGCCTCGCCAAAGTATCCTTTTTAGCTTTTTTTTCAGATTCACGAGAGAAAAAATAAAAAATTCAAACAAAAACCCTTGACAATTTTCTATAAACATCTATATTTGGCGCACACAAAACGCCCCTATCGTCTAGTGGCCCAGGACTCGGGATTTTCATTCCCGCAACAGCGGTTCGAAACCGCTTGGGGGTATAAAAAAGATCGACTGAAAAGTCGGTCTTTTTTTGTAACCGCGACAAAGGGTATAAAAAGTCGACTATGAAAAGCCGCGCCCCCTCAAAAAAAATTTATTCATCCACCCTTGACATTATTCTATAAAATCCTATATTTGTCCTCACACAAAACGCCCCTATCGTCTAGTGGCCCAGGACTCGGGATTTTCATTCCCGCAACAGCGGTTCGAAACCGCTTGGGGGTATAAAAAAGATCGACTGAAAAGTCGGTCTTTTTTTGTAACCGCGACAAAGGGTATAAAAAGTCGACTATGAAAAGCCGCGCCCCCTCAAAAAAAATTTATTCATCCACCCTTGACATTATTCTATAAAATCCTATATTTGTCCTCACACAAAACGCCCCTATCGTCTAGTGGCCCAGGACTCGGGATTTTCATTCCCGCAACAGCGGTTCGAAACCGCTTGGGGGTATAAAAAAGTTCAGCGAAAGCTGGACTTTTTTTGTAACCGCGCCAAGCGGTATAAAAAGAACTCAACGCAAGTTGGGTTCTTTTTTTGTAACCGCGTCAAAGGGTATAAAAATCCCGTGAGCCCTATAAACGGGAAGTCGCCCTCGATGGGAGGGCGACAGTATTTTACGAGTTGGAATGAGAGACTTTTGAATAAACTCCTAATACACCAAAACCGTTTTTACGGTTCCTATTGTCTCAGTTTATTTCGTTAAATCTTAAGAAGGGCGCTTGGAATTGCGCAAACAAATCAAAGCTCCCCTCTGATACGTTCACGTAAATAAATATAGCATATTTTTTAGAAAAGAATACATTTTTATTACAAAAATTCATTTTTCGACCATAAAAGTGCCAAAAATTACCAATTTATGGGTGTTTTGACTTTTTTTTAAGGGCTTGGAGAGCTCATTTTTTCTCAATACGAGAGCATTTACCTCTCTCTCAAGGAGAGAGAGGGATGGGATCGTTCGGTCACATTCTGTTCCTTCTCGTCCTCTCTCTGGACAAGGTCAATCTGACACTCTAGAAAAGTGCATTATCTCTCTCAAAGAGAGTGAAGGATTGGACAACTAGCTCATTTCATTTCGCTAGTTGCCCTCCGGGTTACGGCCGGAGGCCGTAATCCTTGACCGCGCTGTGTTCGCTTCGCTCTCGCGCGGTCAATCGAACCCTCTGCGAGGGTTCTCATCCACTATTATTTCACTTGAAACAAAAAGCGAAGCCTTACGGCTTCGCTTTTCGTTTCAAAGGAGAGAGAGGGATTCGAACCCTCGGTCCTGTGACAGACTCCGGATTTCGAGACCGGCCCATTCGACCACTCTGGCATCTCTCCGAGGTTTGCATAATATAGTATAATTCATTTAAACTGTCTATGAAAATTTCCGGCGCGGCCGCAACATTCTTTTTTATTACTTCGTCACCAGCGCTTTTAAAAACCTTTGATTTCAAACCTTTATTTTCTACATTTGGCGCAAAATTAAGGGGACCCAACAGACTTCAGGTTTATAAGTGCGAGTGCACTTCGGGGCTTATTGAATGCTCGATTCGAGCAAAGTGATGACGCGGCATGTGCTGCAGATGAAGTTTACGGATCCCGAAGGTGACTTATGGCAGAAGATATTTCTTGCGGCCCGGAAATTGACGTTCCGGAAAATAACGACAACTCCAAATTACAGCTCGAAGCAGATGCTTTCTTGAACGCCATCGCAGGCGGTGCAGACGAAGATCAGGCTGACGAAGCCGCATTCTTTGCAGCAAATCCGGACGGCATTGTCGTTGACGACAATGGCGAAGTTTTGAAATCCGGAGCAAACTCCAAAATTAAGAAAGGCGAAAAAGTCGAATTTATCGACGATGACGATATGACAAGCGAGCAGGAAAAGCCCGCTGAAGCAGAAGACGCAACAGCAGCGACTGATTCGGCCGCCTTAAATGAAGACTCCGCAGACGAAGAAGATGTCGGCGATGAATCTTTGGTGACGTTCGACGATCTCGGTCTCTCTCCGGAAGTTCTTGAAGCGGTCAAGCTCGCCGGCTACGAAACGCCCTCGCCCATTCAGGCTAAGGCCATTCCGGCACTTTTGCAGGGCGCAAACCTTCTCGGAACAGCACAGACAGGTACCGGCAAGACGGCAGCATTCTCACTTCCGCTCCTTTCGCGTATCAACTTCAACGGACGCGAAACGTCCATGCTCGTGCTTACGCCGACACGCGAACTTGCGATCCAGGTTTCGGATGCCATCCAGCAATACGCTGTCAAGATGCAAAACGTGACGGTTGTTCCGGTCTATGGCGGTCAGGATATCGCTATCCAGTTGCGCGCCCTCAAGCGCAAGGCAAGCATCGTCGTTGCCACACCGGGTCGTTTGATTGACCATATCAAGCGTGGTTCTATTTCTCTCGGAGCGGTCAAGGCTATTGTCCTCGACGAAGCTGACGAAATGCTCGACATGGGCTTTATGGAAGACGTGGAAACCATCCTCAAGGAAATCCCCGCCGACGCCCAGCGCGCCCTCTTTAGCGCCACCATGCCGGACAGCGTCAAGAAAATTATCGACCAGCACTTGGGCGAATACGAAGAAGCCCGCATCGAAGGCAAGACGACCACGGTCGAAAACATTTGCCAGCGCTACTTGCTCGTGAAAAACGAAAATAAGATCGAAGCGCTCGCACGCGTGCTCGAAGGCGAAGAATTTGACGGAGTGCTCATTTTCGTGCGCACCAAGCAGAACACCACAGAAGTGGCTGAAAAGCTCGAAAGCCGAGGCTTCAACGTGGCTCCGCTCAACGGTGACCTCGCCCAGTCCATGCGCGAACGCACCATCAACCGTCTCAAGATGGGCAAGCTCGATATCGTCGTCGCAACAGACGTCGCCGCCCGCGGTATTGACGTGGACCGTATTTCACTCGTTGTGAACTACGACATTCCGTACGACACCGAATCCTACGTGCACCGCATTGGCCGTACAGGCCGTGCAGGCCGCAGCGGTAACGCCATCTTGTTCATCACGCCGCGCGAAAAGCGCATGCTCAAGACTATCGAAAAGGCAACGCGCCAGCCGATTGACGTGATGGAAATGCCGACCTCCGAACAGATTAGCAAAAAGCGCGTCGAAGCATTCAAGGCTAAAGTCAAGAGTGTCGTAAGCTACGGTGAACTCGACCAGTTCAAGGAACTCGTCCGCGCACTCGCCGCAGAAGGTTGCAACATGAAGGATGGCGTAGCCCTCGAAGATGGCTCCGTCAACGAAATGACTGCCGAAGACATCGCAGCAGCAGTCATCAAGATGTACCAGAAAAAGCAGCCGCTCTTCCCGAACCTCCCGCCGCTCGAAGCTCCGAAGGAACGCCGCGAAAAGGTCCGCTCAGGCAGAGACTTCCTCGGCAATAGCGAAGATTTCGGCCTCAATAGCGAAGAACAGAAACGCTTAAGGAAAGAACGCAAAGAAGGCATGAACGGCGTCGAAGAAGGCTATTTGCGTTACTACCTTGGCGTGGGTCGCATCGACCACGTAAGCCCGCGAGACATCGTGGGTGCAATCGCTGGCGAAGCAAACATCAACAGCAGCAATATCGGTCGCATCAAGCTGTTCGATAAGTTCAGTACCGTTGAACTCCCGAACACGCTTCCGCAAGACGTTCTCGACATTTTGTCCGAAATGACAATCCGCGGTAACGACGCCCGCTTCCGCGTGATGACCGACGAACCGCCCGAGGGCCCCGCACCGGGAACAAGACCGCACGCTAGCCGCGAAGAACGCCGCAGTTTCCATCGCGACCGCAAGGGAGGATTCCACGACGATGAACGCCGTGGCGGATTCCGCAAAGACCTTGGTGAACGCAGCTTTGGCGACAAGCCGTTCGAAAACCGCAAGGCCCGCCGCGAACGCCAATTCGCCGACCGCAAACCCGGCAAGTTCGAAGACAAGCCCTTCCGCAAAGACCGCGATGAACGCAGCTTTGGCGACAAGCCGTTCCGCAAGACACGCCGCTTCGGAAGAGTCTAATAGCTCTAAAAACAAATACACGGAGTCCTTCGGGGCTCCGTTTTTGTTTATATTGTAACCAAACTAAGGTTTATTTATGACAAAGCAACTATACCTATCATTTGTTCTAGCCATTCTAGTCCTATCAAGCTGTGCTCTTTTCAACCCCCAAATAAATGAAAATTTTAAGCGGGATGATTTAACTCCCGCCTTAGCCGATTCTGTAGACCTGTTCATCGGTGAAGCTTACAAGATGAACCCCGAATACACGAACGAACTTATCGTGGCTATAATTAGAGCAAATACGCTCAATGTGGAAAACGCAAGAGTTTACTACCCTACTCTAATCAACCTCATAAGTTTAAAGAACCGCAATTACCTTGATGAGAACTGGATCATGTCTCACCTCGATGAAAAAGAACAGAAAGATTTTCAGCGAGTCTTCCCAACAGGATTCCCGGCACAACAAAGCATAAGCAAGTATATTCAAGGTCACGAATTTTTCATGGACTCGGTCACATGCGAAGGCGAAGATATCGATGCCCACTGGGCCTATTTCTCTGCCACTGGCGATACAAAGGTGATTGAAAAAATCGAAAAGACAATGCATGTCTATGACAGACTATGCTGTTTTGAATGCCTCCAGAACTCATTGCTATTCAGATCCGTAAAGAATAAGGATGTCTACGACAAGCTCGTCGAGATTCGCGATACGACTTGCGAAAAGGCTCCAAACCCCACAGGTTGCGCGGAGTACTACAACAACCGATATATTCCGCCTGCAAGCGAATGCGCTTGGCGAAATCTGGAATTTTAAATAAAAAGAAGTCAGTCTCCAACACAGACTGACTTTCTTTTTTTGCAATCAAGGATTAAGCGGCAAAGACGATTAGCGCGCAGCTAGCCACAAGCAGGAACACACCCCATACGGTTTCGACAATTGGCCCGACTTTCTTGATTTCAACTTCATTGTTTTCCATGTTCTTATCCTCACACCCTAGGCAATGCAACATCGCTCGCCTACGTTCAATAATGTATAATCATAAGCGACAAGGAAAAACTACAAAACAGAAAGTTCCTTGGACAGTTTATCAATGTGGTAAATTGGAATATTCAAAGTCCAAATATTGCAGGTCCACATAACGGCGCAGTTTTAATCCAAATCAAATGCAAATCTATACCCGTAAGTATTTAGTTTTTTGATGATGGGGGCAATATCTTTCATCAGCACGTCTTTTTCAAAAACAAGCGTTATTTTATTTGGACCATCCAGGGCATCAATAAGTAATCTTAAGACTCTATCCTGTTTTGTTTCAGGCTTCTTTTCTGTTTGGCGTTCCACTCTAGAACGGACATCTTCAATAAACTTCCACAAATCATTTTCGTCATTAAATGTATAGAAGTTATAGCCATCAAACCGGCTGCCCTTATTGAAAAACGTTTCATTCAAACTGACGACATAGGCGATGCCATCATCTTTACGATAAAACGACAATAACAAGTCCAATGTTTCATGATTTTCAACGCACTCTCTATCCTTAACATCTATCTCTGACATTTCAGCAAGCGATAACTTCTGACGGTTACGCAAATACTTATATCTTAGACCTTTCATTCGCAGAATAACAAGGCCACACCACATATAATTAGTTGATGGGATACTTAACCTAAAAACACCCTTATAATTTGAGCCAATTGCAATATCAAAGACCGAATACCCACAGAAGAACATTGAAGAGAACGCTTTATAGAAATCCCCGTAAGATAGATTTCCATCTACATGCAATTTGGCAAAATCAAACCCGTCACCAGACTCACCGCGCCTTAAAGCATCTTCTTGAAACTTCGTCCTTACCCTGCATACTTCTTTATGAAGAGGCTTGTCAATAAAATCATCAATAGCGGAAATATCGGTAGCAGTCTTGCCGATAACCGTTCCATTCAACGAATACTCTTCCGTGTTGATATCGAGGATTATTTCATCCTCTTTCAATGTCTCGAAGTCCTTCTTGTCGCTGTCGCAGGCCGCAAGGAGGAAAAGGGTGAGGAACAGGATGTATACGGAAATTCTAGTCATTTGTACGGAATATACAAAATTAGACATTAGCCATTAATCAACCGCTACTAACGATTCACATCGGGATGTGTATGCTGTATCGAGACTTGTAAGCCGATTCCCTCCCGGAACGGAGTCCGGCATGACAGTGCCGCCTGCGGGACTGCGCTAGGGCGAGATAAAACAAGAAAGGGCCCCTCGAGGATTTCCTCAAGGGGCCCGTGAATCCAGCGGCGACCTACTCTCCCGGGCCCGGGGGCCAGGTACCATCGGCGATC